>JBCCER010000054.1:0-26595 GCA_039030175.1 Pseudomonadota bacterium
CGACCGCCTCGATCTGGCTCGCGTCATGCAGCGGCGCTTTGGCCGGCTTGGATTTCGGTCCGCCCCTGGTATCGCTCAAGCCCGCCTCCCTGTTGTCGCGGATCCTCGGCTAAGAGCCTGCCCGAAACTACCCTAGCATAGTAGGCGGCGGCCGGCGCACGGCCAAACAGCCGGTTGTCGGCCGGTGGGTTGCCAGATGGTCAGTTCGTCGTGTCTGACGCGGGTTCCGAATCCTGGTCGGTGCTCTCGTCGCCTGACGGTTCCGACGTCTCGGCTTCTGGCTCAGCCGACGGCTCGGCGTCAGTCGCATCCGTCTGCGCGTTGTCGGCCGGCTCCGCCTCGGCTGCCGGCTCCTCTTCAGGCTCTGCCTCGGATTCTGTTGCGGCATCCGGCTCGGCGCCTGTCTCGCCCGAGGTTTCGCTTTCTCCTTCGCTATCGGAGCTCTCTTCGAGACTATCGACAGCGAGTTGACGTACCAGAGCAGTCAGGGCCTCGGTAGATTCGGAGACTTGATCGGCCAGCTCTTCGTCGCCCTCATGGAAGAACACCGAATAGAAGTTGTCATCCAGCACGAAGATGGCCGCCACGGCACTGGTACCGCCTTCGCCGCTGCAGGTCATATCGACCGGCGTGAACGCATAGCGGTCATCGATGATTTCGGTTTCGGCCGGAGCTGCGTCGAACGTACCGATGCAGCGCTCACCCAGAATCTCCAAATAGTCTTCGACGAATGTGTCGATCTCGATCGTAGCGGTTTCTCGCCGACTTTGATGCAGTCCGCCAACCACGTCGCCGATCAGCCAGACCTGCGACAGCTCCATCTCGTCATCCGGCAGTTGGTCTTCCGGCACGATCAGAGCGCCTTCGATACCTGCTGCCTGCAGCAAGGTCGCCATCGCGGCCCGGCCGATACCTGGCGGACCGTTAGCCGCCAGTTCTTCGAGCGTCGGCTCCGGCGGCAAAATCTCATTTGCGACCCTGATACAGTCTCGCAGGGCGGCGAAGGCGTTGAACGTGCCAGTCAGCGGAAACTGGAAGTTTCCGTATTCCGTTTGCAACGCCATGACATTGCCGCGCCTTAAGGCCTCGATCAGTTCGTCAGACTGACCGGCAGCCAGGACCAAAATCGTGTCGCCGCCCGGCGCCGCGGGGATTCGCGCGCTGATGTCGCTGTCGATCTGCATCACGACGGCGCTGGTGCCCGTCTGGGGGGTGAACTCAAAATTGGGATCGACCAGGCCGATATTGATTTCATTGCGCCGATTGAGCGAGACGATCAGCATTCGCTGGCCATCGAAAATGCGCCGAACGTCGCAGTGGCTGAACTCGCCAGCCTCGGAGCGTGCACGAGCGCCGCCTTCCCATCCAGACTGGTTGATGACGAATTCGGGCGGAACGTCCTGGGCCGTGGCACCGCCAACCATCGCGGTGGTAGCCATCATCGCCAAGCCCGCCACCATCATGACACTTGATTTTCCGGGCATTCCGGGCTGCATGACCAAACGCGGCATGACCATCCTTACTCTAGTTAGCGTGCGGGTAGTTGCGGTTGTTCGACACTGTATGGCTGCGGCGGGCATGTTCGTACACATCGCCGAGCGCCGCCGACAATCGGTCGCTGTCGTCGCATACTGGGTTGCCGATGTGAAGACACAAACAGCGAAGATGTCGCATCATCATGACATCGCGCGAGCGTTTGATTGCTCAAGAAAAGGTAACTCACAGATTCCGGCTTGTCGAAAAGCAACGCTCAGCGCGATGTTGCACGCAACTGCCGTCGCGGCACGAAGCCACTTAGCCAATCTGTGGAAGAATAGCCCGAGCCATGCTCGGGCACCGGAAAACGCAGCCGCTCTTAGACCTCGATATCGATGCCAGCCCTTTGGCCGACGGCCCGAATCAACCCGACAAGGCGCTTGCGAATCAATGGATCCTCGATGCTGTAGTAAGCGCGCGCCAACTCCAAGGTCTCGCGACGCTTCATGCCGGTCGACTCACCCGCACTTTCAGCAGCCGCCAATTCCGGCGACATGGGCGATTGCGGCAGATCCTGGACGTCTTCGAAGAAATAGGTGATCGGCACATCCAAAGACCGGCTGAAATCGACCAGGCGGCTCGCGCTAATCCGATTGGTCCCGCGCTCGTACTTTTGGATCTGTTGGAAGGTCAGATTCACCCGGCGCCCAAGGTCTGTCTGGGTCAAGCCGAGCAGAGTGCGGCGCAAGCGAAGCCGATGGCCGATATTGATGTCAATCGGATGGGGTGAATCAACGGAGCGAGGGCGACCTACCCGCCTGCGGGGGGGCGCATCAGACGTTTCACTCTTGCTAGCCGTCGGGACAGCGCGCAGTCGGCGGGAGGAGTTAGCCATGATCGTTGTGCCTATACCATCACAATGAGAGAAACGGGTGAGACAATAGGAAATATCCTATTTGTCAAACCATATTCAAACAATATGGCTAAGCGAAGGCAGTTTGGCAACGTACAACCTTTATTGACTCGCTTTGTTTCACATTTATGACGTTTTCTACCGCTAGCGGCGACCGATCCAACAGGTGCATTGCTCGCTAGGACGAGCGACTAGCATCAGCTCTCCCCCCGAATCAGCCAATCTAAGGATTTTCCAGACAGCCAGGAAAGACGGTCCAACTCGTCTAGCGAGGGTTCGATTTCACCCTCCTCAAAGGCCCGATAACGAGGACGGTCGATCTGCGCCGCATCGGCGAAAGTAGATGGTAAGGGATAGGGCGACTGGGCCCTTGCCATCGCCAATCGCGCTGGGAAACTGTCGGGGGCGATGCCCTCCGCCATCTCGGTTCCGTCGATCTCTTGTTCATGGCCGGATTCCGCAGGACCCGCCAAAACGGCTTCGGACGTGCCCAACAAGCCTGCAAGCTCTCGCCGAAGCCGATCAGGCAGTTTCTTGGGTGTTCCCCGATGGACAAACTGGTGCAGATAGGCGTGGTTGCGCCCTAGCGCGCGGGACAGCGAGGCCAAGGTTGCACGGTTTTGCTTAACCATCGCGATTAGGTAAGCGCGCGCGGGATCCAACGGACTTCTCCGACTTCGTTAACTTTGCGACACAGTTTGCGATAACGACTATCGGTGGAGAAGGTGCCACCGAATTCAATGAAAGTACAGTAGGTTCCTATCAATACCTATAACTTTAGGAAACATGATAGGATGGCCTGTGCGCGTCTAACGAAAGGCCGCTGTGACTCGGAATCAACCCTAAGAATCAAACCTTTCGGACACTATCCGCGATTTCCAGTCACTCGCCAAGCAACTTACTTCCGCATCTGACCTCCGATCCAGGCTCATACTGCCGACGGAACCGCGATCACAACCATCGCAAGGAAGTGGCACGCGCTTCCCCCCAAAACAAAAAGGTGCCAGATCGCGTGATTGAACCGAAGCCTCTCCCAAGCGTAAAACGCGACGCCAGCGCTATAGATGATGCCGCCCAGAAGCAGCCAAAACAGCCCCGCTGGATCGACCGCCGACGAAATTTCGCCGATCGCGACAACGCCAATCCAGCCCATGACAAGGTAAATCGGCACGATAATCCAGCGGTCGTGTCGCCGTCGCGCCAAACGAAAGCAGATACCGAACAAGGCCAACCCCCAAACCACACCGAACAAAGACCACCCCCAACCGCCCCCCAGCCCTACCAGAGAGAAAGGCGTGTAAGTTCCGGCGATTAAGAGAAAAATCGCCGTATGGTCCAAAGCCTCGAAGGCGCCGGAAAAGCGCGTTCCGGTCGCGGAATGATAGAGAGTCGAGGCCAGGAAGGTCAGCATGAGTGTCGCGCCATAGACGCTCAAACTGACGAAATGGATCGCCCCGCCATTGTTCCGCGCAGTCCATACCAGCAAGAGAACGAGGCCAGCGACACTCAGCAAGAAACCGACCAGGTGGGTCGCCACATTGGCCATTTCTTCCGCCGGGTGGCGAAACGGCGCGCGGATACAGTCCGCCGACAGCGTCGAACGATCTCGGGCGATACTCATGACAATCTATCATATGGCTCCGCCGGTGCGTCTTGGTCATACGTCTACCCATCACCTTTGCGAGAACCCGATGAGGCTCTTGTTCGACGCCGCGCAGCCGTTTGGCGAAAAGTCTCTATGGTCGCGCCGCGAACAGCGTTATGGTTTTATCTATTGACGGCCCGATGCCGAATCCTGGTGTACTGGGCCTTCCAAATAGACATTCGTTCAAGAACAGGGAGTTTGTAGGCACATGAGGAAGCTTTTCACGGCCACGGCCGTTGCAGCGTTGATGGTTGCCGCACCGGCCACAGCCCAGGACCTAAGCGCCGCTGTCGTATTCGACATGGGCGGCAAGTTCGACCGGTCGTTCAACGAGGGCATCTATAACGGCGTCGAGCAATTCAGCGAAGAAACCGGCATCGAGTATGCTGAGTTCGAAGTGACGAACGAGGCTCAGCGCGAGCAGGCGCTGCGCCGCATGGCTCAGGACGGCGCCGAGATCGTGATAGCCGTCGGCTTTGCTCAGGCCCCGGCCCTGGAAGTCGTCGCGGCGGAGTTCCCTGACACCAACTTCACGATCATTGATGCCGTTGTCGATCTGCCGAACGTACAGTCGGTCATCTTCCAAGAGCATGAAGGCTCATTCTTGGTTGGCATGCTGGCTGCCTTGGCGTCTGAGACCGGCGCGGTCGGTTTTGTTGGCGGCATGGATATTCCGCTGATAAGGGCGTTCGGTTGTGGCTATGCACAGGGCGCGCTCTACGCCGATCCGGAAATCGAGGTCTACCAGAATATGACCGGCACGACACCGGCAGCCTGGAATGATCCTGGGCGCGGCGGTGAGTTGGCACGAAGCCAGTTCGACCGTGGTGCCGACGTGGTCTATGCGGCCGCAGGCGGAACGGGCCTCGGCGTCTATCAAGCTGCCGAGGACACCGGCAACCTGGCTATCGGCGTCGACTCCAACCAGAACTATCTACATCCAGATACGATGTTGACCTCGATGCTGAAGCGGGTTGACGTCGCCGCGTACAATGCATTCAGCTCGAGTCTTGATGGGACTTGGGAACCCGGCGTCCAGGTGCTGGGCCTTGCCGAAGAGGGCGTGGGCTACGCGCTCGACGAGCACAATTGGGGCTTGCTGGACCATGACATGGTCAACGCGGCCAACTCAGCAATCATTGGCATCATGAACGGCGAAATCGAAGTCGTCGATTATCGCGTCGATAACACCTGCCCCGTCGAGTAACGGTCGGCGGCAGAGTTTGATCCGGTCGCACGCATGACGAGCGACGTGGGCACAGCGAAGACGGCCGGCGGAGGTCATCCGCCGGCCATCGAGTTGCGCGATATCAACAAACATTTCGGTCCCGTCCACGCCAATAAGGACATCTCGATGACCGTGCCAAAGGGCACGATCCACGGGATCATCGGCGAGAACGGGGCCGGCAAATCGACGTTGATGAGCATCCTCTACGGCTTCTACGAGGCCGATTCAGGAGAGATCCACGTCAACGGGCAGCGTACTAAGATCGACAATTCCGACGATGCCATCGCAGTCGGCATCGGCATGGTCCATCAGCATTTCATGCTGGTCGATGTCTTCACGGTCTTAGAAAACATCATCCTTGGCGTCGAAGGCGGTGCCACGCTCAAGCATGGCGAAGCGGCCGCCCGAAGCGCGCTTGAGGCGCTTGAGGAAGAATATCAGCTCGAGGTACCGCTCGACGCCATCACGGGCGAACTGCCGGTCGGCATCCAGCAGCGTGTCGAAATCCTTAAAGCGCTTTATCGCGGGGCCGACATTCTGATCCTGGATGAGCCGACGGGTGTGCTTACGCCGCAGGAGGCGGACCAGCTTTTCCGCATCCTTGGAACACTGCGCGAGCAAGGCAAAACCGTCATCCTGATCACGCACAAGCTGCGCGAGATCATGGCCATTACGGACAATGTGACGGTGATGCGCCAGGGCGAGGTCGTGGCCAACGTCGCGACCAAGGACACTGACCGCGAGCAACTGGCCGAACTGATGGTCGGCCGCAAGGTTCTGCTGCGAGTCGACAAAGAACCGGCGACGCCCGGTGACACGTTGCTGGCCGTTGAGAATCTGGACGTCTTCGACAGTCTCGGCGTGCGGCGCGTCAAGGACGTGTCCTTCAGCGTTCATTCTGGCGAAATCGTTGGCATCGCCGGCGTTTCCGGAAACGGTCAATCGGAACTACTGGCAGCCCTGTCGGGCACCATGCATCCAAAGAGCGGCTCGATCGCGATCGCGGGCACCGATCTGACGCAGATGTCTGGTTTCGACGCTTCGACGACTCGGGCGCTCGGCCTTGGCCACGTGCCGGAGGATCGGCACCATGAGGGTTTGGTGACCGGCTTCACCGCGAACGAAAACGCGGTGCTCGGCTACCATCGTTCTTCTGACTATAACGGCTCGTTGTTCATGAACGGCAATGCCGTGATATCGACATGCGAGCGCTACATGGCGGATTTCGACGTCCGCCCGCCCAATCCGATGCTAAAGGCCGCGAACTTCTCCGGCGGCAACCAGCAAAAGCTGATCGTAGCCCGGGAGATGGAGCAACACCCCAAGGTTCTGCTGGTCGGACAGCCCACGCGCGGCGTTGATATCGGCGCCATCGAATTCATCCATCGCCGCCTGATCGCTATGCGCGATGCGGGCAGCGCGGTTCTGCTGGTGTCCGTTGAACTTGACGAAGTGATGAGCCTGTCGGATCGCATCCTGGTGATGTTCGACGGCCACATCGTCGGTGAGATCGCCGCCGCCGACGCGACCGAGCAAAAGCTTGGCCTGATGATGGCTGGTATCAGCCCCGACGAAGCTGAATCCTCAGCAACCGCCGAAGCGGCAGTGGAATCGGCATGAGCAGCTTCGGCAAACCGGCCGATGTGCCGAAATGGGTCAGCCTGGGGCTGGTTCCGCTCGTCAATCTGGTCGCCGCGTTCATTGTCGCGGGGCTGGTGGTTTTGGTTATCGGCGAAAACCCGATTCGCGCGGTGCAGTTGCTGATCAGCGGTGCGTTCGGCAACTTCGTAAATATCTCGTTCACGCTCTACTACGCGACCAACTTCATCTTTACCGGCCTTGCCTTCGCCGTCGCGTTTCATTGCGGCTTGTTCAACATAGGATCGGAAGGCCAAGCCTATATTGGCGGCCTTGGCGTTGGACTTGCGTGCCTTTGGCTGGGCGACTTCCTGCCCTGGCCAATCCTGCTGCCGTTCGCGATCATTGCAGGCGCCCTGTTTGGTGCGGCTTGGGCCTTTATCCCGGCCTATCTGCAGGCCAAGCGCGGCAGCCACATCGTCATCACAACCATCATGTTCAACTACATCGCATCGGCGGTGATGGTCTATCTGATGGTCAATGTGCTGATCGCTCCCGGCCAGCAGTCACCGGAAAGCGTGCCATTTGCGGATGGCGCGACATTGCCGACGGTGACCGAGATATTGGCCTCTTTCGGCACAGAGTTTCGGCGTGTGCCGTTGAACCTGTCGTTCATTTGGGCCCTGATCTGCTGCGTCGCCGTGTTCTTTTTCATCTGGCGCACGCGTTGGGGCTATGAGATTCGCACCGTCGGCGCAAATCCTCAGGCAGCGGTCTATGGAGGCATCTCGGTCTCGCGCAACATGATACTGGCCATGGCGCTGTCGGGCGCCCTGTCCGGCTTTGTCGGCATCAACGAGATCATGGGTGTTCAGGAAAGGCTGCTGCTGAACTACGTCGCCGGCTACGGCTTCGTCGGCATCGCCGTCTCGCTGATGGGACGCAACCACCCGGTCGGAATCGTGTTGGCGGCCATCCTGTTCGGCGCCCTTTATCAAGGCGGTGCCGAGCTGGCCTTCGATATGCCACTGATCACCCGCGAGGTCGTGGTGGTCATTCAGGGCTTGGTCATCCTGTTCGCTGCCGCCCTTGAGAACATGTTCCGCGATCCGATCGAGAATTTCTTCAAGCGTCGAGGCGCTCGCGCCCAAACGGTGGCGGCGGAATAGGCGGGCGGCGCGATGGAACTCTTTAACGACCTGATCCTGCTGCTCGATGCAACCATACGGGTGGCCACGCCGTTGGTCTTCGCCGCGCTAGCGGGCCTCTACTCCGAACGGTCGGGCGTCTTCGATATCGGGCTTGAAGGCAAGATGCTGATCTCCGCGTTTGCGGCCGCAGCGGTCGCGGCGATCAGCGACTCGGTCCTGATCGGGCTCGCGGCAGGCATGCTCGCGGGCATCATGTTTGCCCTGCTGCACGGCTTTGCCTGCATCACCCATCGCGGCAACCAGATCGTCTCCGGTGTTGCCATCAACATGTTGGCCGTCGGCCTGACCACCAGCCTCGGCCACGCCTGGTTCCAACGCGGCGGCCAGACGCCCAGCCTTGAAAATCCCGACGATTTCGAAGGCGTGGATCTTCCGTTGGTACCGCCAAGCGATGCGGCGATTGCAGAGGATTTGGAAGAAGCCGGGTTGGATCTCAACCCGCGCGACGACGAGTACTTCATCGACGCCGTGGAAGATCTGCCGCCCGAGGAGATCGCCGAGGCTGGCAGCGTCGAAGAGCTGATGGACATCATCATTGAAGACGATCCAGAGCTCGGAAACCGCCAGATCGGTAGGCTCGAAGGCGCCGCAGAGGAAGCCGATGAGTCAGGCGAAGGTATCGAGGGCATCGTCGAAGTCTTGAACGAGGCAGGCGCCGAGCCGATTCCGGTGCTGAGCTGGGCCATGGGCGGCATTCAGGATTTCCTGAATGGCTTCGTCGATATCCTTCAGGCCGAACGGTTTTTCTCGATCCAACTGCCGTTGTCGGAGACTTTGGCCGACGTGCCGATCATCGGGGGCATCTATAGCGAGTTGCTGAGTGGTCATAGCCTTCTTGTCTATGTCGCCTTCCTCGCCGTCCCGTTCACCGCCTGGGTCGTCTATCGGACTCGGTTTGGCCTGCGCTTGCGTGCGGTAGGCGAAAACCCAGCGGCTGTCGATACTGCCGGTATCTCAGTGACATGGATGCGGTATCGGGCGGTCATCATCACCGGCATTCTCTGCGGACTTGCGGGCGCCTATTTGTCTACATCGCAAGGGGCGGCGTTCGGTCGGGAGATGACGGCAGGCCAGGGCTTTATCGCATTGGCGGCGCTGATCTTCGCCAAGTGGCGTCCCTGGCCCGTGCTGTTCACCTGCCTACTGTTCGGCTTCTTTGGCGCCCTTGAGGCAAGGCTGCAGGGGGTAGCGGTGCCCGGCATCGGCGAGATCCCGGTCCAGTTCATCCAGGCCCTGCCCTATATCTTGACGGTGGTCGTGCTCGCCGGCTTCATCGGTAAGGCGATCGCGCCGAAGGCCGGCGGCATTCCGTACGTCAAGGAGCGCTAAGCATGGCCGAGGCGTCGCGGTTTGCCGACCTGTTCGCGGCGGCTGCAAAGGCGCGCGAGAATGCCCATGCACCCTACTCAAACTTCAAGGTCGGCGCGTCCCTGCTCACCCGTGACGGCAACGTTGTGGCCGCCTGCAATGTCGAGAACGCAGCCTATTCCCAGGCCCAGTGTGCAGAGGCTAGTGCCATCGGAACGATGGTGGCGCAATACGGCGCTTCGATCATCGTTGAGGCCCTTGTGATTGGCGGCGAGGAAGGGGACGGGCTGCTGTGCTCACCTTGTGGTGGCTGTCGTCAGCGTCTGCGCGAGTTTGCGCTGCTCGACACGCCGGTCCATATCTGCGGGCCGGAGGGGTTGCGCAAGACAATGACCATCGATCAGCTTTTGCCGGAGTCTTTCGGCCCAAACAATTTGGATAAGTGATGCCATGAGCGGTGCAACCGATGCGGCCGAAGCGGCCCTGACTGTCCAACACCGTTTGCCGGGCTTTGTCCCAAGGGTCGCGATCATTCTCGGGTCCGGCCTTGGTCCGCTGGCGGACAAGATTGAGAACCCCCACGCAATTCCATATGACGATTTGCCAGGCTTTCCGGCCATTGGCGTTAGCGGACATGCGGGCAAACTGATCCTGGGCCAGTTGGGCGGTGTACCGGTTGCCTGCTTGGCGGGTCGCGCGCACGCCTATGAAGGCCGGATCGACGCGATGAAGGTGCCGGTTCGGACGGTCAAACTGATCGGGGCCGAGGCGATTTATCTCACCTGCGCCGCCGGAAGCCTGCGCGAGAGTGTTGGCCCGGGCAGTTTGATGACCATCACCGATCATCTCAACCTGATGGGCGGTAACCCGTTGGCCGGGCCGAATGACGAGGATTTTGGGCCGCGTTTCCCACCCATGGACGGGGCTTACGACGCTGAATTGGCAGCCACACAGAAGAGCGCGGCTACTTCGCTAGGCATCGATCTGGCCGACGGTGTCTATGCCGCCTGGCTGGGGCCAGCATTTGAAACGCCCGCTGAGGTCCGGATGATCAAGACGCTGGGCGCTGACGCTGTTGGCATGTCGACGGTTCCGGAATGCATCGTCGCCCGCCATTGCGGGCTGCGAGTCACGGCCACAGCGGTAATCACCAACCTGGGCGTCGGCCTGTCCGACGGGCCGGTCGATCACGATCAAACCCTGTCAGCCGCCGCTGAGGCCAGCGAAAGACTTCAAGGTCTGGTGACGTCGGTGGTCAGCACCTTCGGCTAGCTGGTGCCGCCGGGCCTACCGGCGTATGATCGCTGAAATCGACTGACCGATAAGGGGCCACTTCATGCCCGCCCATGACACCGCGCCGGCCGCCGACAAGGCCAGCGCCAAAATCCACCATCTTCCCGGCCACCCGCCGTCGCAGCCCTGGCCGGCGGAACCCGACAATCCCGGAACGGCGCTCGACCGGGATCTCGTCGATACGGTTCGAGTCAATCTCAGCGCCGTAGAACGACGCACCGGTACGTTGACGACCCGGCGCACGGTGAAGAAGGACTGGCAGGCGGCCTGGCTGCTCAAGGCCATCACCTGCATCGATCTAACCACCCTTAACGGCGACGACACGGCGGGCCGGGTGAAGCGGCTATGCGCCAAGGCTCGAGCGCCCTTGCGGCATGACCTGGTCGAAGCGCTCGGTATCGCCAACCTCCGGATCACAACCGGAGCCGTGTGCGTCTACCACAGGTTTGTTGAGACGGCTGTCGAAGCGCTCAAGGGAACCGACATACCGGTTGCCGCTGTGTCGACTGGCTTTCCCGCTGGCCTCAGCCCCGTGGAAACGAAGTTGCGTGAGGTCGAGGCATCGGTGGCGGCCGGCGCCCGCGAAATTGATATCGTCGTGACCCGCGAGCATGTGCTGACCGGCAATTGGCAGGCGCTCTATGACGAGGTGAAGGCATTCAAGGCCGCCTGCGGCAGCGCTCATATGAAAACCATCCTGGCGACGGGAGACCTCGCAACGCTGCGCAATGTCGGTCGCGCGTCCATGGTCGCGATGATGGCTGGCTCGGACTTCATCAAGACTTCCACCGGCAAGGAAGGCGTCAACGCCACCTTGCCCGTCTCGCTGGTGATGGTCAGGGCCATCCGCGCCTATCGCGCTTGGTCGGGCCATGTTGTCGGATACAAACCGGCCGGCGGCATATCGACGGCCAAGGATGCCCTCGGCTATCAATTCTTGATGAAAGAAGAGCTGGGCCGGTCCTGGCTGGAACCCGGCCTGTTCCGTTTCGGCGCCTCCAGCCTGCTTGCCGATATCGAGCGGCAGTTGGAATTCCACATCACCGGACGCTATGCGTCATTCGACCATCATGCCGTGGGCTAAGCCATGACAGGACTGATCAACCGCATCGACTGGGCGCGCATTTTCGTCAGCGATTTGGAGCGGTCGCGCGCGTTCTACGAAAAACTGTTCGGCATGGAGCCGATGTGGGCGGACGAGCATGCGGCGGTCTATCAGACCGGCGGGGCCAAGCTGGTGGTCGAGAAGTCAGACCCGGACGACCCCGAGACGCCGGAACTGGTCGGCCGGTTTGCGGGCTTGAGCTTTGCGGCCGAGGATATCGATGGCGTCTACAAGGCGATGGTCGCCGAGGGCATCCAATTCGACGGACCGCCGAAGAAACAGGATTGGGGCGGCACGCTCGCCCATTTTCACGACCCCGACGACAACGTCCTCACCTTGATAGGCTGAACGACCCATGACCGTCGCCCAGATCTTCGAGACCATGGAATACGGCCCCGCGCCGGAGAGCGATACCGAGGCACGCGCTTGGATCAAGGCACTCGGCGCCACGTCAAAGCTGTTTATCGGCGGCCGCTGGGTGAAGGCCAAATCCGGCAAGGTGCTAGAGACCAGCAACCCTGCCAATGGCGAAATGCTGACGAATATTGCCGAAGCCGGGGAAAAGGATGTCGAGGCGGCGGTCAAGGCAGCGCGCGCGGCGCAAGCGGAGTGGGCTGCCCTACCCGGCCATCAGCGGGCGCGGTATCTCTATGCACTGGCCCGCCTGGTGCAAAAGCACAGCCGACTACTGGCCGTGTTGGAGAGCCTCGACAACGGCAAGCCGATCCGCGAAACGCGCGACCTCGATATCCCCTTGGTGGCGCGGCACTTCTATCACCATGCCGGCTGGGCCCAGCTGATGGACAGCCAGCTTGCCGACCGTATGTCGGTGGGCGTCTGCGGCCAGATCATCCCTTGGAACTTTCCACTGTTGATGCTGGCCTGGAAAATCGCGCCGGCGATCGCGCTGGGCAATACGGTGGTCTTGAAGCCGGCCGAGTTCACCAGCCTGACCGCGCTCGCCTTTGCCGAGCTGTGCGAAAAGGCGGGCCTACCGCCTGGCGTCGTGAACATCGTCACCGGCGGCGGAGCGACGGGTGAGTCGATCGTCAAACACCCCGATATCGACAAGATCGCCTTCACGGGCTCGACCGAGGTCGGGCGCGCGATCCGGGTGGCAACGGCCGGCTCCGGCAAGTCGCTGACGCTGGAGTTGGGCGGCAAATCGCCCTTTATCGTGTTCGACGATGCCGATTTGGACAGCGCGGTCGAAGGCGTGGTCGACGCGATTTGGTTCAATCAGGGCCAGGTTTGCTGCGCCGGTTCGCGCCTGTTGATCCAGGAAGGCGTCCACGACGCCATGATTGCCAAGCTGCGCAACCGCATGGAGGCGCTGCGCGTCGGCGACCCGCTGGATAAGGCAATCGATATCGGCGCCATCGTCGCGCCGGTCCAGCTAGAACGCATCCGCACGCTGGTCGAGCAGGGCGTATCGGAAGGCGCCGATCTGTGGCAACCGAGTTGGGCGGTGCCGAAGGAAGGCTGCTTTTTCCCGCCGAGCCTGTTCACCAACGTCGCACCCGCCTCCACGGTGGCGCGGGTCGAGATTTTCGGTCCCGTGATCGCTGCGATGAGTTTCCGGACGCCAGCGGAGGCCGTGCAGCTTGCCAACAATAGCGAGTATGGCTTGGCCGCCAGCGTCTGGAGCGAATCGATCAATCTGGCACTGGACATTGCCCCGAAGCTGAAGAGCGGCGTTGTTTGGGTGAACACGACCAATCAATTCGACGCGGCGGTCGGGTTCGGTGGTTACAAGGAATCGGGCTTTGGCCGTGAGGGTGGGCTGGAAGGCACCTACGCCTACACCAAGCCGCGACGCGACAAGGACCGACCAGCTTGGAAGGCGCCCGCCCCATTGCCAAAGCCGAAGGCCGCCGAGACGGGGCCGCTGCAAATTGACCGAACGCCGAAGCTCTATATCGGCGGCAAGCAGGCGCGCCCCGATGGCGCGTACAGCCGGCAGGTTTTGGGACCAGACGGCACGATCCTGGGCGAGGTCGGCGAAGGCAACCGCAAGGATATCCGCAATGCCGTCGAGGCCGCGCGTAAGGCCTCCGGGTGGGCTAGCGCCAGCCAGCACAATAGGGCGCAGATCCTCTACTACATCGCCGAGAATCTGGACGCCCGAGCGGCGGAGTTCGCCGCCCGTCTGAGCGCCATGACCGGCGCAAAACCGAAAGCGGCCGATGCGGAGGTCGCGGCCAGCGTTTCGCGTCTATTCAGCTATGGCGCCTGGGCGGACAAGTTCGATGGTGCCGTTCACGGGCCGCCATTGCGCGGCGTGGCGCTCGCCATGAACGAACCGATTGGGGTGGTCGCCCTTGCATGCCCTGAAATGCCGCCATTGCTGGGCTTCGTCAGCCTGGTTGCCCCCGCGATCGCCATGGGCAACCGCGTAGTCGTCGTACCGTCCGAACGACACTCCCTGTCGGCGACCGATCTCTATCAGGTGTTCGACACCTCGGACCTGCCGGGCGGCGTGGTCAATATCGTGACCGGCGACAAGGACGCGCTCTCATTGGTTCTGGCCAAGCATGATGCGGTCGATGCGATTTGGTATTGCGGCAGTCCGGAGGGCTCGGAGGCCTTGGAGCGCGCCTCGGCCGGCAATCTGAAGCAGGTCTGGGTCGATAACGGGCGCGGACGCAACTGGTCCGACCCGGCGGACGGCGAAGGGCCGGATTTCTTGCGAGCGGCAACGCAGGTTAAGAACATCTGGATTCCCTACGGGGAGTGAGTCCGGGCACATACCGCCAGCCATCGTTATGGCTGCATTGACGGTACGCCCCTTGCCGGCCGGGTCGCCGACTGACAGTCTCGGCGTTTGCCTCAACCGCCCGATTTCGAGACCGAGCCCATGAGCGCGCAAGGTTTTTTGCCCCAAGAGACCATCCGCAAGAAGCGCGACGGTCTGGTGCTGTCTGACGACGAGATCACCGCCTTCATCCACGGCGTGACCCACGGGGCTGTCACCGAGGGTCAGGTCGCCGCCTTTTGTATGGCCACACTGCTGAAGGGCATGACCATGCCCGAACGTGTGGCACTCACGCGCGCGATGACAGAGTCCGGCCATGTGCTGGACTGGTCGGACTTGGACGGCCCGATCCTCGACAAACACTCGACTGGCGGCGTTGGGGACAATGTCAGCCTGATCCTTGGGCCAGCGATCGCAGCCTGCGGCGGCTACAACCCAATGATTTCCGGGCGCGGGCTTGGCCATACCGGCGGCACGCTGGATAAGTTCGACTCCATCCCCGGATACCAGAGCCAGCCGGACCTGGAGACACTGCGCCGCGTCGTGCGCGATGCCGGGACGGCGATCATCGGCGCAACGGACGAAATCGCCCCGGCCGACCGGCGGATCTATTCCATCCGGGACGTGACGGGCACGGTAGAATCCATCGATTTGATTACCGCCTCGATCCTGTCCAAGAAGCTTGCCGCTCGGCTGGATGGCCTGGTCATGGACGTTAAGTTCGGGACTGGCGCCTTTGCGGCCAAGATGGAAGACGCGACAGCGTTGGCGGAAAGCATCGCCCATGTGGGCACCGGCGCCGGCACACCGACCGTCGCGCTGCTGACCGACATGAACCAGGTGCTGGGCAGGACAGCCGGCAATGCGGTGGAGATCGCCGAATCCGTCGAGCTGCTGACCGGCGTCTCGCGCGATGAGCGGCTCTATCAGGTGACGCGGGCGCTGGTCGCCGAAGCGCTTGCCCTCAGTCACCTCGCCGATGATGTCGATGAAGGCGGCGCGGCCTTTGACCGCGTAATCGAGAACGGCGAGGCGGCCGAGCGGTTTGGGCGCATGGTGGCTGGACTAGATGGGCCGACCGATTTCGTCGAGCGCCATGCCTTCCATTTGCCAACAGCAGCCGTCATACGCGATGTCAGCGCCGAAGAAGACGGCTACGTCACGTCAATCGATACACGGGCCGTGGGCCTCGCCGTTGTGGCGATGGGCGGCGGACGCACGCGGCCGCAAGACGGCATCGATCACGCCGTGGGTCTCACCAACATCGCCGAAATCGGCGAGCGAGTCGGCCCCGGCGAGCGCCCTCTTGCTCAGATCCATGCATCTAGCGAAGCGGCGGCGGAACATGCGGCCGATGCCCTGCGCCAGGCGTTCGTTGTCGGAGACGCCGAGCCGCCTGAGCGGCCTTTGATCGCCAAACGCATCACCGCATCGCCACCATGACCACCGCGGCGTCCGCGACAGCCGACCGCGTTGCGCGCGGGATCGGTCTTTACGTGCTGGCCATCTTGCTGCTGGCGAGCATGGACGCTGTCATCAAGTGGCTGTCGTCGGATTACTCGACTCAGCAGATCGTGTTCTTCCGGGCGGTGTTCGGCCTCATTCCCTTGATGACCATTCTGGCCGTGCGCCGCGCCTTTAGAGATTTGCGTACGCGGCGGCTGGGCGGCCAGATCGGACGCGGCCTGCTGTCCGCCTGTGCGGCCATCTGTTTCTTTTACGCATTCGGCCAGATGCCCCTGGCAGACGCCTATGCCATCGCGTTCGCCTCGCCACTGTTCGTGACTGCCCTTAGCGTGCCGATCTTAGGCGAGCGTGTCGGCGTGCATCGCTGGGGCGCGGTCGCAGTTGGCTTCATTGGCATCCTCGTAGTGTTGCGTCCTGGCCAAACGGGGCTGGACCAGTTCCTGACGCTGGGCGCCCTGGCCGCGCTAATGGGAACGTTCTTCTTTTCCCTGTCTGTTGTGCTGATCCGGCGCATGACCAGGACCGAGACCAATGCGGCGCTCGTCTTCTATGCCGCGCTTGTGACCATCGTAGTATCCGGCGCCGCACTTCCCTTTGGGTTTGCATGGCCCAACGCCGTCGATTTCGGCCTCCTAGCGCTCGTGGGCTTTCTCGGTGGCATGGGCATGATCCTCGTGACGGACGCCTTCCGATCCGCCCCCGTTGCTGTCCTCGCCCCCTTCGAATACACGGCGATGATTTGGGCAGTCGTCTACGGATACTCGATCTGGGGAGACCTGCCCGATGGCTGGGTGTTGGGAGGCGCCGCGATCCTGGTTGGCAGCGGTCTCTACATCCTCCACCGGGAAACCAGGCGGCATACGGATCGCGTCGGCGCGGAACGACTGGCGATGGCCCCGGTCAGTCAGACGGGCGAAAAGGACGAGGACTGAAGCGCAGCGTGCTTCCCAACGTTCTCCGTGCAATAGTCGCAAGTAACAAGAAGAAGCAAGGCGACCTCCCCCATGTCGAACATCGATCCAGCGACCGCCGCGATCCCCAAGGTTGAGCTTCATCTGCATCTGGAAGGGGCGGCCAGCCCGGATCTCGTGCGCAGGCTCGCCGCGCGCAATAGCGTTACCTTGCCGGACGATCTTTTCGACGAGGATGGCGAGTATCTGTGGAACGACTTCCTGCATTTCCTGAAGGTCTTCGACGCCGCCAGCAGCGTCATCCGCACGCCGGAAGATTACCGCGACCTGACCTACGAGTATCTGGTGGGGTCGGCGGCGGAAGGCGGTATCTATGCCGAACTGATGTCGTCCCCGGACCACGCGGCGCTGGCCGGCATGTCCTACACCGATCATCTAGACGGCATCGCGCAGGGTATCGAGGACGCCAAGCGGGACAGCGGGATCGAGGCTCGCATCATCGTCACCTGCGTGCGGCAGTTCGGCGTGGAGCGCTGTCTGTCGGTCGCGCGGGACGTTGTCCGTCATCCCCATAAGCTGGTCACGGGGTTCGGCATGGGCGGCGACGAGGCCGGGTTTCCGCCGGAACAGTTCGCCGAAGTGTTCCGCATCGCCCACGAAGAAGCCGGCCTTCAATGCAATGCCCATGCCGGTGAATTTGGCGGACCGGAAAGCGTACGCGGTGCGCTCAACTCACTTCCAGTCACCAGACTTGGCCACGGCGTCCGGTCGATCGAAGACCCGGCCCTTGTGGAAGAGCTGGCCGAACGCGGCACGGTGCTGGAGGTCTGTCCGATGAGCAACATCGCGACCGGCGTCTACCCGACCTTCGATCAGCATCCTCTGCCCACGCTGATGGAGGCCGGCGTGCGTTGCACCCTTTCGAGCGACGACCCCCCTTATTTCGCCAGCTCAATCGGCCGCGAGTATCAGAACGCCAAGTCCGCCTTCGGCTTCGACGATACGACGCTGCTTGGCTTCAGCCGAACCTCGCTGGAGGCGGCGTTCATTGACGATCCGACAAGAGCGGCGCTGATGGCAAAGCTTGATCAGTAGTTCCACTCGACCGAAACGCCGACCCGACTGCCCTCCGTACCGACCCCGCTCTCCAATGTGATGTTCGGCGTCAACTCGATCTGAACCGAAACCTCGCTGCTGCCGGTTTCGACGCCCTGATCGACCTCGACATAGATGTTGTCGGTAATGTTTTGGCCAAGGCCGATCGCCGTTTCGCCTGCAGCGTTGGTCGTGAAATCGACGCGGTCGATGCCCAAGGTCTGGCGCACCTCCTCCATCAGCCCAGGCCCGGAACCGCCGATCCCGGCCAACTGGCCGGCGGAGGCCGCAAGCTGGACGGCTTCGAACGGCGACAGGCTCTCGGTCGCACGCCCGAATATGATCAGCGCCAGCACCTCGCTTTGCGGCAATTCGGGCTGTGACGAGACGCTAATGCGCGGGTCCGACGCACGGCCAACGACAGCAAGCGTTGCCACCACATCGTCGACCGTGACCGACGCTTGGAAGTCAAGCTGCGGATCAATCGGTCGACCGTCAAACCGGATGGTCCCTTGCGTGAATTGCAGGTTGCGGTTCAACACATTGTACGAGCCACGCCTGAGGTCGAGCGTTCCCGTTATCGCTGGCTGGTTGAGCGAGCCGGTGACGAGCAAGTCCCCGGAAAACTCCGCCTCAAGGCCGCTGCCACGGACAAACACCTGGTTAGCGGCGACGACTTCGACATTCATTTGAATATCAAACACGCTGGCCGTCGTTTCGCCGGCTGCGGCCGCCCGTGCCCGCTCGATCCGCTCAGCCTCTTCGGGCGTTGAGGGATTGATTTCTATGACGTCGATGGTCGGCACCGACGCCGTGCCAAGATTGTCCAGGCGGGCCTCGACCTGGCGAAGATTGACGCGGCCATCCAGCGTACCGCCCTGGGCCAAACTACCGCTGAAGGTGAGGTCCATATCAGCCGAGGCCGCGACGGACGGCATGTCTATCACGGCGGCATCGTCAGCCTGCAATGTGATCTCGACGGGCAGGCCGCGACTGGGGTCCAGGATTACGCGCCCAGAGCCGCCTAGGCGGCCACCATTGGGCGTTTGCCCAACCAATCTTGTCACCACCAATTCATCGGTGCTTGCACTCATGTCGATCTCGATACCCGTCAGCGCCACACCGTAAAGGGCGTTGCGGTAGGACCCGTTACGCAGCGTGATCGTGCCGCTGCCCGCAAGTTCCGACATGCTGCCGCTGACGCTGAGATCGACCGCCAGCGTACCGGTCACAGTGTCGGCACCGGCAGCCAACAGCGGATTGAGAACCGCCAGATCGAAACTGCCCTGGCCCGACACCTGCACGCTGCCGCCTCCACCGGTCGGGACCGAACCGCTGAGACTCAATTGGCTGCCATTGCCGGAGATTTCGCCGGTGAACTCGGTGGTGGTGCCCGTGAGCGTTCCACTGACTGAGGCATTGTAACTGCCGAGACCAAGGCTCTCGGTCTCCGGCGTGCCGACGCCGGAAGCCCTCAAGTCGAACTGTCCTTGCGGCGCTGAGGCCGAACCGGTGACCGCTGCCGTGCCATTGATCACGCCCGTGATCTCCGTGCCAGGGGCAACCAATGCAATCAGGCGCAGCGGCAAGTCGGACATGCCAACATTCAGGTTCAACGTGTCGGCGACCGTGCCAGAAACGCTCAAACTGCCGCCGGCGGCGGAAAGCGCCAGGGAGCCCAGATCGACAGTGCCGTTTTCCTGAATGGTGATGGTCGATGGCGAGGCCAGGGCAAAGCTCTCGCCCGACGCGGACAGAGACAGGGACTGAAGGGCAATGGCAATCGTATCGGCGATGGCTATCTGGCCCGCGCCCGACACCGCTGCGCCGGATTGCTGGCCATCGACACTCCAATCCATCTCTTCCGGTGTACCGGCGGCCGTCACTCGCAGGCTCGAGAAGTCGAGACCTCCAACGAGCGCGCTGTTTGCATCCACCGTGGCATCGAAACTGAGATCGCCTGCCGGATCGTTGAGAGTGGCGGCGATCGCCGCTGAGCCAAATCTCTGGCCCGCGACCTCCAGAGAGGTTGCATCTATATCGGCGTCGATGACCGCCGCCTCGGCTAGGTCGCGGCCCGTAACGTCGAAATCCATGCTGCTTGCCATGACTAGGTCAGCATAGGCCAGTCCGGCAGCCGAACCCTGCAGCCTTATGCCGTCGCTGCCCAGGATATCGTCGCCATTGGCCGTCAGCGTCAGCGTTTCGATTGCGATGTCGGTTGCTTCCAAACTTTCGGCAACGGCGGTCAGGTCGAGGCCTGGCGAGCCTAGCAGGTCCGTCCCTTCGGCCGTGACCTGTAGCGAACTGGCCGTCGCGATATCGCCGAATGCTAGCGCATTGCCTGTGACACGCAGGGAGGCCGACTGGCCAGCCTCTTCGGTGTTGTCCAGCGTGATGGCCAGGGTGGCGGAGCCGCTGACCGGCTGATCGGACAAGGCGTCCAGACTGGAAAGATCGTCGACCTCGCCTTCCAGACTGCCAATGGCGGCAAGGGTGGTTGGGTCGAAGCGGATGGTACCGCCCAACTCCAGCGAGCCGAATTGCAGATTGACGGTTTCCAGATCGATTGGACTTTCGCCGGACGGGTCGAGCGGCCTGGCGTCGATCGACAGGGCCACCGGCCGGTCACGGACCGAGCCGGTCAGGTCGATTGCTCCCGTGATCGCGCTCGGAATACCGGTCAGATCGGCATTCAGTGTCAGATCCTCAACGGATTCACCGCTGGCGTTCAGGGCCGTCGAGGTCAGAGATACCTGCGCTGCCAGGGCATCAATCGGTCCGCTCAGGGACGCGGTTGCCTGGACCGAACCGTCCAGATCAGGGGCCAGCGTCGCGAGGCTGTCTATGGAGACATCCGTCTCCGCAAAAATGTTCTCGCCATCCCAATTGCCGTCGGCATTGATCTGTGCGGCCGAGCCGGTCAGGGCGATCGTCGCGTCGCTGATCGTCCCGTCCAGCGCGCCGTCGGCATCGACGACGAGGTGCCAGGCATCGCCCAGTAGGCCGTCCGCCATGGCGTCCCCAAGAGCCAGCCCGTCGGCGGTTGCGTCTACCGAAGCGGTGAAGGCGCCTTGATCGACCGAGAGGACAATGGCGCTGTTCAGCGCGCCCGACATGGATTGGCCCGTGAGGCCCGAGAGCAGGCTGGCATCGGTCACGTCGACCGTGCCGTCGAATGAGGCGCTACTGGCATCAAACGCTGCAGAACCTGTACCCGCAACCGTCGCGGCGGGCACGGTCAAGGAAAGCTGGCTCAGCGTCAGCGCGGAGAGGTTTTCGACCTGACCGGCAGCCGTCAGGTTCACGGACGTTGCCAGCGGCGCCAATGTTTGATCGGCCAGCACCACGCCCGTGGCGTCCAGCGTGGTCGAGAAGGCGATGGTCGGCTGGCTATCGCCCAGCCCGTCGGGCAACGAGCCGTCTAGCGTGAGGCTCAGATTGCCGACCTGCTGGCCAGCGGCCGTAATGTCGGTGCCGACGACCAAGACGCTTGCTGTCGGCGACTCCATAGTACCACCGGCGTCGACATTGATGGTCAGATCCGTCCAATCCGCGTCCGGCACGTAAGACCGAACCAGGGCTGAAGCGCCGGTTTCGACCGCGATGTTTGCATCAATGGTTCCGTCGGCGGCGAGACTTCCGGAGGCGGTGAGCGTGCCGACAGCGCCATTTAGTTCGGCTCGGTCCAGCGTCAGGCTGCCATCGTCCCCGATGACAAGCGCGACATCGACGGTTACCGGCTCTGCCGTCAGCGCCACTAGATCCGGATCGTCTAGATTGCGGACCTCCGATTGGGCCGACAATGTCAGCCGTGTGCCGCCGTCCACGGCAACCAACTGCGCGTTGGCGTTGATGTCGGCGTCATCGCTCTGAACCTCGGCGAGAACGGACATGTCACCACCCGGATCGGTGACCGTTGCCATCAGCGTAGCCGCGCCCAGGGCCTGGTTGTCGATCACCAAGTCGGTCAGATCGATCGTCAGATCGATCTCAGGAACCGAGGCTAGTCCTGTTGCCGTGATGTCGAAGTCCGCCGTTTCGGTTGTGCCCACACCGGTAAAGGAAACGCCGTTCGCCGATCCGGCGAGTTCAATGCCGTCTGCACCCATGATGTCGATGCCATCGGCGCTCAAGCTCAGGCTTTCGATGCTGGCGTCGGTTGTGCTGAGGCCGCTTGCGTCGACCGAAACATCGACTCCCGGCGCGCCAAGCAAATCCGTTCCGCTGGCGCTGATCTGCAATGAGTTGGCGTTGAGGATGTCAAGTACAGCGAGTTGGCTGGCGGTAACTTCCAGATCTGCTGACTGACCGGAGTCTTCGGCCCAGTCTAATTCCAGGTCGATACTGGCCTGGCCGGCGATCTCCTGCCCGTGCAGGTCTTGCAGCGCCGCCAAATCGTCGACCCCACCGGTCAATTGGCCGATTGCGGCCAGCGTCACCGGGTCAATCTGAAGCGTGCCGCCGAGTTGCAGCGCGCCGAATTGTAGATTGACCGTTTCCAGATCGATCGGACTTGTTCCGGACGGGTCCAGCGGCCTTGCATTCAATGACACAGAGACCGGCTGCTCTCGTATCGAGCCCGTGAGATCCACGCTGCCCGTAATCGCAGATGGAATGCCGGTCACGTTCGCGTCTAAAGTCAGATCCTCAACCGATTCACCGCTGGCATCCAAGGCGGACGAGGTCAGCGATATCTGCGCGGCAAGCGCTTCGAGCGTGCCGTTGATCGAGGCCGTTGCATCAATCGAACCGTCCAGACCGGCAGCCAAGGCCGAGATGTTGTCGAGCGCAATAACTGTCTCAGCGGCGACGGTTTCCCCATCCCAGCTACCGTTGGCATTGATCTGCGCGCCAGCGCCGGCAAGCGCGATCGTTGCGTCGCTGATCGTGCCGGACAGCGAGCCGTCTGCGTTGACAGTCAGGCGCCAATCGTCGCCCAGCAAGCCATCAACCGTCGCTTCGCCCAGCGCCAAACCATCGGCCGTGGCGTCGACCGTTGCTGTGAAGGTGTCGCCCTCGACAGAAAGGGTGATGGCGGTATTGAGGGCGCCGGAGAGCGATTGGCCCGAGATGTCAGAGAGCAGACTCGCGTCGGCGACATCGACAGTACCATCGAAAGATGCCGTGCTGCCATCAAGTGTCGCCGAGCCAGACCCCTCGACCGTAGCGACCGGTGCTGACAGCGACAATTGGCTCAGCGTTAGGTTGGCAAACTCTTCGACCTGGCCGGTTGCCGATAGGCTGACATTCGGCGCCAACGGTGCCAGGGAAGGATCGGCAAGAACCACTCCACTGGCGTCAAGGGTGGTGGTAAAGGCAATCGTCGGCTGGCCATCGCCCAGCCCGTCGGGAAGCGAGCCATCGACGGAAAGATTGAGGGCGGCGACTTGCTGATCGGCAAACGCCACATCCGTGCCGACCACCGAAACAGTCGCCGTAGGCGATTGCAGCGTGCCGCCGACGTTGACGGTGATGGCGAGGTCCGACCAGTCCGCGCCGGGCGCGTAGGGCTGAACGAGGGCCGGTGCGTCGGTTTCAATCGTCGCCGTTGCATCGATCGTGCTGTCGGCGGCCAGGCCGCCTGAGGCGGTGACCGTTCCGGCGCCGCCGGCCAAATTCGCTTGATCGAGCGTCACGCTGCCATCGTCACCGATCAGCAGGGCGACATCGAGTGTCACCGGTTCTTCGGTTAGCGCCGCCAGATCGGGATCGTCGAGATTGCGAACCTCGGACTCAGCCGACAGGGTGAACCAAGTCCCGTCATCCAACGGGGTCAAACCGGCGGTTACATCGATGTCGGCGTCATCGCTCTCAATCCGAGCCACTGCGGACATGTCGCCCGCGGGATCTGTCACTGTCGCCGTCAGCGTCGCGGCGCCGAGCGGCTTGTCGTCGACTACAATGTTGGTCAGGTCCAACGTGAGGTCGATTTCGGGAACCGAGGCCAGCCCTGTGGCGGAGATGTCGAACTCGGCCGTTTCAGCGGTTCCGACACCCGGATAGGAGAGGCCGCCGGCCGACCCGGTAAGCTCAATTCCGTCGGCACCCAGAATATCGACTCCGTCCGCATGCAAATTCAGGCTGTCGAGGCTGGCGGTCGCGGTGCTGAGATCAGTCAGCGCGACCGTAACATCGACCCCAGGCGCTCGCAGAAGATCGGTCCCGCTGGCGCTGATTTGCAGGGACCCAAACTCACCGATCGCAGGCATCGCGAATTCGTCGCCCGAGATCTCGACATCGGCGGACTGGCCGCCCTCCTCCGTCCAGCCAAGCTCGATATCGATGCTGGCCGCCCCGGTGAGATCCTGGCCGTGCAAATCCTGCAACTCAGCAAGATCTCCGGTCCCGCCAGTCAATTGCCCCGTCGCGGCCAGCGTCAACGGGTCGAACTGGATGGCGCCGTCCAGCCGTACGGCACCGAAAGCCAGGCTGACGGTTTCAAGATCGATCGGCGACGTGCCTGAGGTGTCGACCGGGCTGGAGGCGACCGAGATCGACACCGGCCGACCCTGCGCCGTACCGGTAATGTCAACCGTGCCCTCCGGTGCCGTTGGCAGGCCGGTCAAGTCCGCGCTGACCGAAAGGTCCGTGATGACTTCACCGCCGGTATCGAAAGACGGGGAGTTCGCCGTGACCTGTGCGACAAAGGCATCAGGCGATCCCTGAACCGCGGCTTGCAGATCCACCTCGCCATCCAGCGACGACACCAATGGCTGAATGGAGGGCAGCGAGCCGGACACCGTGGCATCAAAGGCCGAGCCGTCCCAACTGCCGGCAACAGTCACCTCGGCAGCCTCGCCGCCAATGGTGGCCGTGGCATCGCTGATCGTCCCGTCAAGGGTGCCTTCCGCCGACAAATCCAGCGTCCAAGCATCGCCCAACAGCGTTGCGACCTCGGCAACGCCAATGTCCAGGCTCGAAGTGGTGGCATCGAGCGTAACGGTAAAGTTTTCGCCTTGAAGGTTTGCAGTAATGCCTGTGTCGAGGCCGCCAGTTAGCGATAGGCCGGTGATACCCGCAAGCACGCTGGTATCAGGCACGGTCAACTGACCGTCGAAGCTGACATCGGTCCCGCTAAGGGACGAATCGCCGCTGCCCGCGAGCGTGCCGGGCGGCACTGTCAATGATAGGCTGTCGAGCGTGATGCTGGCCAAATCGACGACTTCGCCGGAAGCCATAAGGTCGATCGTCTCGATCAGCGGGTCGAGGTCGATGTCGCCAAGCGATGCGCCAGCGGCGGTCAGCGAGAGATTGAAACCGATGACCGGATTTCCTTCTCCGAGTCCGTCCGGTAATGTTCCGTTGATCGTCGCTGAGAGTTGGCGTGCGCCCTGGCTGCCGATCGCGAAATTGTCGCCATCGATTGTCAACGCAACCGTCGGCGATTGCTGCGTGCCGCCGACCGTCGCCGCCAGCTGCAACTCCGTCCAATCGGCACCAGGCAAGATGGGATCGTAGAGCGACGATGCGCCTGCGGAGAGAGAGACTTGGCCCGCGAGATCGCCGGCAGCCGACAAAGAGCCCGACGCGGCCAGTTCACCGGCGGCTGAGTTCAGGTCGAATCGATCGAGGACAACGCCGCCGTCCGTCGCAAACGAGCCAGACACATCCAGTACGACCGGCCCCTGCATCAAAGGCTGGATGTCGGCTGGCATCAGCTGCGCAGCATCCGATGTGATCGACAGGTTGAATGTGTGGCCGCTGTCAGACTCTTCGATAGCAGCACTGCCGTTTGCCGACGCCAAGTCCCCAACGCTCGCCGTCAAATCCGCGGCGAAGCTGTCCAAGGTACCGTCGCCTTCAAGCCTGACCGATACCGGCACATCCAGCGGCCAGCCTGCCAGACCGGCAATCAACCCCTCACGCGGCTCGTCGACCATGAGATCGAACGTCAATCGCCCGCCAGCGACGAACGCGGCATTGAGGCCGATATGGCCCGGCGGCCCATCGAGCCGGTCGATGGTCAGGTCCGTCTGGACACCCTCGGCCGGCTCGCCCAAGCGTGCGTCGCCGGTGACCGTGAAGGCCATCGCCTCTCCAACCAAATCGGCTGGCAGTTCCACCCTGCCGACCGACAGTTCGTCGAGCTCGATATCGAAGGGCAGTGACGGCGGCTCGAGCGACGCGGGCTCATCATCGTCGGCGGCCGCAGACGGCGCGGGCTCGCGCAGCATGGCGACAGTACCGACATCAAGGCTGACGACGTGCAGTCGCCCCCCAACAAGCGCGAACGGTGCCCAGTCCAACGACGCCTGATCGATGGTCAACCAGTCCCCACCCGTGTCGGAGAGGGCAACGTCGCCAACCGTCATATCGAAGGGTACAAACCCGCTGATGGAGCCGATTTGAACGCCGCTTTCCTCGCTCGACGCGATGTCGGAAATCAATCCCGCAAGCTGGCGTTGGCCAGGCCCCGTATTGAACCAACCGATCGCCAGGACGACGAGCAGGACAACAAATACAACAAGCCCCGCCAAACCAAGCAGGATCCTACGAAGCCACCGCATCAGATTGCCGCCTTCATCAACAGGTCTCCTTCGTCAGAAGGATTGTCCCAGACTGATATAGAACGCGAAGTCCTCGCCGTCGCCGTCCATCGGGTTCAGC
>JBCCER010000055.1:0-25878 GCA_039030175.1 Pseudomonadota bacterium
ATCGAACCGCAATACGCCACGCCAATCGCCGATTTGCGTTCTGCCGAGTAGCTGGCCGTAGCGCTGTCGATCTAACCTCCACCGTCTAAAAGAGTTGCGGGCGGGAAACCACACGGTCGCCGCCCGCATGTCACCAGTCTAACTTCCGTATTCGTCATGCCGCCGGATCCAAGCCATGGGATAAGACAGTTCGTCCTCGTCACGTCCCTTAGGTGCAAGATCGAGATACTGATAGGTGCTGATTAGCGCGTCCAGACCGCGACCATAGGTCGAATAGGTGTGGAACACGTTGCCTGGATCGTCTCGGCTGAACACACTTAGGCCCGGCGCCTCGTCAGCGGGGAAGCTGCCCGTTTCGTAGTTGTAGTAGGCGTTGCCCGCTTCCCGTTCCTCTGGCGTGAAGCTGACGCCGAAATCTTGGTTGAAGTCGGTGTTCAAGGATGACAGCCAGGTGAACGTCCAGCCCATGCGCTTTTTGTAGGCCTCAAGCTTGCTAAGAGCCGTGCGCGAGATCGCAACCATGCTGACATCACGCTGGTTCATATGAATGATGGCCCGATCGAAATTGTCGGCCAGGAATGAACAGCTTGGGCAGCCTGCCTCCCAATCCGGGCCGAACATGAAATGATAGGTCATAAGCTGGCTGCGCCCCTCGAAGAGGTCGGCAAGGCCCACCTTTCCGTCCGGTCCGTCAAACTCATAGGCCTTTTCGATCTTGACCCAGGGGAGCGCCCGCCGCTCGGCACTCAGCCTGTCGCGCTGCTTGGTAAACTCCTTCTCCTTGGCGAGAAGCGCCTTGCGCGCTGTGATCCATTCATCCTGGCCGACTAGCCTGTGCTGTTGCATCTCAGTTCTCCTCGAATTGTTCGGCGATCAACTTCGACCGCGTTCTTTGAAGTGCCTCCGGCTTAGGTCTTGACCATCGGGTCGGGGCCCGGATCTCCGCCGGCCGCCACGACCGCAAGTCGGCTGAAATAGTGGGTCCAGCCCTTGCCGTGGGGCTCGACAGACGGCTCCGGCAGGCCGGAATGCACCAGCCTGACGCTGGTGCCCGGCGGCTGCGGTGTCAGGGTGATGGTGATCAAAGAACTGCCGGGTTCGACAGAAGTCTCAGGGCCTTCCCAGCCCCAGCTATAGACCAGTCGATCGTTCGGCGAGACTTCCTTGAATTCACCCCGCGCGATGTTGCCGTTGGTCACATCCACGCGAAACAAACCGCCGGGCTGAGGGTCCAACTCGTGGGTAACACCCATCCAGCGAACCATCTTTTCCGGGTCGGTCAGGAAGGCGAAGATCGTGGCGGGAGGCGCCTCGATAAACACCTCATGCTCGAATGTTCCGGTTCCGGTCATCAGAGATCTCCTTAGAAACGGCGTCGGTTGATTTCTTGGGCAGGCTCTTACGCGTTCGGACCTCTATCGGGTCCGGGGTCGTGGCCGGCGGCGGCCTGGGACAGGCGCGAGCAGTAGTGCAGCCAGCCCTTTTTGTGACCTTCCAAAGCGGCAACCGGCAGGCCGGAATGCAGCAGATTGACTTTGGTTCCCTGGGCCTCGGGGGTCAGAATGATGGTGACGACCGAACTGCCCGGCGGAACCGATGTTTCGGTCCCTTCCCAGCCGAAGGTGTAGACGAGCCGGTCATTCGGCGAGACCTCTCGAAACTCACCCTTTGTGACGTGCCCGTTCATAACGTCGACGCGGTAGACTCCGCCCGGCTTTGGATCGAGTTCGTGGCTCACGCCCATCCAGCGGATCATTTTGTCGGGATCGGTAAGGAAGGCGAAGATCGTGGCCGGTGGGGCCTCGATGAAAACTTCATGCTGAAAACTGCCAGTCTCGGTCATGGTTTCTCTCCTTTGGGAGGCTTGGGACCATCGGACGTTTTCCGGGCCGTAGAGGGCGAGGCGTCCTCGGCTGATACGGGCTGAGCCGAGGGCGGCTCATCGCTCGGCGATGTCCAGGTATCGGACGCCTGCTGGGCACGGGCTTCTTCTTCGGCAATCTGCTTTAGCTGGCTCAAACGGCCGATCCACAGGGTTTCCATCTCTTGTCGCAGCGCGTCCAATCCCAAAGCGTCGGCACGGTAGAGCCGCTTTGTGCCAACGCTCCGCACCGACACCAGCCCCGCGTCGAGCAGCACACGAAGGTGCTGCGATATCGCGGGCCGGCTGACCGGGAAATGTTGAGCGATGTCACCAGCCGTCCGCTCGTCTTGGCTGACCAGGGCCAAAATGCGTCTGCGCGTACCGTCCGCTAGAGCCTTTAACGCTTCGTCCATCACCGTTATGTAAGAATTCACTTACGTATCTGTCAACTTACATTTCTCAAAAATCGCTGGGCCGGGTTTTGGGGCAGGGGATAGTCTGGACCGATGGCACAAAAGCCCAGCGACGAGACCATCGACTTAACCCCCCTACACACCTGGCTGGCGACCGATGCCGCCCACGCCGCCGGTGTGCCTGCGCTGTTGGAAGGCGTGTGCAATCGTGCGGTCGATGCAGGGCTGCTTCTGTCATCCGCCAGTTTGGAGGTAGCTGCGCTCAATCCGCTGTTGGCGAAGATCACTGTCGATTGGAATGCCGACAGCGGTCGTGCGGCCGAGCGCTTTGTGTTTCACACCGGGCTTGGGGCCAGCCTGCCAGGACTTGCAGAACCAGCCGCTCCCAGCGAACAGGGCACGGTGACCGAGATCGGCTTCAGTGACGGCAGCAAACACTTGCTTCATTGGCAGGGGGCCGATCAAACCGCGCACAGGGCGCTACACGAACTGGCGGCCAGGCTGGCGATGCCGCTGGAGGTGCTGGTCCAGCGCGATACGCTGCGAGTGGTGGCGGAAACCTATCTCGGCCGGCGCAGCGCAGCCCGCGTGCTGGAAGGCGCCATGACCAGGGGTACCGGCGAGACCATCGACGCGGTGCTGTGGGCATCGGACATTCGCAATTTCACCGAACTGTCCGGACATCTGCCCGGCGAGCAGGTTATCGAACTGCTGAATGCCTATTTCGAGAGGCAAGCAGGTCCCATTAAGGCGTTCGGCGGCGAAGTATTGAAATTCATCGGTGATGGTTTGCTGGCGATCTTTCCAACCCTCGACGATGCCAAGGCCGCCGCCGACCGCGCGCTCAAGGCAGTCCGCTCGGCGCGTGGCGCCATCGAAACCGACCGCGAACGGCGACGCGCAGCCGGCGAGCCCGAGCCCGACTTCGGCGTAGCTTTGCATGTCGGTCCGGTGATCTACGGCAATATCGGCGCGCCGGATCGGCTGGATTTCACGGTCATCGGGCCGACGGTCAACCATGCCAGCCGACTGGAGGGCTGGTGCAAACGACTGGGCGTCCCGGTTTTGGTATCCGGCGAGTTGGCCCGCCTGATCGATGAGCCGTTGGTCGCGCTGCCGCCGGTCGCTCTGCAGGGCATTGCCGAGCCGGTGGAGATCGCCACGTTGCCGGAATACGCACCGACCGACTAGGGTGCCGCATCCGCCGACCATACCGTTTTCCGACCAAGGATCTTCATGCCGCTCCATTTTACAGTCGAAGAATTGGCCGCGCGCCGCGCTCGTACGTGTCAAACGATGACAGAGCAGGGCTTCGATGGGCTGCTACTGTTTCGACAGGAAAGCCTCTACTACCTGACGGGCTACGACACGTTCGGCTATGTCTATTTTCAGTGCCTGGTGTTGACGGCCGACGGCGGGATGACCTTGCTGACACGCGCGCCCGATTTGCGCCAGGCGCGCTACACCTCCGTGATCGAGGATGTCCGCGTCTGGGTCGATGGGCTGGGTGCCAATCCGGTTGATGATCTAAGGGCTATTCTTGCCGAAAAGGGCCTCCGGAACGCGAAGCTTGGGGTGGAGTGGGACGCATACGGCCTCACCGCCGCGCTGGGCTTCCGGGTGCTGGAGGGGCTGGCGGACCTGGTGACAACCGAGGATGCCTCAACACTCGTCAGCCGACAGCGTTTGGTCAAGAGTAAGGCTGAATTGGCCTATGTCGAACGGGCGGCCGGGCTCGTGGACGAGGCCTACGACAAGGCCCTGAACGCCACGCACGCCTGGGCATTCGAAGGCGACATCCTGGCCGAATTGCAGGGCGCGATATGGCGCGGCGGGGGTGATGATCCGGCAAACGAGCAGATCATCGGATCGGGCCCTGGCGCATTAATGTGCCGGTATTTCACCGGCCGGCGTCACCTTGACCAAGACGATCAAATGACGTTGGAACTGGCCGGAACCTATCGGCATTACCATGCCTGCATTATGCGTACGGTGCGGGTCGGTGTACCGCCGCCGCCGCGGCAAGTCGCGATGCACACCGCCGCCGTAGATGCCCTTAATGCAGCGATCTCGGCCCTGCGCCCTGGGCAGCCGATCGGCGCTGCGTTCGACGCCCATGCTGAGACACTGGATCGGGCTGGATTCGGCGATCACCGAATGAATGCCTGCGGATATTCCCTGGGCACGACCTTCGCGCCCAACTGGATGGATTGGCCAATGCTATATCATGGCAACCCCATGCCGGCCGCACCCGGTATGGTGTTCTTCGTCCACATCATTCTATTCGACAGTGAAGCCGGCCTAGCCGCCACGTCCGGCCATACCGTAAAGATCACCGAAACAGGGAACGAGACTCTGACCAAATCACCCGTCGAAATGGTTGTAAAATAGCAGTCTTGCGAGAACGGGCGATCAATAGAGGCCGCGCTCGGCCATGATCTGGGTCTGCCTTTCATTCTCCGCCCGGGTCAGTCCATTGACTTGATCCAGCAACATCTGGGCGTAGGAAGGAAGGCTAGATCGGTCGATCCTCGCCTCGGGATCCCACAAGCCCGACCGCATGACAGCCTTGCCGCAGTGGAGGAACGCCTCGCGCACTGTCACCAGAATACCAATCTTGGGCGCCCTGCCATTGACGGCATAGTCCGCCAAAAAGACATCATTCTTTAAGATCCTTGCCGTCCCATTTATGCGCAGGGTTTCATTCATTCCCGGCACTAGAAACAGCAGCCCGACTTCAGGATTGCTGAGGATATTGACCATCCCGTCGAACCGGTTGTTGCCGACGCGCTCCGGCAGCAGCAGCGTCGTATCATCCAATATGCCAACCGAACCGGGCGGGTCGCCCTTCGGGGAAACATCGGCACCGTTTGGGCCTTGGGTGGCGATCAGGTAGAAGGGCGACAGAGCGAGTATCTGGCGGCAGTGACGGTCGAGCGCCGGCAGCACCTTCCCGGTCGCGCGGCTCATCGGCTGAGGATGAAGGTCGCGAAGCTCCGCCTCGTCAGTTATGAAGTCAGACGAGTCCAGTAAATGCTGCGGCATTGAACTCAAGCTCCGGTCGATCATTGGGCCGTTCGGTCGACCTTCGGCCACGGCAACGACTGCGTCCAGAGGTTTGTTGCGTCCGTCGTTAACGGATGGCTACCCGATGCGGACTATCTACAGATTCGGGCCAATGACCGAGAAATGGTTGCCATGCAGCAGGCTTCGGCGCTGGCCTACTTGTAACTTTAATGCCTGAGAACCGGGATCTGCCAGTCGGCGAAACCGAAATGACGAGACGTCTCATCCCCATCATTGGGAACGATCACAGTTTCATCCGCCAGCATAAGGCCTCTTCGTTCAGCGAAATTCTCAACATCTTCGGTCGCGATGATGCCCGCCGGGCTGGAAAGGCCCGCCTCCATCGCGTCACCGTCATCAAATCGCATCTCTACCAAACCGTCCCACGGCGAGACATCGTCGGAAAAGGGCACCGCATGCGCGATGCTAATGGAATAACCCCGCAACCCAGGGACCTGCGCCGCAAGGGGACCATGAACATTGATCCAATAGTCGGCAAACTCCTCCAGGCTCATCCCGGTCCGTCGCTTTAGTAGAACCACCAACTTAATCATCGGCGAAGCCCCCACCGTCATCTATTCATTGAACCCAGTCTAAACTCGAAATTAGACAAAAGAATGGTTGAAATTGGGACTCTGTTTCGGTTTTGGGTATTTACTGTACTGATTGGCGAAAATACAGATAACTGATTGAACCTAAAGAAGTTATCCCACCCTAAAGACGCGCAATCGCGGGTCGAGCAGGTCTCGCAGCCCGTCACCCAGCAGATTAAGGCCAAGTACGGCAAGGGCAATTGCGGCACCCGGATAGATGGCCTGCGTCCAGTCGACCCACATCATGGATTGCGCGTCCAACAGCATCTTGCCCCAAGAGGGGCGCGGCGGCTGGGTGCCGAAACCGAGATAGGACAGCGCCGCCTCGGCCAAGATCGCAATGGCGAACTGAATTGTGGCTTGGACAATAAGGGCCGAGGCGATGTTGGGCAGAATATGGCGGATTGCGATGTCGGCGCGGCCTCTCCCTAGCGCCAGCGCAGCACGCGGAAACTCGCGGCCATAGACTTGGAGCGATGCCCCGCGCGCCACCCGGGCAAAGACGGCAATGTTGAAGATACCGATGGCAATGATCGAGTTTACGGCCCCTGGCCCCGAAAGGGCCGTGATCATCACGGCCGTCAGGATCGCCGGAAAGGCAAAGGTCAGGTCGACGACCCTGCCGAGCACCTCATCCCACCATCCGCGATAGGCAGCCGCCGCGACGCCCAGCGGCACGCCGACGATAAGCCCAATCCCGACGGCAACGACCCCCACCATGATGGAGTTCTGCGCCCCGACGATCAGCCGTGAAAACGTGTCGCGGCCGAACGCGTCCGTACCCAGCCAATGCGTCCAGCTTGGGCCGGCGAAAGGATCGCCGACACGCATGCGTTCGGGCGAGAACGGCGTCCAAATCAAGCTCACCAGGGCAGCAACCACCATCAGCCCGACCAGGACGACGCCCAGCATGAAACTGCGATGTTGGAGCGCCCGGGTCCAGATCATGCGTCAGGCCTGTTTGGGGCGCGGGTCGATGGCGGCGTAGAGCGCATCGACCAGAAAGTTCACAAACACCACTAGGACGGCAATCAGCACGACCGCGTTCTTGATCACCTGTAGGTCGCGTTGCCCGATGGCCTGGATCAACAGCTTGCCAAGACCGGGCAGTTGAAACACCTCTTCGATCACGATGGAGCCGGCCAGCAGCAGGGCGAACTGAAGCCCAACAATGGTCGAGATCGGAATCAGGGCGTTGCGCAGAACATGGCGAACCATCACCTGTCCGCGGCTGAGGCCCTTGGCCCTTGCCGTGCGGACATAATCTTCGCGCATTGTTTCCAGGATCGCGGATCGCGCAATCCGGGCCAGGATCGCCGCCTCGCCCAATGCCAATGCGGCGGCCGGCAACAGCAGCGCCTTCAGGCCAGCAAACAGACCCGCGTCCCATCCTGGAAATCCGGTATTGAATATCTGCCAGTGCACGGCAAACAGGACGAGCAGTAAAATGCCGAACCAAAAGTTGGGCACGGCCACGCCGATTTGGCTGAAGGTCATGACGCCGTAGTCGCCAAACCGGTTGCGGTTGGCGGCGGCAAACATGCCCAACGGAATGGCAATCAGCGTTGAGCAAAGTAGCGCCAGGAAGGCGAGCGGCAAGGTTACCGTCAACCGCTGAGCGATCAGCTGGCCAACGGGTGTCTCATAGGTGAACGAGTTGCCGAAATCGAGTACCAGAAGGCCGCCGATCCAGTCGACATAGCGCACGAGAGCGGGCTGATTAAGCCCCAATTCCTCGCGACGGCGTTCCACCGCCTCCGCACTGGCATCAATGCCGAGCTGGACCAGAGCCGGATCGCCCGGCACGACCTCCAACACCAGAAAGACAATTGCGGACGCCGCGAGGAGCGTACCGACCAACGCCAGGAACCGGCGTGCTAGAAAACTCAGCACCGCCGGTCCCTCGCGTTAGCAAAGGATGCAGAGTCGTTCGCTACTCCTCCCAATAGGCCCCCGTGATGTCATTGGCCTGGATCGGCCGGCTGGCCCAAACACCTTGCACATTGGCATTGCGTACGCCCAACTGCGGCAATTGGAAGAGGAAGATGCTCGAAAGGTCTTCCGCTATGATTTGCTGCGCCTCGGCATATTGCACCGCGCGGGCGCTGGGGTCGGTTTCTCCTCGCAACTCGTCTATCACAGCGTTGAAGGTCGGATTGTCGTAGCCGAAATAGTAGTCGTCCGGACCCAAGGCATAGATGCCGATGTCCAGCGGTTCGGTGTGGCTGACGATCGTCAGGTCATAGTCATAACCACGGAACGGACCCTCCAGCCACTGTGCCCATTCCACCGGTATCAGTTCGGCGTCGATGCCGACTTCGGCCAGATAGGATTGGATGACCTCTCCGCCGCGCCTCGCATAAGCGGCAGGTGGCGGCAGAATGAACGTGGTCGAAAAGCCATCGGGATAGCCCGCTTCCGCCAGCAACTCGCGGGCTCGGTCGGGATCGTACGGGTACAGGCCGGTCAGGTCTACATAGGCCGGATTGTGGGGCGCAAAATGGGTGCCAATCGGCGTAGCATGGCCGAAATAGGCGGCGTCAACCAGCCCTTGGCGATCGATGGCGTGCATAATCGCCTGGCGCACCAGCGGATCGTTGAACGGCTCGCGCCGCCAGTTGGCAGCCATCACCGTCTCGCCCTCCGTGGTGCCGACAACGACCTCGAAGCGAGGATCGTTTTCGAACGCCGCCAACGCTTCAGGCGAGGCGATATTGGGGAAGTAATCCACGTCGCCGGCCAGCACGGAGGTCGTCATGGCACCGGAGTCGGTAATGAACCGGAATTCGACCGTATCGAAGTAGACCGAGTCCGGGTCGCGGTAGTTCGGATTGCGGACCAGCGTGATGTGATCGCCTTCGACTCGCTCGCCCACCATGTAAGGCCCGGTCCCGATCGGGTTGGTGCCGATCTCGTCGATCGTCGCCTCGTTGACGATGACGCCGTCGCCTTGACCGAGATTAAAGAGAACCAAGCCGTTCGGCTCGGACAATGTGATCGTCACCGTATTGTCATCTACCTTGTCCACGCTCGCGATTGAGGTGAAAAGCTGCGGCTTGGCGCTGATGCTGTCAGCGCCGATGATCCGGCCGATTGAGAAGACCACATCGTCGGCGTCAAAGGGGCTGCCATCGGCGAAAACGATGCCTTGCCTAAGAGTAAAGGTGATGGTCAGACCGTCGTCCGAAATGTCCCAGCTTTCCGCAAGACCTGGCAAAATCTCGCCATTCTCGTTGATCCGGGTCAGCCCCTCGAAAATGTTGGCATAGGTGACCTCATCGACCGCGGCCGCCGCCGTAGTTGTCGGGTCCAGGCTCGGCGGCTCAAGGTTCATTCCGACCACGAGATCCGTCTTGGCCATCGCCGGCGCCCACCCAATCGCGAATGCCACCGTCGATGCCAGCAAAACGTTACGAACCGTCCCCATATCACCTCTCCCGATTTGATTAGTATTCGTTATAACCCTTTATGGCCCTGTGCGGGCCAGGATGCGCCGCGAACCGGCTCGTTTTCAAGTCCTAGCCGTTCTTTCCAGCCCTCAAACCGGCACCATGAACGGACCTGTAGGATCGAAACTGGCCCAAGCTCTCCGCCTCATAGACAGCACGCGCGATCGAACGGGCCACCACATCGGCCCCAAAAGTTCCCAGCCGCCCCAACTTTCGCGGCCGATCGTCGCCGCCAATTGGCAGAGATCCGGTGGCCAGCGCGAAAAGCGCGTCACCATCGAACGGGGAATGAGACGGCCTCACTGCCCTGGCAAATCCGTCATGCGCCATAACAGCCAGCCGGTGAGCTTCGGCCTTCGACAGGTCGGCATCCGTTGCCACCACGCCAAGAATGGTATTCGCGCCGATCTTGGCCAAAGGGCTTTGGAAACCCGCATCGGCATCCGGTGAGATCGGGCCGGCCGGGGCCGATTGCCCCCCCAATTCGCCATTCTGCTCTAAAGTCCATGCCCAAAGTGTGTCGCTACCCGGGATTACAGCGCTGCCATGCGGGTTGGCCGCTGTCAACGCCGCAACCGTCGCGCCGGTGATCGGGTCGACGATCGACGCGGTGCCAAGACCGCCCTTTAAGCCGCCGGCCTTAGCGCCGAGGCCTGCGCCGCTGTTACCCAATGCGAAATCGGGGCCAGCGGCTTCGAGCGCCCGTATCCCCAGATCACGATATGGAGGGGTCGTGCCCCACGCCTTATCGCCGCCAAAAGCCAGATCGAAAAGGATCGCCGACGGAACGATCGGGATCGGCACCGGACCGGCCTCAACCCCGCGACCATGCGTGGATAGCACGGCGCACACGCCGGACGCGGCCTCCAAACCAAATTCCGATCCCCCCGAAAAGACGAGAGCGTCGACGCCCGCCGACACCCGGCTTGGGCAAAGCAGATCGGTATCGCGCGTCCCCGGGGCGGCGCCGCGAACATCGACCGAGGCAACCATCGGACGATCGGCCAACACCACGGTCACGCCGGTTCGAACCGCCTGATCCTCGGCATTGCCGACCGTAAGACCCTCGACATCGGTCAGGGCGTTGCGCAGACCGGGCGAAGCCATCAAGAAACGCTGTCGGGCGAGACGATATTCAAATGCCTTCCGCCAAATCCTCAAGCGTTTCGCGATCGGCTATGTGGATCTTATGCCCATCGAGCAGCCGGATGATGGAAGCGGTCTTAAGCTGGGTTACCGTCCGGCTGACCGTCTCCGTGGTCAGGCCCAGATAATCGCCGATATCCGCTCTTCCCATCGGCACGGAAATCGGGTTGTCGGGCTGGCCTCGACGCACGGCGCGGCGCGAAAGGGTCAGCAGGAACGAGGCAAGTTTTTCCTTCGCCGTCTTGCGGCCGAGCAGCAACATCTGATCTTGCGCGGAAGCCAGTTCATTGGACGCCATGTTGAACAGGCGGCGTTGCATCTTTGGATAGTCGTCCAAAACCTGCTCCATCCGCCTGCGCGGGAACCGGCAGATACTGACAGGCGTTATCGCCTCTGCCGAATAGGCGTAAGTCCCGCCCGTCGACAGGCCCATGAAATCGCCACCGAACAGAAAGCCGGTGATTTGGCGCCGACCATCGGCAAGCAGTTTGTAGAGCATCACCGTCCCGCCGGTGACATTGAACAGATCGGTCGCCTCGTCCCCCTCAGCGAATATTGTCTGATGGGGGGCATGATTCTTGACCACCACGATGTCCGCCAGACGGCTCATCTCCTCGCCTTCTAACGCCGCGCAGATGCTAAGGCTGCGAACCGGGCAGGCGCGACACGGGTGAATCGAGTCGATCGACGGGTCGACAAAGGGGCCATCGGCCGCGATCGGTGTGCTGGCGGACATCTCTTCACCCTGCTGCGGGGATGCAAAACTAAGCCCAAAAAGCACTTAGGTGCAAGCCGGGCTGCGCCAGTTTGCACCCCACCCTCGCCGCCGGTTGATTTGGATCAAAGCGCACAATGTCAGTGTTTGATGGGCTGTTGGACCGTACGCGGAACAGGGTCCTGCTGATGGTGGACGCAAGAGACTGGGTTGTTGCACCGCTAACGGCGGATCGGATTGATCAGGCCTTTCCCCTTATGCAGGCCAACGAAGCCGCCCTGACTTTGGACGAATGGAGAGATCTCGCCAAAGCGTCATTGGCAACAGCTGAACAGGCAGGCGGTGTCGTCACGGTTCAGTTTCGCAACTATCTCAACGGCCTCTTCGTCTACCGAATTGAAGAAAACTTCGATGCCGGTCGGGTATTGAGCGTCGATATGATCCGTGTCCTGGACATTATCGATCCGGCGAAGGTCAACCGCGTACTGCGCCAGGCAATTGCTGCTACCGCCGATCGCTTTGGCTGCGTGACCATCAGGCCGCCGCTTGGAGGCGACGCCCTACCGTCACACGCCGGCGGACCATCTTTGGAACCCTGCCCGATCGTCTGGCTCGATCATCGCGGCCGAGAAACAAAACCCCAGTGACGTCAGCGCCTAGCCAGCAAAAACAATCGCCGAAACGGAAATAGCGTGATGCCGTCATCCCGCTTTGGATAAGCGTCGAGCAGACGTCGGCGATAGTCGGTGAGGAATGCATCGCAATCCTCGCCTTCCAGCGCCTGTAATACAGGCCTCAGGCCCGTACCCTTGACCCATTCAAAGACCGGCTCGTCACCGGTAAGCCGATGCCAATACTCGGTTTCCCAGACTTCGACGTCATCGACCAACGGAGATAGGAGAGCATCGTAAAAACCTGGATCGGCAACCGGTTCGGCGCGCAGATCGGTGCGTCCGGCAAAACGGGGTTGATCGGCAACCTCATGCATCAGGCGATGCGAGTGCGCGCCATAGTTGCGCGGCATTTGTACAGCCAGCATTCCGCCCTCTGCCAACGCAGAAACAAGCGTCGTTAACAGACGTCCATGGTCCGGCAGCCAATGCAGCACGGCGTTGGAGAAAATCAGATCGATGGGCCGATCTGGCTGCCAGTGTGCGATATCGGCCTCCAACCAGGCCTGATCGGGAAACTGGCTGCGCGCCTTTTCCAGCATTGAGGGCGACGAATCGAGACCGACGATGGACGCATTGGGATAGAGCTGGGCCAACAGCACCGTTAGCTCGCCCGTCCCACAGCCCAAATCGACGGCCCTGGCAACCGGCGCGTCGGCTGGCAACCGATGCAAAAGGTCTAGACCGGGCTGTAACCGCGGACCTGCAAACTTGGCGTACTGTTCCGGGTTCCAGGTCATGCCGGTCTCGTTGGTCGGTTTAGTTAGTTGGTGGGAATAATCATCCTGAACGCGGTCCCCTCGCCGCTGGTCCCGGCCAGGACGAGGTCACCGCGATGTGCCATGGCGATCTCTCGCGCGATGGCCAGTCCCAAGCCGGTCCCACCAGGGCGTGCCGAACCAGCGAAGGGCTTGAACAAATGCTCGCGAGCGCGCGGCGGCAGCCCGGGCCCGTTGTCCGCGATCGTGATCGAGACCGTCGAGCCACGCACCTCCGTCCGCAGCGCAACAGCCGTTGCCCCCGCCTGAAACGCATTGCGTATGACATTATCCAGAGCGCGGATGATCTGGTCTCGATCGGCGGAGATGGTCAGCCCCGCTTTGGTTTCGTCGATCAGACGATGGTCGTCATCCAAGATGTCGGTAAGGTCGGCGCGAACACCGGTCAGAAGATCGGAAATCGCGATCGGTTTGCGCTGCAAGGGCGCCGCCTGATCGCCGATATAGTCTAGCGTTTGACCGCACAAGCCGACAGCGCGGTCGAGTGACTCGAGCAACCTTGGCGCCGTGCGGCGAACATCCGGGTCATCGCTTTCGACCAACCGTTCGGACACCAGGCTGGCGGTCGCCAAAATGTTCCTAAGGTCATGATTGATCTTGGACATTGCCGTGCCCAACGCTGCCAGACGCGCCTTTTGATGCAGGGCCTGACGAACCGCCACCTGCATGCGTCTGAATTCGCGCCCCGCCACGCCAAGCTCGTCGGCTCGGCGCGTGTTGGGCATGGTGGTCCGATCGTCTTCCGGGTCATTGCGAAAGGCGACCATCCGATCGGTCAGCCGCTCCATCGGCCGCACCATCAGCCAGCGCAGGGATAAGAAGACCAACGATGCCGTAATCAGCGAGATGATGATCGACAGGGCCAGGATGCGATACGAAAACGCGATCATGCCCGCGCGCAACGGCCCGTCATTCAAGACCACCATGACGAACGTGTCCGGGTCGCGCGGGCTGACGCCCTGGATGCGAATGATCCGGTCTTCCCCTTGCAGCAAGGTTCCGAAGGCGCCCACAATCAGGCTGTAAACGGATTGGTCCCTGAGATCGATGGTCTCGGCAACCGGCCCGATCGGCTCATCGCCCAACATGTAGCTCATCTGGTCGCCCCGGATCAGGTCGACCATCGCGGCGCCAACCTGGTCCAGCAGTTCGCGCTCCAAATCAACGGTCACCATCCGCTCCGGCGCGGCCGCGACCGAAAGCGCGGCCAAATGGCCCGCCGCCAACCGACCTTGCAGCCATTCCTCGCGATACCGCGCGATCGATGGCGTGTAAATCAAGACCTCGGACAGCATCACGAAGAAGATCGTGAGCACCAGAAGACGCGCCGACAAGCTTCGAAGAAATGACATGCTGCTCAGTGATCGGTTGAACGCAATAACCGTGCAAATGCGGCTTATAGCAGGCTATTGCCGATCCGCCTAAAGGTCCTTTGTTGAGGAGGAGTCGGGGATTGGAGGCGACCCGGCCAGCAGCTAACCCAACCTTAGCAACAAGCGAACAAGTCGGCGGGTCCGGTCGCTAAAGAGGCTGCCGGTATAGAAGTTGCCGGCTGCTCGTTTGGAGATTTCGCCCAAAGTCGGGTAGGGCGCGATCATGGTTGCGACGGCGCCGATCTTCAGCCTCTGGGTGATTGCCAGTGCCCAAAGATGGATCAACTCGCCAGCATGGGCACCGACGATGGTCGCGCCCAACACCCGGCCACGCTTGGTTGTGATAATCTTGGCAAAACCATCGGTTTCCCCTTCGGCCAGCGCCCGATCGTTTTCGGCAAACGGGTGGCGCAAGACGCGGATTTCTTGAAACTGCTCACGCGCCTTTGCTTCCGTAAGGCCGACTTGTGCCAACTCGGGTTCGGTGAAGGTGACCCACGGCAATCCCTCAAAACGTGTTTTTGCTGGCCAACGGAACAGGGCGTTACGCAGGATGATACCGGCGTGATAGCCAGCCACATGGGTGAACTGCGGCCCGCCCGCGACATCGCCGGCCGCATAGATGCGCCGATTGGCTGTCCGCAATCTCGCATCCACGCTGACACCGGTCGGTGTAACTTCGACCCCCGCCTTTTCCAGCGACAGATCCTCGACGTTCGGCTTTCGGCCGGTAGCCACGAGCAAATGGCTGGCCTCAACGGTTTCTCCATTGTTGAGCTGGAGCGAGACGCCCGACTCAGTGCCGTGTACCTGGGTGATCCTGATCCCCTCGAGCAGGTCCACGCCCTCGCGTCGCAGTCGCTCGCATACGACAAAAACCGCTTCAGGATCGTCCTTGGACAGATAGCGCGCGACCTCAAGCACGGTGACTTTGCTGCCGAGCCGGCGGTGGGCCTGCGCCATCTCCAACCCGATCGGTCCGCCGCCGATGATCACGAGATGGTCCGGCCGTTGGCGAAGGCCGAAAATCGTCTCGTTTGTTAGATAAGGCGTGTCGGCCAACCCCTCGATCGGGGGCACGGCTGGCCTCGATCCGGTCGCGATGACGAAACGCTTGGCCTCGATAGTTCGGTCGCCGGCCGCAACCCGGTTGCGGTCGACGAACCGAGCGTTTTCTCGCAGGACCGTAACGCCCAACCCCTCATATCGTTCGATGCTATCATTCGGCTCGATTGCCGCGATCACGCTGCGCACATGATCGTTCACGGCGGCAAAATCGATTTCAGGATCGCCAACCGTGACGCCGAAGCGGCTCGACCGACGGGCGGCCTCGGCCGCTTTTGCTGCCGCCAGAAGGCTCTTGGAGGGCACGCAGCCGGTATTCAGGCAGTCGCCGCCCATCAAATCGCGCTCGATTAAGATAGTTCGTGCGCCCATCTGGGATGCGCCCGCCGCCACGATCAGCCCTGCAGAGCCAGCGCCGATCACGCAAAGATCGGTTTTCAGAACTTCCGACACGCTTTTCACTCTCACGCTGATGACGGGACTGGAAACCGATCAAAAAGACGCAAGCTGTCCGCAAATGGCCGAAGCGCGTTAGCGGCGGTGCTGGCTGTACTTCTTGTACAATGCCGGAAGCAGAGACAAAACCGCCAATCCAATCAAGGGCAGGAGGATAGCCGGATCGAAGATGATGCCCAAATTGGGCGTCTCCCCCCGGTCCAGAGTAGCACCCAGACCATTGCCGACTGAGACGAACACCACCGTTCCAGGAATGATCCCGATCAAGGTGGCAATCGCGAAGGTCGTCAGCCGCACGCCGAGAAGTGCCGGTACAAGGTTTACCAACCAGAACGGCACAATCGGAATGAGCCGCAAGGTAAGAAGATAGCTAAAGGCACTGTCGCGGAAGCCGCTTTCCAACCGCTTGATCCAACCGCCGGCACGTCGTTCGATAACCCCGCGTAACGCTGTGCGCGCGGCCAGGAACGCGACGGACGCCCCGGTCGTGGCTGCCAGGACCACCAAGATGCTGGCCCAGACGACACCGAACATAAAGCCGGCGGCCAAGCTGAGGATCAGACCGACCGGGATCGAGATTGCGATCGCAAGAGCATAAGCTAGAAAGAAACCAACGCTGGCCAAGACGGCATTGGCGGCAACGAACTCCGTCAGCCATTGCCGGTGATCTTGCAGCATCTCGAAACTGAAATACCGATCCAGATCGAACGCAAAGAAAGCAACCAGCGCCGCAACCAACACGCCCAGAGGCAGCCAGCGCTGCCAGGCGAAACCCGTCTTTTGAGGTTTGGCGATCATCTGATCAGTGTGACTGCCGTCGCTTGTTATTGTCACGGGCTGCTCCCGCGCCCGCAAATGCGGACTGTACGCGTTTGATTGATTTGGATCGGTCGATCCCCGACATCAGACACACAGCTAACAGTCCCCCCGTTCAACGACCAGTCACCATTGGGTGAAAAACTACAGAGCGATAGGGCAAACGCGCCCTTGTATTCCAGAACATGGCTGGCCAGATGATCGTTGACGCGCGCGTGCCGAAAGGCTAAAAGCCGCGGCTTCATTTCAACTGACCGACCGGCAAGGGCCGGCGTTCAACTGTGTTCGAGGAGATAGAGCCGTGAAACGGACCTATCAGCCAAGTAAAATAGTGCGCAAGCGCCGCCACGGTTTCAGGGCCCGCATGGCCACCGTCGGTGGTCGCCGGGTTATTGCCAACCGGCGGGCCAAAGGTCGCAAGCGCCTGAGCGCTTAGACGGAGTCTATACCCACACCGCCGTCAAAGGATGGCGGTCCGTCGATCATGGCCGAGGTCGCGCACACGCTAAAGCGCCGACAGGATTTTTTGCGCCTGGCTCGCGGCCGGCGCAAGGCAGCGGCCCCTGGAATTGTCGTTCAGCTGGCGACGACCCCCGATAATGACATCTGCAACGACGCGGTTCGGTTCGGCTTTACCGCCAGCCGAAAGGTCGGCAACGCGGTTGCACGCAATCGGGCCAAGCGTCGGATGCGCACGCTGGCAAGTTCCGCGCTTCCACAATTGCCCGGCGGCCACGACCTTGTCCTGATCGCGCGGGCCGCGACGGTCGACCGGCCTTACGACTTGCTGCAACGGGATTTCGCAAACTGCCTAAAGCGTCTTGGCCTCAAGCTGTCTCAGGCAATCCGATGAGCCCCCTGGCGATCTTGTTCAAGGGCGTGGTCCTGGCTTATCGCTACACTCTGTCTCCCTGGTTAGGTCATGGCTGCCGATTTCGTCCGACCTGTTCGGAATATGCCCTGGAAGCGTTGGACCGATATGGGGCGATCAAAGGGGGCTGGCTGACGCTGCGCAGACTGGCGCGCTGCCATCCTTGGGGGGCTCACGGCTACGATCCGGTGCCCGATCGCCCTTCAAAGAGCCCGGATCTTGGAAATTAGGACGCATGCGGGGCGGCCAATGGTTGAACCGGTGGTGCGGGACCGCTAGGAATAGCGCGCCTCGGCCACAGCGGTGACCGGCGCCTATTCCCTGGAGCAGATTTTTTTATGGATAACCAGCGTAACCTGATCATCGCGGTCGTTCTGTCAATCGTGATCCTTCTCGGTTTTCAGTTCTTTATCGAAGGTCCGCGTCAGGTCAGCCAGGTCGAAATGAACGAAGCGACCGAACTGGCCGTCGACGAGTCCGGCGGTACGGTAACCGGCCTGCCGCCCAATGCGCAGATCCAGCCGAGCACCGACCCCGCCGTGATCGCACAGGAAATGCTGTCCCAAAGCGTCGACCGTGCGGATGCGCTGACGACGGTGCCGCGCGTTACCATCGACACCGCGCGTGTGCACGGTTCCTTGTCTCTGGTCGGCGCGCGGCTCGACGATCTTACCTTGGCCGACTATCGCGAGACCGTTGATCCGGACAGTCCGGAAGTAACGCTCCTTTCTCCGCCGAACGCACCGTCGCCCTATTACGCCGACTTCGGCTGGGCCCCGGTGGACACTACGGTTCCAGTACCGGGCGGCGATACCGAGTGGACCGCCGACGTCGACACGCTCACGATCGACCAGCCAGTAACGCTGACCTGGGACAATGGCGAAGGCCTGACGTTCGAGCGGGTCGTCGAGATTGACGAAAACTACATGTTCACCGTCACGCAGCGTGTAGTGAACCAGGGTGACGAGGCCGTGGCCCTGCGCCCCTTTGGACGGGTGATGCGGTTTGGCACACCAGAGGTGCTGGGCTTCTTCATCCTGCACGAGGGACCCTATGGCGTCTTCAACGGCACGCTTGACGAGTACGACTACGGCGATTTGGCCGACGAGGGCAGCATCGTCACGGACAGTACAGGCGGCTGGCTGGGCTTCACCGACAAATACTGGATGGTCGCCCTAGTGCCGGACCAGAGCACGGCGATCGATGCGCAGTTCGCTCACTCGCAGCCTGGCGCGCGCGATCAGTATTTCGCGACCTATGCCGCCGACACGATGGCAGTCGCCCCCGGCGCAAGCGTTGAGATTACCAACCGCCTGTTCGCAGGGGCCAAGGAAGTCAACGTCATCGATGGCTATGAGGCCAATCTTGGCATCGAGAACTTCGACCTCGCGATCGATTGGGGCTGGTTTTATTTCCTGACCCGGCCGGTGTTCTGGGCGCTGGATATCGTCCACGGCTTTGTCGGCAATTTCGGTGTCGCCATTCTGGTCTTCACCGTCTTCATCAAGCTGCTGTTCTTCCCGCTCGCCAACAAATCCTACAAATCCATGTCTCGGATGAAGGCGCTGCAGCCGCAGATGACCGAAATCCGAGAACGCTACAAGGACGACCGCCAAAAGATGAACCAGGCGGTCATGGAGATGTACCGGCGCGAAAAGGTCAATCCGGCCTCGGGCTGTTTACCTATCTTGCTGCAGATCCCGGTTTTCTTTGCGCTCTATAAGGTGCTGTTCGTGACCATCGAAATGCGGCACGCGCCCTTCTTTGGCTGGATTCAGGATCTGTCGGCGGTCGATCCGACCTCGATCTGGAACCTGTTCGGGCTCATTCCCTGGACGCCTCAGGACTTCCTGCCCTCGTTCATGGTTCTGGGGGCCTGGCCCATCGTCATGGGCCTGACGATGTTCCTGCAGCAAAAGCTGAACCCGGCGCCGACCGACCCGATGCAAAAGCGGATCATCGCCGCCTTCCCGTTCGTCTTCACCTTCCTGCTGTCGACCTTCCCGGCCGGCCTGGTGATCTACTGGGCCTGGAACAACACCCTGTCGATCCTCCAGCAATGGGTGATCATGAAGCGGATGGGCGTCAAGATTGGGGGCGGTATGGACCAGAGCGCCGCTGCGACGACCGCGCCCCCCTCCGTCCAGCGCAAGAAGAAGGCCGAAGAGGGCAGCGCGGAAAAGAGTTCCAGCAGCAACACAACGACACGCAGGAAGAAGAAAAAGACCGGGTCTTCAACGCAAGGAACATCGACGGCCAAGGTCGCGACCACAGCGGCAAAGAAGAAACCCGCCAATGCGGACAAGCCGACGGGTTCGGGCGGTCAGCGCAAGCGCAGCGGTTCAGCCAACAAGCGCAGCGGAAGCCGCAACGGCCGCCGGACAAGCGACCGCCGCTCCTGACCTGCGAGTCGGCAGCGCTCGGCGCTTGATCGATGATCGACCAAACGGTCCCAAGCGACGAGGCACTCGAGGCCGGCCGCCTTCTCTTCGCCAAACCTTGCGATTTCAGGTTTGCTGTCGCGAAGACTGCGCAACTGCCGCCTGCCGGCCTGCCGGAAGTTGCCTTCGCTGGCCGCTCGAATGTCGGCAAATCTTCGTTGGTCAACGCGCTGACCGGTCGCAAGACCCTAGCGCGGACATCCAATACGCCGGGCAGGACGCAGCAACTGATCTTCTTCGATCTTGGTGAGCAACTCACGCTGGTCGATATGCCTGGCTACGGATATGCCAAAGTGTCCAAGAGCTTGGTCGCAAGCTGGACGCGCCTTTTGAAATCCTATCTGAAGGGCCGGGTGACCTTGCGCCGCGCCTATGTGCTGGTCGATGCCCGCCATGGATTCAAGTCGGTCGACCACGACATCATGCATTTGCTGGACCAAGCCGCCGTGCCGTATCGGATCGTTCTGACCAAAATCGATAAGATCGCGGATGCCTCCCTCGCTGACCGGATCGACGAGATACGTACCGCACTGACCAAACGTCCCGCCGCCTTACCCGACCCTTTGGCCACTAGCGCCACCAAGTCCATTGGCATCGACGAGATGCGGGCGGAGATGGCCGAATTGGCGGCCGGCTGATTTCATCCCGGCAAGCTGCTAGAGTTGTCATTCTTCCTCAAAGTCCACCAGTCGCCCTATGACCGAAAAACCCATATTCGCCGCCAACGGTCCTCACGAGGAATGGCTAGGAAAGGCCAAGACCCTGTCCGAGGCGCTGCCCTTCATGCGGCGGTATTCGGGGGCGACCATCGTCATCAAGTATGGCGGGCACGCGATGGGCGACGCCCAGTTGGCTCACGATTTCGCTCGCGACCTTGTGTTGTTGAAGCAGGTCGGTGCGAACCCCGTCGTCGTTCATGGTGGCGGCCCCCAAATTGGCCAAATGCTGGAACGGCTGAACGTAAAGACCACGTTCATCGACGGGCTGCGTGTGACCGACCGTGCCACCGTCGACATTGTCGAGATGGTTCTGTCCGGCGCGATCAACAAATCCATCGTCTCGGCCATTCAGGCGGTCGGCGGCAAGGCAATCGGCCTGTCCGGCAAGGATGGCGCGCTGATTTCTGCCCGCAAGCTGCGCCGCACCAAGCGCGACCCCGACAGCCATATCGAGCAGGTGCTGGATTTGGGATTTGTTGGCGAGCCGACGACGGTGAACCCTGAAATCCTGTCCGTGTTTGCGGAGAGCGACTTCATCCCCATCATCGCGCCGATTGGGCTGGGCGAAGACGGCGAAACCTACAACATCAATGCCGATACGGCAGCCGGCGCGGTCGCTGGCGCGCTTAGTGCAACCCGGCTGTTCCTGTTGACAGACGTCGCCGGTGTCTTCGACAAATCCAAGACCTTGATCACCGACCTGACGCTCGATCGCGCCGAGACCCTGACCGGCGATGGCACGATCTCTGGCGGCATGATCCCTAAGATCGAGACCTGCGTATCGGCCGTTAAGGCCGGCGTCGGCGGCGCCGTCATCCTCGACGGTCGCGTGCCGCACGCGCTGCTCCTTGAGATCTTCACCGATGGCGGGGCGGGTACGCTCATCCATCGAGGTTAGGCTGGGGCAACCCGCCTACGGCCTGCTCGTGCCAACCGGTATCGGTTGGCAACCCTATAGAAACAATTGAAACCCGATTTCGCGCATTTCGGGGTTTTTCTGAAACACACGCTGCTCATCCTGCCGCCCGGAAATTGACGCGGGCGCATGTCTGGGCGTGAGCCAAGGCCAAGATCTGCCCGCTATCGATCACGAAGATGAGGGCAAATCACATGCGTATCCACCTACCTATTCTCGCAGTGTCGCTTATGGCGCTACCCCTACCAACCCATGCGCAGCAGACCAGCGGTTTCTACTTAGAAGGCCAAGGCGGCGTAAATTGGGTCGACGATTACGAGATCCTTGAAGACCTGCCGCCTCTCTTCGTCCTCAGCCCGGTCAACTCCGACACCGGCTGGGCAGCGTCTGGGCAAGTTGGCTATGGCTTCGGCAACGGCCTGATCATCGAAGGCGAAGTCACCTATCGCGACAATAGTGGCGACTTTACCCAGACATTCGCAGGAGCCGGCTCGGAAACCCTCGACACCGCCTTCGATTCCTGGGCCTTCATGGGCAACGTCTTGTATGAATTCAACAATATCGCAGGCGTTCACCCCTATCTCGGGGCCGGTATCGGTGCGGCTCATGTCACGTTGGATATCGATGTGCCCGGTGTAGAAACCTACAGCGCAAGCGACACGGTGTTTGCGGCCCAAGCCATTGCGGGACTGCGTATTCCATTCAGCGACCGGCTGAGCGGTGTCATCGACTATCGCTATTTCAGCGCCTTCGACACGTCGTTCGCGGATATCGATCCGGAAATCATCAACGACGATTACTCCAGCCATACGGTCATGGCAGGCCTTCGCTACACGTTCGCGCCACCTACTGCGCCGCCACCTGTCCCCGTGATCGCGCCGAGCGAGCCGGTGATGCAGTCAAGCTTCATCGTCTTCTTCGACTGGGATCGGGCCGACCTTTCGCCGGCAGCCAACATGGTCTTGGACGATGCCGTGGTCGTCGCCAACGAAACCGGCTGGGCCACGGTGCTGCTGGACGGCTACACCGACCTTTCCGGGTCACCTGCCTATAATCTGGGCCTGTCGGAACGGCGTGCGAACTCGGTCGCCGACGGACTGATCGCCCGCGGTATCGCGCCGGACGAGATCGTGATTCGTGCCTTCGGTGAGGAAAATCCACTTGTCCCCACGCCGGATGGAGTACGCGAGCCGCAAAATCGACGGGTAGAAATCGTATTTAGCTGACCGCAAATCCAGGGTAGCCCGGCTTGCACCCATCCGTGCCACCCCAGCAAACTACGTTATCACCCATCGAGTGTCGGTCAGGCTTGGCAAGCGCCCGAAGATCAGGCCGATCAGCACCCCATAGACGCCGAACTGCAGCAGCAGATAAACGCTCTCCATGGCGACGAACAGCCACGCATCCGTCGTCGCCTGCTTTGCTACGAAGGCGAGCACGTGGGTGGTCCACAGGAAGGCGCCCAGCACGAGGCCATACTTGATGCCCCTGACGATGGGCCGCCCGGCAAAAGGTACGTAGGGATAGAGGAACGACAGGATACCGCCCTGAACGATGATTGACGCCAGTCCGAGAAGAAAACTCGGCTCCCCGTCGAAATAGCCGAACCGCAGGTAGAGCCCTTCGAATAGGGTCACATGCCAAATGACCGCGAGCGGAAAGGTAACCGCCGTATAGGCAGCGGTACCGATAACGGACCGTTTGATGTCCATGTCTTCTCTCTCCTCGTCCATGTCCTCGCACCGTCGCGTCCACGCGATATGCCGTTATCTCAAGGACGAAGCGGACGCTCGCATTCCGACAGCGCATTGAATAATCAATGACGCAGGATCGAGGCCTTGCCTCTCTCCGCCCGATGGTCCATGTCACCTGGATGCCCAATCTCGACGACCGCACCGCCCCAACCGCCAGCGATCTTTCAGAGATCGATACCTGGTTGTTCGATCTCGACAACACGCTCTATCCGGCCAAAAGCGGCCTGTTTCATCAGGTTCACCGGCGCATGGGCGAGTTCATACAGGCGCGACTGAATTTGGATCCGGATGCCGCGAGGGCCGTTCAACGCCGCCTGTTTCAAGATCACGGAACGACGCTGCGCGGCTTGATGACCGAGTATGAGGTGCCGCCCGAAGCCTTTCTCGATTACGTCCACGACATAGACGTCTCGGTCTTGACCCCTAATCCGGGATTAGCCCGCGCAATCGAAGAACTGCCGGGGCGCAAGCTGGTGTTCACGAACGGGTCGGCCGGTCACGCGGCCAGAATCATGGACCGGCTGGAAATCAGCCACGCCTTTGACGCAGTTGAGGACATCGTCGCGGCAAACTACGAACCTAAACCCAACCAAGCGGTCTATGAGCGGATCATCGCACGCCACGACATCGATCCGTGCCGCGCGGTGATGGTCGAGGATATGGCGGTCAACCTCGAACCGGCCCATGCGCTGGGCATGATAACCGTTTGGGTGCGCACCGGTCATGCCGTTGCCGCGCCATCAGAGATCGACGATCATATTCACCATGTCGTAGATGACGTTTTCGAATGGCTGCAGGGGTTGAGCTTTAGGTCCGCCTAGGCCATTTTGCCGCCGACTTTCCCGCTTTCCTTTTGAGTAATGCCGCTATGACCCATCCAACGCTGGAGGCCGCCATCGAGCAGGCCTGGGCAGATCGTGACACTATCGGGCCGGATGCCAGCGCCGATATCAGGCACGCTGTCGACGAAGCCCTGTCAGGGCTGGACGAGGGCCGTTTTCGTGTCGCTGAAAAAACCGATGGCGGTTGGCAGGTCCATGAGTGGCTGAAGAAGGCGATCTTGCTGTCATTCCGGCTGAACCCGATGGAAGCCATTGCCGGCGGTATCGGCGGCAGCCATTGGTGGGACAAGGTGCCGTCTAAGTTCTCCGGCTGGGGCGATGCTGAGTTCGAAAAGGCCGGTTTTCGCGCCGTCCCGGGCTCGATCGTGCGCCGGTCGGCCTTCATCGCGCCCAGCGTCGTGCTGATGCCTAGCTTCGTCAATCTGGGCGCCTATGTGGACAGCGGAACGATGGTCGACACCTGGGTCACCGTTGGGTCGTGTGCCCAAATCGGCAAGGACGTTCACCTGTCGGGCGGCGTTGGCATCGGCGGTGTTCTGGAACCGTTGCAGGCAGGCCCGGTGATCATTGAGGATAATTGCTTCATCGGCGCCAGGTCCGAGGTGGTCGAGGGCGTTGTAGTCGAAGAGGGCTCTGTCCTCGCCATGGGCACCTTTATCAGCTCGTCCACCAAGATCGTCGATCGGGCTACCGGTGAAATCATATACGGCAGGGTACCAGCGTATTCTGTGGTCGTACCCGGCAGCCTCCCTGGCAAACCGCTGCCGGACGGTTCCCCCGGCCCCAACTTGGCCTGCGCCGTGATCGTCAAACGGGTGGACGAGCGCACGCGATCGAAGACTTCGGTCAACGATCTCTTGCGCGATTGATCCGCCCATGAGTGATCCGGTCGCGCTGGCCCAAGCGCTGATCCGCTGCCCCAGCGTTACGCCTGCGGACGAGGGCGCGCTGACCTTCGTCGAAGAGGCATTGAAGCCGCTCGGTTTCGACTGTCACCGGCTTAGCTTTGCCGAGGTCGGCTACCCGACGATCGACAATGTCTACGCACGCCTGGGGACCGAGGGTCCCCTCTTCTGCTACGCCGGCCATACTGATGTTGTACCACCGGGCCCGCTCGAGGCATGGAGCGTCGATCCGTTCGCCGGAGAGATCGTCGACGACATGCTGATCGGCAGGGGCGCCTGCGATATGAAGGGCTCGGTTGCTGCGTTTTTGGCGGCCGTCAGTCGCTTTGTCGAAAAGCGTGGCAACGATTTCGGCGGTTCCATCGGTCTGATCATCACCGGCGACGAGGAGGCGCACGCCGTCAACGGCACGCCGAAGATCCTTCAATGGATGCAAGAGAATGGCGAGCGCCCCTACGCCTGCCTCGTTGGCGAGCCGACATCGCACGAACAGGTCGGCGACATGATCAAGATCGGCCGGCGTGGTTCCATGACGCTGGACCTCACGGTCGCAGGCGTTCAAGGCCATACGGCCTATCCCCACAAGGCGGACAACGCGGCCAACCGCTTGGTCCGCATGTTGAACGAACTCGTGGTCGAGCCATTGGACGAGGGCAGCCATCATTTCGACCCGACAAATTTGGAGATCACGACCATCGACATCGGCAATCCGGCCGCCAATGTGATCCCATCAAAGGCCCACGCACGGGTTAACATCCGGTTCAATGATCACCATTCCGGCGAGTCCTTGGAAGGCTGGGTGCGCGGTCGGTTAGATCATATTGGCGGTGACTACGACCTCTCGGTCCGGATCAGCGGTGAGAGCTTTGTGACCGAGCCGGGGGACCTGAGCGACATCGTCAGTTCAGCAATCAAACAGGTCACAAACCAAACCACGGCTTTGAGCACGACGGGTGGCACGTCGGACGCGCGCTTCATCAAGGATTACTGCCCCGTCGTCGAATGTGGCCTTGTGAACCACACA
>JBCCER010000056.1:0-25080 GCA_039030175.1 Pseudomonadota bacterium
GAGTTTCTGACCCTGCTGCTGTTCTTCGGAACCGTCTATACGGGCGCTGTCTTGGCGCACGCCTACGGCCTCTAATCGATCACGCTCGCAGGCTCCGTATCCGGGTCGGGCGGTACGGGACGAGGTCGGCCTTCGTCATCGATCGCCACATAGGTGAACACCCCCTCGGTCACTTTGACCCGGCTATGGTCGCGTCGGCGGCGCACATAGCTGTCGATCCTGACGCGCAGCGAGGTGGTTCCCACGCGGACCACCTGGGCATAGAAGCTGACCAGGTCACCGATAAAGACTGGCTGAAGAAAAGACATGCCATCGACCGCAATGGTCGCGATCCGCCCGCCTGCCCGGTAGTAAGCGACGGCCGCACCCGCTAGGTCCATCTGGCTTAGCAGCCAACCTCCAAAGATATCGCCGTTGGGATTTGCATCGGCCGGCATGGCAATGGTTTTGAGGGCGGGTTGCATACCGTCAATGTCATCGCTAGTCGACAAGTCGGCCGCCTTTTCGCCCGTCATATCGTCTGTCACGGTGTTTTCCCTTTCACTAAAGGCCCCTTAGCTTGCCGCCTAGTTGAGCGGCCCCATGTTGGGTTAGCGACCAGATGCTGGATCGGATGATCGGCGTTGGAAGCCTTCCACCTAACAACATCTTGTACTAAACCTTAACCTACGGCACTGAATAGCCGAAATTTGGAGGGTCGCGCCTCTACAGAAAATGGCATCGGGATGACGGATCTTTTCTCTCAGGCATCGCAAGCGGCCACACCGGCCGCCCCCATGGCTTCATCCCGCCGCCGAACGGTGGATGATGCCTACGACGCGAGTGCCATCGAGGTGTTGGAGGGGCTTGAGCCGGTCAGGCGCCGTCCCGGCATGTACATCGGCGGGACCGATGATCGCGCGCTGCACCACCTGGTCGCTGAGGTCCTTGACAATGCGATGGACGAGGCAGTTGCCGGACACGCGACCTGGATAGAACTCATCCTGGCTGACGACGGCACGGTTACGGTTCGCGACAATGGTCGTGGAATTCCGATAGACGATCACCCGAAGTTTCCAGGCCAGTCTGCATTGGAAGTCATTTTGACCACCCTGCATTCGGGCGGCAAATTCTCCAACAAAGTGTACGCCACCTCTGGCGGCTTGCATGGCGTGGGTCTTTCCGTCGTCAATGCGCTGTCGGAACGTCTTTCCATCGAAGTAGCCAGAGACAAGAAGCTTTGGATGCAAACCTACGAGCGCGGCGTACCGCAATCCAAACTGAAGGATGGCGGCCAGGTCCATAACCGGCGCGGCACCGCAATCAATTTTCTTCCCGATCCTGAGATCTTCGGTGAGCGTGCCCGGTTGCGCCCCGACCGGTTGTTCCAGATGGCGAGGTCGAAGGCCTATCTGTTCCAAGGCGTCGAAATCCGATGGAGCTGCGACGCCTCGCTGCTTCGCGGCGAAGGCACGGTGCCAGATAAAGCCGTCCTACATTTTCCTGGAGGACTCGCGGACTTCCTCAAAAGCTCCCTCAACGATCGTGCGACCGTGACACCAACCGCCTTCATTGGCCGAGCAGACTTTCCAAATGGCTCCGGCCGGGCGGAATGGGCCATCGCCTGGCCGGAGGATGATGACGGCTTTTGCAGATCATACTGCAACACCGTGCCAACCTCTCAAGGCGGCACCCATGAAAGCGGATTGCGGGCGGGGCTGTTGCGCGGCCTTAAGGGGTTTGCGGACCTTTCGGGCAACAAGCGAGCATCAAGCATAACCGCCGATGACCTGTTCACCGACGCGGCGGCCCTTCTCTCGGTTTTCATTCCCGAGCCTCAATTTCAAGGACAGACTAAAGAGCGATTGGCCAATCCCGAGGCGAGCCGCCTCGTCGAAGCGGTGGTCAAGGATCACATGGATCATTGGCTGTCGGCAGACCCAGCCGCCGCAAATGCCTTGTTGGATCGCGCCGTCGAGCGGGCCGAAGATAGGCTACGGCGGCGACAGGCCAAGGATCTGGCGCGCAAAACCGCGACGCGAAAGGTGCGCCTGCCCGGCAAGCTGACCGATTGTAGCCGGACGAGTGCCGACGGGACTGAGATCTTTCTGGTTGAAGGCGACAGCGCGGGCGGTTCGGCCAAGGCCGCTCGCGACCGCGAGACCCAGGCCGTCCTGCCCTTGCGCGGAAAAATCCTCAACGTTGCCAGTGCCTCGGCCGACAAGCTCGCCGGCAATCAGGAGATCGCGGACATCGCCCAGGCGCTCGGCTGCGGCAACAGGCGTGACTATGATGGTGACCGCTTGCGGTACGAAAAGGTCATCATCATGACTGACGCGGATGTCGACGGCGCCCATATCGCATCGCTTCTGATCACCTACTTCTTCCGCGAGATGCGTGGACTCATCGAAGATGGGCGGCTGTATTTGTCGCAACCGCCGCTCTATCGGCTGCAACAGGGCGGTAAGGTGGTCTATGCGCGCGACGACGCCCATAAGGACCAACTCGTCAAAGATGAGTTCAGCGGCAAGGGCAAGGTTGAGATCAGCCGGTTCAAAGGTCTTGGAGAAATGCCGGCAAATCAGTTGCGCAGCACGACAATGGATCCCACCCAGCGAACGCTGTGGCGGGTGGAACTGCCAAAGGACGATCTGGATACGGGCCGGTCAGCCTCGACCCTTGTAGAGCACTTGATGGGCCGCAAGCCCGAACTGCGCTTGCGCTTCATTCAGGAAAACGCCATGCAAGTTAAGGATCTGGATATCTAGCGCCGGGCTGCGGCCAGATCTCTGTGCGTCGGAGCCAATCAAGCAAGAGGCGGTTGACTTTGTCGGGTTGCTCCAACGCTGTGAGATGGCCTGCTCGATCAATGATATGGAGCTCGGCGTTCGCAATTCTCTCGGCGATCTCTTCGGACCGCTCAAAGGGCGTCAGCAGATCTTGGCGGCCGCAGATCACCAATGTCGGACATTTGATGTCGGCTAAAGTCGGACGACTGTCCGGCCGTTGGAGGATGGCCGTCTGCTGTCTGACATAGGCCTCGCGACCGATTTCGGCGGCCATCTCCATGATGGTCTCGGTAAGATCAACATCCGTCAGCCGATCGGGGTGGATCAGCCTGGGCAGCAGTTGTCGGGTCACCCCCTTGAAACGTCCCTTTCGGGACAGCGAGATGAGGCCTCGCCGACGGCGCCTGGTTTCATCATCGTCTGCCCGCGCCGAGGTATCCATCAGCACAAGGCGCTCGATTCGTGACGGCGCCTGGCGGAAGAGTTCGAGGGCGACATACCCGCCCATGGACATTCCGACTAGTGTGAAGCTGGCCGGCGCATCAACGAGAACGTGTCGCGCCATATCCGCGACACTGGCGTGGTGTGTCAAATCGGTTACAAAAGTTGGGTAATTTGGCGACAAAATCTCGGTTTGCGGACGGAACACTAGATGGTTGCACAACAATCCCGGTAAAAAGACGATGGGATCAGCCATCGAAACCTTTCTTTTCAACAAGTTAGTCAATCAGGGCCATTGACACGCGCGGCCTAAACTCTATCTTCGGCTCACTTGGCGTGCACCTTCGGAAACCTAAATCCTAGGGGCAGCAACCACCCAAAAGCAAACGGTGCTCACCTATATGAGTTTTTCCGATCTCGGTCTTAGCGAGGCCGTCCTCCGCGCTGTGGGGGATGTGGGCTATACCGACCCGACCCCAATTCAGGCGCAGGCGATACCGATCGTCCTGCAGGGCCGCGATGTTCTTGGCATCGCCCAGACGGGTACGGGTAAAACGGCCAGCTTCACATTGCCGATGATCGACATTTTGGCGTCGGGCCGCGCCAAGGCGCGCATGCCGCGCTCCCTGATTTTGGAACCGACACGAGAATTGGCCGCGCAGGTCGCCGAGAACTTCGAACTCTATGGCAAGTATCAGGGGCTGTCCTACGCCCTGCTGATCGGCGGCGAGCGCTTTGACGAGCAAATCCGAAAGTTGGAACGCGGTGTCGATGTCTTGATTGCGACGCCGGGCCGAATGCTGGACCTATTCGAGCGCGGCAATGTCCTTCTCGCGGACGTCCGTGTTCTGGTGATCGATGAAGCGGACCGTATGCTCGATATGGGTTTCATTCCCGACATCGAGCGCATCGTGGGCCTGCTTCCGAGAATTCGGCAGACCTTATTCTTCTCGGCCACAATGCCGGCGGAGATCAAACGCCTGGTCGACGCCTTCTTGATCAATCCGAAAGAAATTTCGGTCGCCCCTCCTTCCACCACCGCTGACAATGTCGACATGTACGCGGTCAAAGTTCCGGCAGCCAAGAAGATTGACGCACTGCGGCGCCTGGTCGATTCCGAAGACGTGCGAAACGCGTTGATCTTCTGCAATCGCAAGCGCGATGTAACCAGTGTCTTTCGCGCCTTGACAGCCCATGGTCTCAATGCCGGGCAGTTGCATGGTGATATGGCCCAGCCGGCGAGAACCGAGACGCTTGAAAAATTCAAGAACGGTGAGATCAAGTTGCTGGTGTGCAGCGATGTCGCCGCCAGGGGCATCGATATCAGCGATTTGAGCCACGTCTTCAACTTCGACGTCCCGCACAATCCCGAGGACTATGTCCATCGGATCGGTCGTACCGGACGCGCAGGACGATCGGGCCGCGCCTTCACATTTGCAACACGCATGGAGGCAAAATCCTTGGCCGCTATCGAGCGATTGATCAAAAAGAGCATTGCGGATTTCGATATTGAGGGCCTGACTGGTGCACAGCCCGAGCCGGAGGAGACTCCACGCCCCCGGCGTCGCGGCCGCAAGTCTTCGACGGCTGACAAAGCCGAGCCTGTCGAGTTGGTCCAGGACAATGAGCCGTTGCTCGACGATTCGGCGTCGAGCAACCGCCCGCGCCGAGAACGACCGCAATCGCGCCGCGCTGGTGGGTCATCACGTCGACGTGATCACACCCCGGCGATCATCGAAGATGATGTGCCGTTCGGCCAAGGAAACGACGTTCCTGCCTTTCTATTGCGGCCGGTTCCAAAGCAAAAACAAGCGCCTGCCGCCTAGTTTGCGCCTAGTATTGGGTCAGCGAGGCTGCAGCCCTTATCTTCGACCAACCTCGCAAAGCACAGGCAATCCATTCGCCCTCATCTTAGCCGCCCCTCTGTGGACCTGTGGGAAGACCACGGCGGCGCGATGCGAGGTTGACTCTGGCGCCTTATCCCGGACATGGTCCTGATGCCATTCTGGCAAGGTTTTCTCGTCTTCCGGGCAGGTCGTCGCGGTGTCATGTCGCCTCAAAATCCTACTGGCATGCTGCGTAGCAGGCGTCGCCATCGCGCCGCCAGCGTCCGCTCAATTCTTTGGTGATACCCCGACGGCTGAGGTCACCGCCGACGATCCTGCGGTGATCGTCGCGGAAGAGTTGGAGTACGATCAAAGCCGTAGTCTGGTCATCGCCCGCGGTAATGTCGAGATCACGCAGGGCGGCCGCTTTCTGAGAGCAGACGAGATCATCTACAACCAGGCGACCGACATCGTCACGGCAATCGGCAACATCGTCGTGCGAGAACCCTCCGGCGATCTGATTTTTGCGGACTACGCCGAGTTGACCGGTGATCTAGCCGACGGCTTTGTGGAGAACATCTCGGTTCGCTTTTCCAACAACGCCCGCATGATCGCCAATGCGGGGTTCCGCCGCGGCGGGGTCGAAACTGAAGCCGAGCGCGCGGTCTACTCGCCTTGCCGGTTGTGCGAGGAGAACCCTCGGCAAGCTCCCCTTTGGCAGCTGCGGGCGCGCCAAGTGACCCACAACGCCGAAGACCAGAATGTCTATTACCGCGATGCGTATCTGGACATCTTCGGCGTGCCGGTTTTCTACACGCCCTATCTCTATCACCCAGATCCCTCGGTGGATCGGCGGAGCGGGTTTTTGACACCGGAGTTCGGATCGACCCCTGCGCTCGGACCCTTTGGCGTCATCCGTTACTACTGGGACATCGCGCCGAATCAGGATCTAACCGCCAGCCTTGGCATTACGAGCGAGCAGAACGTCTACCTGCGCGGCCTTTATCGATATCGATTTCCCAACGCACAACTGAATGTCGATGCGAGCGTCAACTACAGCAACCGACGTGAGGATATGCTGGCCGAGGGTTTGGTTGATATCGGCGAGGGCTTTCGCGGACATATATTCGCCGACGCTGTTTGGGACATTAACGAAAACTGGCGTGCCGGCTTCAACCTCCAAGAGGTGACGGACAACACCTACCTGGAAGAGTTCGATATCAGCGAAGACGATGTTTTGACCAGCCGTGCCTATGCGGAAGGTTTTTATGGCCTGAGCTATGCCTCGATAGAGGCGCTGGAGTTTACCGACCTGCGGACAGACACGGCCGAGCAACCCTTGGTCGCTCCGTGGGCCCAGTTCTCCTATGTCGGTGAGCCGGGTGATGCATTGTGGGGTGGGCAATGGCTGTTCGACGCCAATGTCATTGCGCTGTCTCGGGATGACGAGTTTACAACGGATCCGACCAGTCTCGACGGTGTCGACACCTACCGGCTCGTGCTCGATGGTAGATGGCGACAGGAGCGTTACCTCAACAGCGGCTTAGTGACAGAGTTGGAAGCCGGTGCCATCGGCGAGCTTTATTGGTCGGACAACCTGCCTGATCCGAACGATCCTATGAATCCGGAAGCGCGCGATTTCGATTCGTTCGCCGCTCGGCTGATCCCGTCGATCGCGTTTACCGGCCGGTACCCAATGGTGCGCCAATATGGCAGCGCGCAGCAACTCGTCGAGCCGATCTTTCAGGTCCGGGCCACGGGCCTGATAGACAATGATGGAGAGGTCCCTAACAACGACAGCCCGGCCCCGGAATTCGATGAAACCAACCTTTTCAGCGAAAGCCGCTATGCCGGTTATGACGAGGTCGATGACGGTGTTAGGCTGACCTACGGCGTTCGTTTGGGCCATTTCGACGCGGAGGGCCCATCGGGGACCTTATTCATCGGCCAAAGCTATCGCACAGCGTTTACCCAAGACTTTCCTCCTGGCAGCGGCCTTGAAAGCGACTTCTCCGACATCGTCGGCCAACTCACCTTGCAGCCGATCGAAGGCATCGATTTTGACTGGCGGTTTCGGTTCGACGCCACAAATATCTCGGCAAATCGCAGCGAAATCAATCTGACCGCGTCGAACGACTGGATCACCGGCGAAATCCAATACGCCTTTGTCGACGCCCAGGCCGGCACCCGGACGGGCGAGGATGTCGAGGAAATCTTCGGCAGGGCGTCAGTAGATATTACCGACTATTGGACTGCGAGCGGATCTGTTCGTTACGACCTCGAAGATAGCGAGACCCGAGAGATCACACTTGGGTTACGCTATCTGGATGAGTGTTTCTCGTTCGGAGTCGACTGGCGCCGGCGGTTCACCGACGACAGCGATCCGCAATCTGGCGATAGTATTTTCCTGACCATCGAGTTCCGGCATTTCGCCGACGAACCGGTCGGAATTGGCGGCGGTATCCTTTGACCCGGTAGCGCACCGCCTAGCCTGACCCAAGCGTCATATCCTGATAAACTGCTGACATGAACTGGATACTGGATCCGGCCATTCAGATGTGGGTCGCGATCGCCGTTTTGGCGGCGACTATGGTGTCCTACGCCTGGGAAAAACTGTCGCTTGAGCTTACTTCCCTGGCCCTCGTCGTATTCTTGCTGGTTTGGTTCCACCTGTTTCCGCTGCTGGACGGCGGCGGGCAGAACCAGCTCGACGCTATGCGGCTGCTTAGTGGATTCGCCAACCCGACGCTCTACGCAGTCCTGGCGTTGCTGGTCATGGGCCAAGCGATCGTTCAGACCGGGGCGCTGAATACGATGAGCCGCCTGTTCGTCACCGTGGCACGACGTCGGCAATATTTGAGCGTCATCGCGGTCACGCTGGCGGTATTGGCGGTGAGCGCCTTTATGAACAATACGCCGGTCGTCATCATGTTCATCCCGATCATGCAGGTGCTAGCCCAGCGGCTTCGATGGTCCCCCAGCCGCTTGATGATGCCGCTGAGCTTTGCCGCAATTTTGGGCGGTGCGACAACTCTGATCGGGTCGTCGACCAATCTGCTTGTTTCCGGCGCACTGGTTGCCGAGGGGCTGCCCGCGATCGGCATTTTCGATATGACGCCCATCGGTCTGGTGATGGCCGCGGTCGGCACCCTTTACGTCGTTTTCGTTTTGCCCAAGCTCTTGCCTGATCGTGGCGGTCTCGCCGATACGCTGCGTACTGAAGGCAAACAGTTCATCGCCGAGATCGACGTCAACCAGTCGAGCCCACTGGTGGGCGAGCGAGCCGCTGCCGGACAGTTCAAGACCCTGCCGGATGTCACGGTTCGGTTGATTCAGCGTGGCCCAACGATGATCCTACCGCCATTCGAAGGGGTGGTTCTTCAGCCCGGAGACATGCTGATTGTCGCGGCAACGCGTTCGACGCTGACAGATGCCCTGGCGCGAAACGCCGGGTTCTTGCTGGCCGGCGGTGAGCCCATGGCCCCTGACGCCGAGCACCAAGGACGCGAGGAAAGCGATCATGTCTTGGCCGAAATCATGATCGCGCCGGCGAGCCGTATGATCGACCTGACCATCGATATGGTCGGATTTCGCCGCCGATTCGGTTGCTTGGTCCTGGGTATTCAGCGCCGTGGGCGGATGACACGCCAACGCATGGGCGATATCCGCCTTCAGGCCGGTGACGTTTTACTCGTCACCGGTCATCGAACGGATGTCAACGCCATGCGGGCCAATCCCGATCTTCTGCTCATGTCCTGGGCGATCAAGGAAATGCCGCGTCCCCGACAGGCGCCGTTGGCAATCACTGTATTCGCGGGAACCGTTGTTTGTGTTGCACTGGGAATCCTGCCCCTTTCGGTCGCAGCCCTCACCGGCGCGACACTCATGATCGCGGGCGGTTGCCTAAACATAAGGCAGGCCACCCGCGCCCTCGACCGAACGATATTTCTTCTTGTCGGCGCCACATTGGCCTTGGGAACGGCCATGGAGGCAACAGGTGCGGCGTCCTATCTGGCCTCACTGGTAACGGTCGGTATCGCCGGAAACGATCCCTTGCTGGCAATGATTGTACTGTTCGTTGTGGTCGCCATCGCCACGAATATCCTGTCAAACAATGCCTGCGCCGTCCTGTTCACGCCGATCGCGATCAATTTAGCTCTACAACTAAACGTCGACCCAATGATGATGGCAATCACCGTGCTGTTTGCCGCGAATTGCTCTTTCATTACACCGATCGGATACCAAACCAATCTGTTGGTGATGGGCCCCGGGCACTACCGCTTTAGCGACTTTGTGCGCGCAGGCGCCCCACTGGCGATCTTGATGTGGCTGGTGTTCAGCATTGTTGCGCCAGTTTATTTCGGGTTGCTCTAGGGCAGCGCCCGACTGCACGCTATTGACTGCAATCAGCTGATCCTGAGAACAACAGGGCAATGGGCTCGATAAGTATCCTGTGACCGCTATCACATTATTCACCAAATATGAAATGATGTGCCAATAATTGGCGATGGTCGTTTTGTTTCACTCTTTAGAAAATTTCTTACTAATCCGCTGCTATCCCGAATATGTGACCCTACCATGATTGGCAGGTAATTCAAAAGATAGCCATTTTTACTGCACCGCCACCGATGTGGCCGCAGTTGGAGATGAGCCGTGATTAGACTTGCCAACCGTCATGCGAATCCACGCTTTGGAAACTTCTTTAGCGGCGTCCGCAGTGCCCTGTTGGCCCTCATGATGATCGCGATGGTTGTTCCCATGGTACCGACCGGCCGAAGCGAACAGTTGGAGCCCTTCGAAATCGCGAATGCGGCAAGCCCCAGCATCGTGCGTGTGTTTTTCGACGACAGTAGCAGTAGCGGTGGTGGCACCGGCTTTGTTGTCGCAGACGGCGGATACATTCTGACCAACCATCATGTCGTGAGGTCACTGATTGATGGTACCGAAGGACCCTACGTCCTCGTTTCTGGCGGCTCACCGACTGACCTGGTGCCCTCCGAGATCGTCGCTGTCTGGCCGGAGGTCGACCTGGCGCTGATCCGAGCGGCCGACTTGGATCTCGAACCACTTACGCTCGCCCCACGCTCGACCGTCGGCGCCGGCTCACCGGTGTACGTCATGGGCTATCCGGGTGCCGCAGACCGCTTGGGCCCGGTGAATGTCGTCAGCTTCGGCGAAGGTCTGGTCAGCCGGCGCTTTGAGGCTGCCTGGTCCGCTGCTGGCGAAAGTCTCGCGATCATTCAGCACACCGCAGCGATCAATCCCGGCAATAGCGGCGGACCGCTGTTGAACGAGCGCGGCCACGTTGTCGGTGTCAACACCCAGCGCGAGGTCCGAGCGATCTCAGGGCCTATGGGCATCCCGCTCGTGTCAGACCCTATCCAAGCCGTGTTCTTTTCCAGCGGCATGGAAACCGCGGTTCCGCTGCTTCAGGATGCCGGTCTCGCAGTCCAGCTTCACGACGATACGTGGGAAGTTCCAGAACTGGTCAACGTGCACTGGATCTTAATCTCGGCCATCGGAGGCATCATCGCGACCCTGACCGCAATGGTTGTTGGCGCCGGCCTTCGCCCGAAACGCGCCATCAATCTTGTCGTCCAATGCAATGAAACGATCGAGGATTGCGTTCAATCCGTCCAGCGCGCTCTTGCCAACCCGGCACATCACAATCGCCGTATTGGATGATTGGTCCTGATCTGAGCTTGAACCGTGCGCCCCCACTCAAGCAGAGTGGAGGCGCACGCATTGATCCACAGAAGCCTAGCGTTAGCGCACAATCGGGAAAGTGAATTCCGCGCCGCTTGCCATGCCGGTTGGCCATCTCGACGTCACGGTTTTCAGCTTCGTGTAAAAGCGAACCGACTCCATGCCATACATGCCGTGGTCACCGAACGCCGAGCGCTTCCAGCCGCCGAAGCTATGAAATGCCATCGGCACCGGTATCGGGACGTTCACGCCGACCATGCCGATATTACAGTTGGCGGCGAAGGTCCTTGCCGCATCGCCGTCTTGGGTGAAGATGGCCGTTCCGTTGCCATATTCATGCCCGTTCACAAGCGACAGCGCGTGCCCGAAATCAGGCGCTCTGACAACCGAGAGCACCGGGCCGAAGATCTCTTCCTTATAGATCCTCATATCCGGCTGCACGTTGTCGAACAAGCATCCGCCCAGAAAAAAGCCATCTTCGTAGCCCTGCAAGCGAAGGCCGCGTCCGTCGACCAACAGATCGGCCCCTTCTTCGACACCGAGGTCGACATAGCCCTTTACCTTGTCTCGATGCTCGCGCGTGATCAGCGGCCCCATTTCGGCATCGGGGTCGTTACCCGACGCGACCTTCAGGGCGCGGACCTTGGGTTCCAGCTTTTCGATCAACCGGTCGCCCGCATCCCCCACCGCAACTGCCACCGAAATAGCCATGCAGCGCTCACCGGCTGCCCCATAACCCGCTCCCATCAGGGCATCGCTGGCCTTGTCCATATCGGCGTCCGGCATCACCACCATGTGGTTTTTTGCACCGCATAGGGCCTGGACCCTTTTGCCGTTGGCGCAACCGGTCGCGTAGATGTATTCGCCAACTGCCGTTGAGCCGACAAAACTAACCGCATTGACGCCCGGGTCCGACAACAAAGTATCGACCGCGATCTTGTCGCCATGCACAACGTTCAGGACGCCCGGAGGTGCGCCGGCTTCGATCAACAATTCGGCCAAACGAATGGAGGCTGAAGGATCCTTTTCAGAGGGCTTCAAAACCACGGTGTTTCCGCAGACGATGGCCATCGGGAACATCCAGAGCGGCACCATCGCAGGGAAATTGAAAGGCGTGATCGCGGCAACCACCCCGACAGGCTGCCGCATGGAATAGCTGTCGATGTCGGTGCCGATGTTTTCGGTGAAATCGCCCTTCAGCAAGGTCGGCGCGCCGCAAGCAAACTCGACCACTTCCAACCCGCGAAGCACCTCGCCCCTGGCATCGGAAAACACCTTGCCATGTTCGGAGGTGAGGATTCCGGCCAGTTCGTCCATGTGCTGTTCAAGCAGCTCTTTGTAGCGAAACATAACCCGCGCACGGCGGATCGGTGGGGTTGCGGCCCAACCCGGCAATGCCTTCTGGGCCGCCGCAATCGCTGCCTGGGTTTCGCTTTCGCTCGCGAAGTCGACCTTGGCCTGCACCTCGCCGGTAGCCGGGTTAAAGACGTCGCCCGTTCGGCCGCTTGTGCCGGGTACGACCTCGCCATCGATAAAATGATGGACGCTGCGGACCATTTCCTCTCCTTCCTCAATCAATCACTCGACACATCGGCGAGCTAAACGATCTTCTCCGCCAACAGTTCTGGCGGGCGCGGGAGACTAGCAGCGGCGGCACCCATCAGTCATCCCTGTTTCGACCTCTGGTCAGAGCGCGAAGTTTGTCGTACTTGTCCGCGGTCAGATAGCAGATTCGCCACCCGGACCGGAGTGAACCGATCGACCCATGGGATACGGTCTTTACGACTATGACCGCCGCTACCGGCGCCGCCTGTGGGGTACGATCACACGCGTCGGGTTCTATTTGGTTACCGTCGGCATCGTCGGCCTATTTGCCTATCAAATCGGCGTCGAGCAAATCGAGGGACGCGAAGAGCGGTTTGTGGACCGGATCGAAACGCTCGAAGCCGCCAACGAGACCCTTACGGACAACGCTGTCCGGCTTCAGGCCCAAGCCCGCACGGCTCTGGTTCAGTACCAACAGATGCGCCAGCTTTACGATCGGGACTTGCCGACAGGCATACGCAATGAATTGCTGACCTTGATCGACGAGCGGCTCGAAAGCGGCGTGACGCCGGACCGTATCGCGCTTTATCTCGAAGCGGCCACACAGCCGCAAGATTGTTCCGAGCCCGTCACCAGGCGATTCATCATGCCGACACCGAACTATACTGGAAGCGGGACTTCAGTCGGCTTCGGCGAGGGCTTGGTCACCGTAACAGGACGCGGCCAAAACGCTGCCGCGGAGGACGGCAGCGCGCTTAGCTGGTTCGATCCAGGCCAGGAAGTGACCATGATCTTCAACACGATCGGTGGTGACCAACAGATGGTCAGCGGAGTGCTGCCTGTGTTTCATGCCATGGTCGTAGGCGCGGAAGAATTCCGCTTCGCGGTTGAGGAAGGGGATCGCAGCCTGGTCAACGTATCGGCCGACCGTTGTCCTTTGGTGCAGGCCGTCGGCAGTTCGCCCTAAACTATCAATCCGTCTTGCCCATGATTGTGCCTGTCTCGTTTGACAATTGCTGCTAGAATTCGTCGCGCATGCGATGCACCTAGTCACGGTGAGAGGGGCACCTAGTGGCGACCGGAACATCCAGACCGACCACCTTCTTGAGATGCCAAGAGCAATGGCACTACCTGATTGGCGGCGCCTCGCGATCCGGGAAGTCGACGTTGGCATCGCTTCTGAAACGCGAAGTGGGCGGGACGGTCGTCTGGGGCGATGCTCTAGTCACAGCATTTTCATCGGCCGTTCGCGACGCCAAGATACCCAACGAGGCGGCCGAGCCGTTCAAAGCGTCATTCTTCAGCTCACTGATATGCCACTACGCGCGCAGCCTCAGCCGCGCTGAAGACGGCCCGATCATCGTGGAGGGAATTGGATTAAAGCCAGAGTCGATCGACCGGACGCTGCTGCGCCAGGCTCGATTTCGGTGTGTTTTTCTCGGCTATCCTTATGTCTCTGTGGCACAGAAGATCACACAGATCCGACGACATGCGGCCGACGATCCTCTGTGCTGGAGCCACAAAACGTCGGATTTGCGACTGCGGGAAATTGTTCAGGCCGGGATCGAGGACAGCCTAGAAACCAGGCTGAAATGCTTCAAACTCGGCCTGCCTTTCTTCGACACCGGAAAAGACTTCGACGCCGCAATCAAGGCAGCGTGCGACCGTCTGCTGAAACAGGCAAACGATAACCGTCTGGGTCAGATCACTTAACGATGACTATTTCTGAACCCAGCCACCACTGCCCGATTCGACGTACCAACCTGATCTTGCCCGGTCAATGAGCTGCGCCCCAGCCAACTGCTGAACGGCCGCCAGCGATGTGCCGTTTGAATTCGCGACCTGCTGGTACTGAGCGAGGCGCTGCGCATTGATCTGATCGACCAGCGCCGCCACGCCCCCGCTATTTTGCACGATGCCAAGCAATCCGTTGCGTCGCTCGCCGACAAGGCCTTGGTTTCGCGCCTGATCCAACGTCAGTTGCGCCGACGCTGTTTGGGAACCGACTACGGTTGCGGTTGCAAAGATGGCCAGCCCTCCGATCAGAAGGCGCCTGCTTAAAGGTGTCTGTTCGGTTTTCATGGTTGCTGCCTCAGAAAATGTCGTCGTTATCACTGAAGACTTGCTCTAGCTCTCGATCGACGCGGATCCGCACCTCCTGCTCAATCCGCACGTTGAGATTGATCTCAATCGGCTCGCTGGGTGCTTCCACCCGAACTGTCGGGGAACATCCCACTACAACCGCGGCGGTCGCAAGCAATGACGTCCCGGCAAGCATACGACGCCGGTCAATCGCCCTAGCGCCGTCGGTGAAAGCGCCGCTATCCGCAAGCTGGTCTGAGCTACCGTCTGCCATGCCGATTCCCCCTCGGTTTGTGACCGCTAATTGCATTCGGCCCTGACACCAATGTGTCATTGGCCGAGCAACCTTTCAATTGTATCGCGCCCTGCCTCTCCTTCGAAAAACTCTCTTGTTTCGTCTCCAATGCTTAGAACACGAACGCTTTGGCGCAAGATATCAGCCAGATCTCCGCTAACATTCACGTTCAAATCAATTGGATAACCTCCGTAAAGATCGGGGTTATTTCCGGCAATTTCGAGGCCGACGACTAAATCATCAGAGGTGTCCCCACTAATGCTGACCCCAACGCTGTCATAGTGGAAATTTCTGACCGCATCGAAAAGGATCTGAAGCCCTTGTTCACCAGCATCAGCCGATTGTTGGGGCGTGTAACGGATGATTCCAGGGCCTCTGCTCTGTAGGCGGCCACCATCTACGAAGATGGTTTCACCCAGCAGCCGTACCGGCAGTGTACCGTCCAGAATGCCTGTCGCGCTTAGATCTTCAACTGGAAACTCCAGCAAGACCTCCTCAAGGCTAACGCCGCTGGCCTCCAGAGTGACTTCGGTATTGATGTTGTCGAGATCGAATGAGAAGGGCTGCGCCGACACTTGTCCGCCGGCCCAGTCGAACTGCAATTCGCCGACGGATAGCGTGTTGCCTCGCCCAAGGCCAAAACTGACTGTCCCGTTTCTGAACAGCGGACCAAACTCCGCCTCGGCGATAGATAGGCGCTGGCCATTTGATGCCCGCGGAGGGGCAAAATTGGACAAGCGTACCGTCCCCGATACCCCGCCTAGCGTGATTTCCGGGCGCCTAATCGTCGCGTTGTTGACCCTTATCACCGCGCTGTTGACGGATTCCGCACCGAAGAGGATTAGGACGTCACCACTGATCAGACCATCGATGCTGTCTGTCGGAAACTCGTTGAGGATCGGAAACAGCATGGATGGCTGAAGCCGTCCCTCAGCAAATTGCAATCCTGGAATATCGACTTCGACGCGGCCAACGCCCGTCGGCCCGTCATAGCTGAACCTGGCAGGAAAGCGCAGGCCCAGATTGTCGGCAATGCCCACGCCCTCAATGAAGGGCTGGCTCAACGTCCCGCTGAGCGTCGCATCAACCGACAAAGGCACCATGGGCCGAGGGCGGCCGGAGATCAGGATCGCTTCAGCCGTGACAGGCCCCGCCACGTCCAGAGTTCCGTCCAAGGCCTCCTGCATGATGACATCGCCTGCGATGCCATCGATGAGGATGCCGTCGTTTGGAATGTCCAGAGAGGAGTCAGCAAGTCCAAGCTCAAGCGCGAAACCGTCGATGGCCGTTCCCGACAGCGCCAGCGCCCCGATCGTCGTATCCAAAGGACTGGTTTCGGGATCAATCCGCGCGGCCAAACCGGTGATAAGCGCGTCAATCGACTGGACCCCCACCAAACTGGTCGGGACCGAGAAGAGCGGCAGATCAGAGACACCCGCGATACAAATGGCCCCATTAAGAGGCACCATCTCGGTGCGCTCGATGGCCAGACGGTCATAGGCAATGTACTGACAATCGTCGGCGAAATAGCGAATCTCCGTTTGATCGATCTCAAGCCGCCCATCAAACCGGGCAGCCCCGTTCGCGATGTCAAAAATGGGCGACTGCCCATTGGCTGCAACGATCGCGTCAAGATCGCCCACAAATCTGCCGGCTTCGCCGCCGCCAACGAGGGAGATCTCAAGCGGCGTGACCGTCAAACCGTTGACGTTCTGGGCCGATATCGTTGCATTGAAGTGGTCGACCACCACGCTCGATTGGTCGAACCGTCCCCCCTCATAAGCAACATCCATCTCAGCCGAGACGGTCCCGTAGCTGCCCACAGCGACTTGCACCAAGGACTGAACTGCTACGCCAGTGCGGCCGGCGTCTAGTTCGATCGCCAATCGATCGCCCAGTGGCGCGAGATCGAGACGAAAGCGATCCTCCAAATCATCGAGCCAGCCTGTGACCCGCCACCGCCGATCGCTGGAGAAGACAAGATCGGATCCGTTCCAGATCAGGTCGGCCGCGACAGCCACCGTCAGATCTTCCACCTGGCCCGGAACTACGACCTCTTCCAGCAAGACGCTCACGTCCCCAGAAAACGGAAAGCCAAGCGGGTCTGCCAAGGCATCAAGCGGCGCGACCAGCGACACGTCGACGAGCGCACGCCCCTCAGTGTCCAGAGGAAGCGGTAAGAATTGAGCAAGCGGCGACAATCGGTCGGCTGCCAAGGTCATGTCCAACGCAATTTCCGGCGTTCCCTCGGCCAGCCCCATGACCTGGGCGTCCAGCGCCAAGGAAGCCGATCCGTCTTCGGTCTCCGTCCGTATCGTCACGAAGTTGGGAAGATCCTCACCCAGTGCGAAGATGCGGGTCGGGCCAAGACGCCAATCGCCATATACGATGCTTGCCGTTTCGACCTGCCCCTCGATCGCCGAAAGGCCGGAAGGCGAACCCGACGCAGCCAGCCAGCCGTCTGCGCCTGTCAGCTGCAGTTGCTGCCAGGCCATACGCTCGGTCACGATGGTCACGAGGGCATCGAAGGCGCCGTCTGAATCAACGCGAGCCTGCAGCACGATACCGGCACGCTGATCACGCCATTCGGGGTCCAACTCTGCAGAAACAATTAGGCCGCCCTCTGCAATTGGTCTCATTGTGGCATCGAGCGGCAGTGCAACCGGTCCAAGCGGCGTGCTCAGACTGATTTCGGTATCTTCCAGCACGATCTCCCGGATCGGCAGCTGCGGCAGAGAAAATGCGGTGTTGCTGCCGGTATCGCTATTAATTAACGAGTCCAAACCTTCGACAGAGATCGAACCTGCCTCGTCAATCGCGATCGTCAATCGGGCGCCGACAATCTCGACAGTCTCAAGCTCGCCTTGATCGGCTAGTGCCTGCCGCCGAAAGGTAACACGCGCGCGGCGTATGAACGGGCCGCCGCCGGCAAACTGAATGTCGGAAACATCGGCCCCGCCCAACCAAAGTCGATTAACACGGAGCGACTCCACCGGAACGCCGGCCCTTTGCGCCTCGGCCACCATGACTTCGGCGGCGAAACGAGGCACGACCAGAAACCAGGCGAGTATGAGTATGATCGCCAAGTTCAGAGCCGCGGCAATCAATCCCAATACTGCCCGGCCGATCCAGCGTCCCATCAACCGCCTTTCCCGGTTCCAAATTGACCAATTGCGCCCAGACCGCAAAGTTTAGGACGAACTTCGCGCCCTAGCACAAAAAACGCGTCAAATGGGCCAACCAGACGCATTTACCCCCCTTTTTGGCCGCTGTAAGGTGCGCCAAAGTCCAGATGGAGAGATCATGACCGTTCAAACGCGACCCGATCACATGGAAGCCGACCTGCTGATCGTTGGCGGTGGCATCAATGGCGCCTGCATCGCGCGCGACGCAGCCGGGCGTGGCTTGAAGGTGGTCCTGTGCGAGCAGGCTGATCTCGCTCAAGCAACCTCATCTTCATCGTCGAAGTTGATCCATGGCGGGCTGCGTTATCTGGAGATGTATGAGTTTCGGCTGGTGCGTGAGGCGCTGGCCGAGCGCGAGGTGCTACTGAAAGCCGCCCCGCATATCATTTGGCCGCTACGCTTCGTGTTGCCGCATAACAAGCTGCTAAGGCCACGCTGGATGATCCGCCTGGGCCTGTTTCTTTATGACCATATCGGCGGTCGGCGCAGTCTTCCTGGCACGAAAAGCCTCGACCTAACGTCCAGCCTACAGGGACAACCGCTGAAACCGGCCCTGACGCGAGGGTTCGAGTATTCCGACTGCTGGGTCGAGGATTCCCGCCTCGTCGTTCTAAACGCCAAGGATGCCGAACAGCGTGGCGCGGAGATCTTCGTCCGCACCCGCTGTATCGATGCACGGCGCGAGGACGGTCACTGGGTCGCGACCTTGTCTGACCAAGTGACTGGGACACAGCGCAGCGTCAAAGCGCGCGTTCTCGTTAATGCCGCCGGCCCTTGGGTCGACCGCTTTTTGCGTCACGGACTCGGGCGCAACGAGGAAGCCCATCTGAAGTTGGTCAAGGGCAGCCATATCATCGTGCCGAAGCTTTATGAGGGCGCCCACGCTTACATTCTGCAAAACACCGACAAACGTGTGATCTTCACGATCCCTTATGAGCGCAACTTCACACTGATCGGAACCACCGACCTCGTTTATCAAGGCGATCCGGCCGAGGTGGCTATCTCCGACGAGGAAGTAACCTATCTGTGCGAGGCCGTCAGCGCCTACTTTGAGAACGGCCCGAGCCCGGACCAGATCGTCCGTACCTATGCGGGTGTGAGGCCCCTCTACGACGATCACTCGGAAAACCCGTCGGCGGTGACCCGCGACTATGTCTTCGATGTCGAGGCCCCAGAGGGCGGCGCGGCACTCTTGTCGATCTATGGCGGCAAGATCACCACGTCACGCAAACTGGCCGAACACGCGATGGAAAAGCTTAAACCCTATCTGAGCGACTTGAAGCCGACCTGGACGGCCGGACAGACCCTGCCCGGAGGCGATATCGCGAACGCCGATTTCGATGCCTTCCTGGCTAATCTAAAGTCCCAATATTCCTTCCTGCCGGACGGCCTTGCCTGGCGCTATGCCCGCCTCTACGGCACGTTATCGGATCACATTTTGAACGGCAAAACGTCCCTGGAGGACCTCGGCGGGATGCTGGGTGCAGACCTCTACGAGGCCGAGGCTCAGTATCTCATCAAGCATGAATGGGCCCAAACGGCCGACGATGTTCTGTGGCGGCGGACGAAATTGGGTTTGGTGATGTCGCAGGAGGAAATCCAGCGGGTCGAAACTTGGTTCGAAAATCGGTCCAATGCTGCGCCGGTGACCGCCGAAGCGGTCTAGTCGTCTTCTTCCAGGGAAATTAGGCTTGCATTACCGCCGGCCGCGGTCGTGTTAACGCTCAGTGTTCGTTCCGTGGCAAAGCGCGGCAAATAGTGCGGGCCGCCTGCCTTTGGACCCGTGCCGGACAGGTTCTGCCCTCCAAACGGCTGCACCCCGACAACCGCGCCGATGATGTTGCGGTTGACGTAGGTATTCCCGACGGGCAGCCGTTCGTGAATGTGGTCGATCGTTCGCTGAACGCGCGAATGGACGCCCAGGGTCAGACCATACCCGGTGGCTGCGATGGCATCGATGACGGCGTCCAACCTGTCGCCGGCATAGCGGACGACATGGAGTAGCGGTCCAAAATTCTCCTTGGTCAGCCTGTCGATTCGGTCGATTTCGAAGGCTTCCGGTGCCACGAAAGTGCCGTGGTCGCAAGATGGACCAAGGGCGACGCGGACCACGCTGCGGCCAGTAGACCGTATTGCCTTGGCATGGGCGTCCAAATCGGCCTTGGCCTCTGCGTCAATCACCGGACCGATGTCGGTCTCTAGCTTCGTCGGATCGCCGACGGTCAGGGTTTCGCTTGCGCCCCGCAGCATGGTGAGAAGGGTGTCCGCCACACTGTCTTGAACGAACAGAACGCGCAAAGCCGAGCAGCGCTGACCGGCACTTTGGAATGCGCTGGCGATCACGTCGAGCACGACCTGTTCAGGCAAGGCGGAGCTGTCAACGATCATGGCGTTTTGGCCGCCAGTCTCGGCGATCAGCGGCAAGATGGGGCCCGTTCGTTCGGCAAGGCTCCGATTGATCAGCCGCGCAGTATCGGTTGAGCCTGTGAATGCCACGCCCGTCAACGCTGGATGGGCCAGCAAAGGCGCGCCAAGTGTTGGCCCGTCGCCGGGCAGCAGTTGCAGGACTGATCCTGGCACTCCAGCTTGGTGGAACAGCGATACAGCCCGCCAGGCTATCAGCGGTGTTTGCTCCGCAGGTTTGGCGATTACGCAGTTGCCGGCGACCAATGCGGCTGCGATCTGGCCTGTGAAAATCGCCAGGGGAAAGTTCCACGGGCTAATGCACAGGAACACCCCACGTCCGCGAAGGGCTAGCGAGTTCGCCTCGCCGGTTGGGCCCGGCAATACCAAAGGTTCTGCGAACTCACTACGCGCGCGTTCTGCGTAGTATCGACAAAAATCAATAGCTTCGCGAACTTCGGAGACGGCATCCGGCAAGGTCTTGCCAGCCTCGCGGCAGGCCAGCGCCATCAACTCGGCGCGGTTGGCCTCCAGCGCGTCAGCCATCCTGTCGAGGATGTCGGCCCGCGCCGCGCCCCCTGCCCCATCCCAGTCGGGAAACGCCCGGGATGCTGACGCCATAGCTTGCTCGACATCGGTCGCGGACGCGTCGCGCACCGACCCAACCGTCTGGCGATGATCATACGGCGAGACGATTGGCCGAGGCTGGCCGCCGATGGGCTCGCCATCGATCAGAGCCGTCGCATGCCAGTCAGCAAAGCCATCCATTTCGCTCATCACAGGCCCGAAGGATGTCGGGTCGTGAAGATCCAGTCCCTTGGAGTTGATCCTGGCCGGTTGGTACAGATAGGCGGGCAAAAGGATTTTTGGATGGCGGGCGTCAGTGTGGCCTCCAGCCTCCGCAACCGGGTCGGCCACGATGTCGTCGATCGGCACGGCATCGTCCTGGAGTCGATTGACGAAGCTGGTGTTGGCGCCGTTTTCCAGCAAGCGGCGCACCAGATAGGCGAGCAATTCCTCATGCCCGCCAACGGGCGCGTAGACGCGCACCGGCAGGTCCGGCCCGACAAGCTGGTCGTAGAGTGGCTCACCCATGCCATGCAGTCGCTGGAATTCATATCCTTCGCGATTGCCGGCGACCCTCAACACATAGGCGACGGTCTGGGCGTTGTGTGTGGCGAATTGCGGATAGAAGACATCGCGCCGCTCAAGCATTCGGCGCGCGCAGGCCTGGTACGAAACGTCCGTATTCACCTTCCGGGTGAAGACCGGGTAGTCGACCAGCCCGCCTTCCTGGGCCAGTTTGATCTCCGTGTCCCAATAAGCCCCTTTGACCAGCCGCACCATTAGGCGACGACCATGACGCTCAGCCAAGTCGGCGAGCCAGTCGATCACGCCGCTTGCGCGCTTTTGATAGGCCTGAACGGCGAGGCCAAAGCCCTCCCAACCGCCAAGATCAGCATGCCCGGAGGCGGCCTCGATGATATCAAGTGACAGTTCCAGACGATCTGCCTCCTCGGCGTCCACACACAAGCCGATATTCACCGACTTCGCGGCCCTGCAAAGCTCCACAAGCCGGTCGGTCAGGAACGGCACGCATTCGCGGCGCCTGGCAACCTCATAGCGTGGATGAAGCGCCGACAATTTGACCGAGATGCCAGCTCCGCCGATCACGCCGGCGCCCTTGGCATCCTTGCCGATTTCCCCAATGGCGGCCTTGTAGGCTTCGAAATAGCGTTCGGCATCGGCCATTGTGCGAGCCGCTTCGCCCAGCATGTCATAGCTGTAGCGGTAGCCTTGGGCCTCATGCTCCTTGGCCCGACCTAGAGCCTCACCGATCGTGCGCCCCATGACAAATTGCTGGCCCATGATCCGCATCGCGTGGCGCATGGCCGCCCGGATCACAGGTTCGCCCGCCCTTTTGACAAGACGACCCAGAAAATTGCCGGTGATTTTGTAGCCGCCATCGAGATCCATAACGCGGCCGGTCAACATCAGAGCCCACGTGGACGCATTGACGAAGGCGCCCTCGCCCTGGCCGATATGGCGTTCCCAGTCCGCGCCGCCGATCTTGTCTTCGATTAGCAGATCGGCCGTATGGGCGTCGGGAATGCGCAACAGAGCCTCTGCCAGGCACATCAGTGCGACGCCCTCGTCGGTGGTTAGGCCATATTCTTGCAAGAACTTGTCGATGCCGCCGAAACGCCGACGGTTTGCGCGGACGCCGGCGACCAGCCCTCGCGCTTGTTCTTGAACGGCCGATTGGTCGCCCGGCGCCAAGCCGGCACGAGCGATCAGCTGGCCCAGAACCTCATTTTCTGGCGCGCGATAGAGCTCAGCTATCTCTTGGCGGAGCGGTCCCTTGGGCGAGTCCTGGTTGTCGGCAAAGGCCATAACGCTGTCCTAGAGCAATCCTGCGTGATCCGACCGGTTGGGTTGTTGTCCACCATCACTGTCGCTGATAGACACGAGTGCAAATGAGACACGCAGTGACTTGACGGCAAAAACGTGATGAAGGGAATTGTAATGCCCATGCCCCATCGGATTGCAACTCTATTGGCCATGGCAGCCCTGTCTTTTTCAGCAATGCCCTCCGCAACGGCCGGCGAGGCCGATGTGGTTGCGGTCGATGCCCAGATGACGGCAAGCGGTGTTTGGCGATTTGATGTCACGGTGAGCCATAGCGATGAAGGCTGGGATCACTATGCTGACCAGTGGGATGTCGTCGCGCCGGACGGAACGGTATTAGGCGTCCGCGTCCTGGCGCACCCCCATGTGAACGAACAGCCATTTGCGCGTTCACTGTCCGGTGTCGAAATTCCCGACGATGTCAGTACCGTTACCGTGCGTGCCCGAGATAGCGTTCATGGCTATGGCGGTGCCGAGATGGAGGTAAGACTGGAGCCCTAGTCCGACCCGCTGCTCAGGCCTGGTTCTTGAGTTTGGGGTCAGCCTCGTCCAGCCGCGCAGACCTTTCGTCAGCAGTATCGCGAATGCGCTGGCGGACGACGGGATTGGCCTTGGCAAAGCGCCGGAAATCCCTGCCTGGCAAGACTAACAGCTGGCAATAGGACATTGCTGTGACATCGGCGCGCCGCCGCAGGCCGCTCAAGATAGCCATCTCACCGACGAAATCACCGCGCCCGAGACTGAAATGCTCTTCACCTACCGCGACTTCGATCACGCCGGACGAAATGAACAGCATGAAATCTCCGCGCTCACCGGCCGACATTAACCGCTCACCAGGAACGGCCAGCCGTGGTGATAGAAAGCTCTTGATTTCGAGGATCTGATCGTCCGGCAACCCCTCGAACATAGGAAAGCCGCGAACCAGGCTTTCGGTATCGAGGCCGAGATCCAAAGACGGGCGCGCCGCCACTCCCGCCCAACGCTTGCTGAGATTACGTTTTAGGTTGCTCAGGATCTCGGAATTCAAGACCCCTTCCTGCCTCAACATGTCGTATTCCCGCTCCTCTAGCCGCAAGGCGGCCTGGATCAGAAAACGGGTTTGCAGCCGCTCTGCATAATCGGGGAACTGTCGTCGCAGGGCTTCTAGGGCGGTATTGACCGTGTCGAGTCGTTCGACCAGCACATCCTTTAACCGTAAACAGACCGCACGCCCCATGAGCGGCATAAGCTTGCTTTCGGTAAAGTCTAATTGCTCACCCAGGACGATGCGGGTGATCGTCGTGTTTTCGAAACGGTCGGCCAAGCGGCGCTCCAAAAAAGCGCCGATACCGAGCCGTGCCTGCAGCCACATGGCGCTGCGAAACGATGTGCGTTCGCGCACGCTGCCGAGGGCCGCCTTGAGATAACCGTCGCTACCCTGGGATTTGGCAGCGTCACGCATGCGACCTGCCTTTGCGACCAAATCGACCGCCGTATGTCGAGACACGGTACTTTGATCGAAATGCCTCAAATAGAGTTCCTCTTCTCGAGCTGCGAGCACCATCAGACCGAGGCGAAATTCCTCCTCAGGATCCAGAATCTGGTTTTCTCGCCGCTCGATCGCGCGGGTTCGCCTGGAATGGTAGGATTCAATGATTTCGTCGGTAGACGGCCCCTCCATCCGATAGCGTTCCGCCAATTCCATCGTGCGATCAGCGACAGCGCTGAGGGCAAGGCCGATGGTGCGATCCCGCAGCGCCCGGTCGATGTTCGAAAGACGGTCGAGTCTTAACAGCCGCATGATCAGCCGCAGCGAGGTCCCGTTCACTAACAAGGTGAACATGACGAAGGACATCGCCAGGACACCGATAAATCGGCTGATGTCATCGGGGACAATACTGTTGTCGATAATGGCCAGCGCTAGGACAAGCGTTACGGCACCGCGCAAACCACCCCAGAGCATCACAAGCTTGAATTTACCGCTCACCTGCTCGGCCAAGCCGGCGAACCCCAGCAGCGGTAGCAATCCGTAGAGCGAAACCGCCCTCGCGGCAAAGGCGGCGGCAATCAAGATCACGAGTGCTATGACGTCCGACCAATAGATCTGCAGCAAGATCCGCGGCACCATCATTGCCACGAAGATGAACACCATGGCCGATGCCAGAAAGACGATCTGGTCCCAGACCGTCATCAAGATCGACCAGGTTTGCGGCGTCACATTGGTCCGACCGCGTGCGCCGATCACCAAGGCGGCAACCACAACGGCCATAACGCCGGAGCTGTGGATATAGTCCTCGGCTACTATGTAGAGGATATAAGGCAGCGCGATCGTTATCGTGACTTCCGCCAGCGGCCTTTGCCTCAACAGCTTGAAAGACAAGGTCGCAATCCAGGCACCGACGGCGCCGAGCGCCGCACCACCAAAGAAATCGATAACGAAC
>JBCCER010000057.1:0-24804 GCA_039030175.1 Pseudomonadota bacterium
GGCAGGGTCTTTGCCCTTGGCAACCTCTGCCAAAAGCGTACGAGCGCTCTCCCGCGCCAATCCGACGGGCAATACTGGGAATGTGCCTAGCGATAGACGACGTTTACGCCCACCGATCCGGTACATGACCTGCCAGGTCTTTCGCCCCGCCGCGGAGATACGCACGCCAAAGCCGGGCAAGCCTCCATCCCACAATTCGATTCGGCCCGATGACGGCGGCGCGGCATCGGCGACATCGCGGTCAGTCAGGTCTTTGGTCGCCAAGCGTTTTGACCTCTATCCAACTGCGTTGAACCATTTCCGATTCTTCGACCATAAGCGGATCGCCCGAGCAGGAACAAGATCCTCGCTTTGCCTAGTTTAACAAAATAATTGTGTATAAATGTGAGAACATCAAAAAATTCTTGTGAATTAAGTCTAAACAATCACATAATGATGTATTGAAATTATAATTCACACGCAGTTTGTGGAGATATGTGAGATGGATGGTGGCACGGGCGTCCTGAAACTCTTGGAAGACTCTGCTTCCGCTGTCGCGCGAACAAATAAATCAGGTGAAAGACTCGGTGACGATAGCCTAACCCCAGTCGCCGCCTCAATTGCCGCGCCCGCCGGCGTGGAGGCAGTCAAACTCTCCAGTCGCCAGCTGCGTGGGACCATCGCCGAAACGTTGGCCGATGAGGGCACCGATCGATTTTCCGAAGACGACTATAACCTGCTGAAGTTCCACGGTGTTTATCAGCAATACGATCGCGACTCGGCAACGCCGCGAAAGCAGCAGGGCCTGGGCAAGGAGTATTCGGTGATGGCACGCACCCGGGTGCCGGGCGGGAGGCTAACTCCGGACCAGTATCTGGCGCTCGACGCGCTTGGCGAGCGGCTGGCCAACGGGTCCATTCGTGTCACCACGCGCCAGACCATCCAGTTTCACGGTGTCCTGAAGGGCCACCTGCCGTCATTGATGGCAGAAGTCGACGAGGCATTGTTGACGTGTTTTGCCGCTTGCGGCGATGTGGTCCGTAACGTGATGGCCACGCCGGCGCCGATAAAGGACACGGTGCACGATTCCCTCAATCGGGTCGCTGCCGACATCTCCAGCCACTTCCTGCCCAAGACCGACGCCTATCACGAAATCTGGGTAGACGGCGCCAAGGTCGAGCGCAAGACGCCGAAGAAACGCGTTCGCAAGAAGGCAGAACCGATCTATGGCGAAACCTACCTGCCGCGCAAATTTAAGATCGCCATCGCCACGCCGGACGACAATTCGACCGATGTCCTGACCAACGATGTCGGAATCGTTGCTCTGTTCGATGGCGGACGGCTCGAAGGCTATACCGTCGCGGTCGGCGGCGGGCTGGGCATGACTCACAATAAGCCCAAAACCTATCCGCGCCTCGCAACACCCTTGTTGTTCGTCGAACCCGACGGGTTGTTGGGCGCGGTTGAGGCTATCGTGAAGGTCCAGCGCGATTATGGCGACCGAACCGACCGCCGCCATGCACGCCTAAAATACACGATCGATGATCGCGGCATCGATTGGATGCGCGCCGAGGTCGAAAAAGCTGCTGGCAGGGCTTACGATGACCCGCGCCCGCTGCCTCGCTTCAGGATCGCCGACCATATGGGCTGGCACGACCAAAAGGACGGCAAGCTCTATCTCGGCATTCCGGTACCCAGCGGCCGCATCGCCGGCACTCTGCGGGATGCGCTTTGGGATGTCGTCACGCACTATCGACCGACCATCATCTTAACGCCCTCGCAAGACATCATTTTCGGCGATGTCGAGCCGGAAGATCGCAACGGCATCGAGGCCATGTTGCGCGAACACGCGATCACGTTGGCGCAGGACCTGAAACCCATCCAGCGATGGTCACTCGCGTGCCCGGCTTTGCCGACCTGCGGCTTGGCCCTCACGGAGGCCGAACGCGTGCGCGAACCAATCGTCGATGCTGTGCTGGAAAAGCTTGCAGCGAGGCGCCTCGAGCGTGAGACCATAAGCCTGCGCATCACCGGTTGCCCCAATGGCTGTGCCCGGCCTTACGCTGGCGATATTGGTCTCGTGGGCCGGATGCCCGGCCATTTCGCGCTCTATGTCGGCGGCGATTTCGAAGGGACGCGCTTGAATTTCCGCCTGTTGGACAAGGTGGCCCAGGACGAGGTGCCCGAGATGCTTGACATCTTGTTCGCCGCGTTCGCCGAACATCGGCAGTCCATCGAGAGCTTCGGCGATTTTTGTAATCGCTGGGGTGTTGAGCGATTGCGCCAGACGATCGATGCCGCCTTGCCGGTTGTTACGATCTGATCTCAGCCCGCCACTGGAAGGGCGACTGACATGATCCCCATACTGCTCGATCCGGCGCGGCTCGCCATCGCGCTAATCGGTGACAATGAGGCTGCTGCGCGCCGCGTGTGTCAGCTTGTCGGGGGTGGTGCCGAGACGCTGGTAGTCTACTCCAAGGAGCCGTCAGAGGCGCTGACAGTGGCGGCAGGGCCTCGTCTGCGCGGAGATTTGCCAACCCCCGAGGCGATTGGACGCTTCGATATCGTCTATATCGTTGATCAGCCGGCCGCATTGACGAGGGGCTATCACGCCGCGGCGAAACAGGCCGGCGCCCTGGTGAATGTCGAGGACGACCGACGCTACTGTGATTTCCATTCTCCTGCGCAAGTTCGGCGCGGCGATCTCGTTCTGACGGTATCTACCGGCGGGAAGAGCCCTGGCCTTGCCGCGCGCCTTCGCCGACATCTGGAAGATGCCTTCGGCCCGGAATGGGCTGAGCGGCTGAACGATCTCGATGCCAAACGTCAAGGTTGGCGCGCCGACGGGCTGAGTCTTCCTGAACTGGCAACGAAAACCGACGCCGTCATAGAGCGGGAAGGATGGCTGTCATGACAGGGCCTAGATCGGTTACGGTCCAGGACCCTGCGCTTGAAGCTCTGCGGGCCAAGGTCGCTGAAGCCCGAGATCGCCTAACAGGGCTCGCTGGCTTCGAACTGCTATCGACGATCATCGGTGACGAGACCGTTGGCAAAGTCGCGCTGGTCTCGTCCTTTGGCGCCGAAAGCGTGATCCTGCTGGACATGGTGGCGAGGATTGATCATGCGACACCGATCATCTTTTTGAACACGGGCAAGCTTTTCGGGGCGACCCTGGCCTACCGCGAGGCCCTGGTCGAACGGTTCGAGTTGTCCGATGTCCGCGATCGGCGGCCTGATCTGAGTGACCTGCGCCGCCACGATCCCAATGGCAGCCTCTGGAGCCTGGACCCGGATTTTTGCTGCCATCTGCGTAAGACGGAGCCTCTGGACCACGCGCTGTCCGGCTTTGATGGCTGGATAACTGGCCGGAAGCGGTTCCAAGGGGAGGGAAGGGAGGCACTGCCGACCGTTGAGGGCGATGCAGCGACCGGTCGGTTGAAGTTCAATCCGTTGGCCACTTGGTCTGAGACCGATGTCTCTGAATATCTTTCCGAACGCAACCTGCCGGTCCATCCGATGGTCGATGACGGCTATCGCTCGATCAGCTGCGAGCCCTGCACGCGGCCGACCAAGCCGGGAGAAAACGCGCGCGCCGGCCGTTGGGCGTGGCTCGACAAATCCGAATGCGGCATCCATGGCGAAGGGATCTGAGCGATGACCCACGTCGCATTCCCCTGGTCCGGCCCGCCTTTTCAACCCGGAACGGTCTGGCTGGTCGGCGCAGGGCCTGGCGATCCGGGCCTACTGACGCTGACCGCGCTACATGCACTGCGAGAGGCCGACATCGTTCTCTACGATGCCCTAGTGGGCGCTGATATTCTGCAACTTGCCCGCAATTCAGCCATTTTGGAACCAGTCGGCAAGCGCGCCGGTAGGCCACGCCCTAGTCAAGAGGCCATCAATGACCGGCTCATTGAATTGGGCCGCGAAGGTCTACGCGTTTTGCGCCTGAAGGGCGGCGATCCGTTCACCTTCGGTAGGGGCGGCGAGGAGGCGCTGGCCCTCGCCGATGCCGGCATCCCATTCCGGGTCGTCCCGGGGGTAACTGCCGGCGTCGGCGGGCTTGGCCTTGCCGGTGTGCCGATTACGCAGCGGGGGATGAACACTTCGGTCGCGTTTGTCACGGGGCACGGGAGCTCGGGCAACATTCCGGAAAGTGCGGACTGGAAGGCGCTGGCGCATGGACCTGAGGTGTTGGTTTTCTACATGGCGCTTAGAACCATCGGCACGATTGCCGAACGACTGATCGCATCCGGTAAGCCGCCGATGACGCCAGTCGCGGTCGCCTCGAACGCCTCATTGCCGGAACAATCGGTTTTGATCACAAATCTGGCTCGGGCAGCGCGCGATATTGCGCGGCTGAATCCGGGTCGGCCGGCGATCATCGCGGTCGGCGAAGTCGCCCTTTTGCATGATCGGTTGGCAGCCTGGCAGCAAGTTGGACCAAACGGTGAAACCCTGGCCAATGGCATAGACGCTGCCGGCTTCGCTCTTCACATGACGCCGGCACTCTAGCTTAGTGCTGTCGCCAAGACTCAACGCCAGCTCTCGATAGGCAGCTAGTCGATTGTGGCTGGCTGGTCGTCGTCGAGTCGGCCTAGCCAGCGGCTGATCAAGATCTGATCTAGCTGGCCCGACAGATGCATCAATCGTTTTCCGTAAACGGCGCCCCAGGAGTCCGGATTGGGCGCGTAGCGGATTTCCGGCTCATCGGCGGTCAAAGCTTCGTGCACGACCTCGCTAATCGTCTCGACCGGCGACCCGGCTTCAAACGTCCGTTTGAAGTTGTTGATACTGTTTTCAAGCTGCTGTCGGTAGATCTTGGCCGCCGGTGAGTCTCTGGCGGACATCCAGGTTGGTACCGAAGCACCGTACAATCCCGTGGTGACGAATCCCGGCTCGATGACCACCACCTTGATGCCGGGAAAGCAGGCTTTCATCTCCATTCGTAAGGAGTCGGCAATGGCTTCAACGCTGTGTTTGGAGGCCGGATACCAACCCATGCCGGGCGCCGAGATCTTGCCGGCGACCGACGAGGTGATGAGGATGCGGCCTCGTCCTTCAGGTGCCGCATCGCGCATATGCGGCAGAACGGCTTGTATCGAGCGCGCCACGCCCCAGACATTCACCTCGAACTGCTTTTTCGCCTCTTCGATCGGCACGCATTCGAACATGCCGATGCAGGCGTAGCCTGCGTTGGCGAAAAGGCCATCGATTTGGCCTTGTTCTGACATCACCTTAGAGACGGCGGTCGTAACCGATTCGTCGTCCGATACATCCATGTGCAAACGATGAAGGCCGTTGGCTTCGAGGTCGGCCATTTCGTCGAAGGCAATGTCCCCGCCGTAAACAGTGAAACCTGCCCCAATCAGCCTCTCGGCAGAGGCTCGACCAATGCCCTTGGCGGCCCCCGTTATCAGGATGATCTTTTTGCCCATGCGCAATGACCCCGTTTGCAGCCGACGGATGCGCCCAAATCGCTCATGAAGCCTATGGATGCCATGGGCAGGCGACTTCGATCAAACGAAACCGTGCGAAAATTTATGACAGAGTAAAACCCGAATAGCCCTGCTCGGCGCATTCGCGGCACTTCGCCAGATAGCTTGGCAACCCGGCCGGATAGACCTGCAATTCGCGGGTTTTGCCCGGGATGTTGGCGCCCATGTACCAGGAATCAGCTTTATCGAGCAATGTGCGGGCCGCTAGTCGTAGCGTTCGTTTACGCCATGCTTCCTGCGCTTCTGTTGTCGCCTCGAATCGACGAAGGCATTTCTCTTTCAGATGACACAAAAACGCGGCCATCCAACCACCCTGCAACTCGGCGCAGGTCGGTCCGTTGCAAAACGCCGATGGGCTTTGCGGTCCGGAAACGAACAGAAGGTTCGGAAATCCGGCGGCCGCCATGCCGAGATGAGTTCGAATTCCACTGGCCCAAGACTGTTTCAGACGTTTGCCGCCGGTACCCGCAACGTCGATCGATGTGAGGCTGCCGGATATTGCGTCGAACCCAGTGGCCAGTACCAGGATATCGAGATCGATCTGCGTTGTACTGGTTCTGATACCCGAACGATTGATCCGTTCGATGGGTGTTTCGTTCAGATCGACAAGCGTGACGTTCTGCTGGTTAAAGATTTCGAAATAGTTTTGTTCCAGGCTGGGACGCTTCACGCCGAAGGGATGCGGCGGATCTTTCGGTGCTAATTTTTCAGCGTTGACTGGGTTGTCAATTCGCGCACGCGTCTTGTCGCGCCAAAATGCGTAGGTGGCTCGGTTGGCCCTCTCGCTGACAATCAGGTCATTGTAGTTACCCAACCACCAGGCAAGGCCGCCCTCATCCCAAAGCCGTTGGTAGTTGGCTTGGCGGTCCGCTTCGCTGTCTTCACAAGTTGCCTTGGGCTGGAATGTGAATTCAAATCCGCCAAACGCATGACGTGTTTTGGCAAACAACGAAGCAGCCCGTTTCTTCTGTGCTTCGCCGTCCAGCGATGTGTTGGGTTCCTGCCGCATCGGCAGCGCCATGTTGGGCGTACGCTGGAACACGGTAAGGTGGGAGGCCGTTTTGGCTGCTTCCTGTATGACCTGAACCCCGCTCGCGCCGGTGCCGATAACGCCGATCCGTTTGCCGGCGAGGCCAAGGCCTTCCTTGGGCCATCGCGCAGTGTGGTGGGATGGCCCGGCGAAGTCCTCCAACCCATCAATCGCCGGGATGTAGGGCTTGCTGGCAATTCCAGTGCACAAAATGACAAATCGCGCTTGCGCCGCGCCGCCGTCTCGAAACCCAAGCGACCAGCGATTGGTGGCGTCATCAAACCTAGCGGCAACGATCCGAGTGTTGAACTCTATGTCTCTGCGCAGACCGTATTTGCCGTCCACGTAGTCGAAATAGGCTTTGACTTCTGCGCCTGCAGGATAGCGTTGGCTATAGCTCCAGTCCCTCCAAAGTGATGGGTCGGAGTACTGGTAAACGATCCCTGCCGAGTCGACCCTTATGCCGGGATAACGCTGTGCGTGCCAGACCCCGCCGATGTCCGATTCCGCCTCGAAGGCTCTTACCCGTAATCCTCGCGATCGCAATCGTTGAAGCAGAAACAAACCGGCAAAGCCGGCACCGACAATTGCGATATCAAGGCACTCTGACGTATCGGCTGCTTCTTGTTGGCCCATTCTCGGTGCTCAATGGATGGCTATCTTGCAGAACGTGATATTGCCGGGCGAATTCGCCAAATCACGGCGGCTCAACAAGTGTTGCGGTGGTACTTCGGCTAGCCGTCAGCAGCCAGTTTGATCCCGAATGCAGCAAACAGGGCGCCGCTCAACGCTGTGATCCGCCGCTGCGATCGCTGGTACAGGCCGCGTAGGGCTGCTGATCCCATCGCCAGCGCAACAAGCCCGTACCAAACGATGACCATCGCCACGACGATGCCAACGGCGGTCGCCTGAAGCCAGAATGCGGCACCCGGCGGCAAGGCCACGGCAAACAGGCTGGTGAAAAACGCGGCGGCTTTCGGATTACTCATGTCGGCGATGAAGCCAAGGCGGAAGGCCCGCCACAGTCCGGCGGATACTGGTGGTGATAGCGTTGGTGCAGCTTGGCGCTGCGCTGACCGGATCAGGGTAATGCCCAAAATCACTAGATAGATAGCGCCCGCAACGCGTACAGCGTGATAAAGCCAGGCGGCGTTTTGAAACAACAGGCCCAGTCCGGCAAGACTTGCGGTCGCCCAGACCCAGGTTCCCACCGCTATGCCAGCGACCACCATCAATCCCTCCCGTCGCGTGCGTGTCGCGGCAATGTGCAGGGTTGCCAAAAGGTTCGGCCCCGGCGTCACGACCAGCACTGCCCACAACCCCACGATCGTCGCAACTGCAAGCCATGGTGAGAGAGTGGGGTCGGCCATCACGAGTCCAGAGTAGCGAAAGGATTGCGGGTCAGTTTAGGCTGAATTGACGAGATGGAGATTCGGCAAAAGGGGAATGGCCGACATGCGATCCACCCTCAAAATCTTCGCTTTGGGCCTCTTCGCTGGCGGGCTAGCGCACGCACAAGAGGTCGATGACCTTATGTGCCAAGGCCGCGAGAGCTGCACACTGATCGCCACCCACGATGCGGGAGCGGATCTGGTCGGCGATGGGCTAACGGTTCATGAGTTGGGTTTCGCGGCACAGGATGGCCTCGATGACGGCGGTTGGGGCTGCCGCTTCGACCCGGACGGGTATGAGGGCGGCCGTGAATTCTGGCTCGTCGACGGCGGCGACCTGCAGCCAGAGAGGCTGACAACGATCTGCAACGATGGTTACGGCGCCGCCATGATCGGCGAAGACGCCATCGAATTCGACGACAATCTGCTGATCCAAGAGCGCTATGGCGGCTCGGCCTGGCGGTGGGTCGACGCAATCTCCATGTCGCTGCGGCCCCGTCGGTTGCTGACGCACTATCTATGTTCCGCCTATGGGCCGTGGACACGTTACTTTCAGGCGACGGATTGGCAGCGTTCGGTCACTTGGTATGCCTGGTCCCCCTCGCTCAACGATGACGAGACCGATTGGTGTCCACCGCTTGATCCCACCCGGCCACAACCGGCCGTTCCCGAGCCATATGTGCTCGGTTTGATGGTACCTGGTTACGACATGACTCTCGATGCAGGGGCCAACTCGGTTATTGCTGGGGTCGGGACCTGCGGTTTGGGGCTGGCAGATGCCCAGGAACCAAATGTCCCTGCTGATCCAGCTTTCGCGTCCCTGAGGATAGTGGCGGTCGCTGACCCAGAGAGGCTTGTCCTAAGGCTGGTTTTGGCCTTGGATCGGGACCTTGCAGGCAGGGCTAGTACTTTTCGTCTCGACGTGGCAAGAGCGGAGTATGAGGCTCTAGATTGGCTCGTCGGGGAAAGCGACGGGCCTTTTCCCTACCGAACGCTCAATTTTCCTACCGACATTTCATCGAATCCCATTCGCCTGGGCGCCTGGACGCTAACCGCCGGACCTGCCGGCGCAGATCGGGTGCTCTACTATTTCGACAGAGCGCCAGCCGCTGACTCGCTGGAGATCGACTTGCTTGGCCTCGCTGTCAGCGTCTTGGACTCCGAGAGCGCCGAACGCCCGATCGTATCGACGGTCCCGTGGCTCGACGGCGCGCCAACCCATACGCCACCAATTGGATGGACGCCAACGGGGCCGGACTGGCCAACCTGCGTCCTGAACTCGGACGGTGTCCTCGAACGCGATGGCCATGCGGTGGCCAACCCCTTGGACTATGGCCTCTGAAATTGGTGCCTTTCCGCCAACGCCTGCTCTCGAACAAAGCAGCCTTCCAGATGGTCGTTAACCAACCCCATCGCCTGCATGAAGGAATAGACCGTGGTCGGGCCGACAAATCGCCAACCGCGCTTCTTCAAGTCCTTGCTTAAGGCCTTCGCCGAGGTGCTGGTCGTCAGTTTGCGCAGGACATCGTAGGTCATTTCCGTTGGCCGTTCCGATACGTCGGGCTCGAAGCCCCAGACGTAAGCGGCGACGGAGCCCTTTTCCTCGACAAGGTCGAGAGCTCTTTGTGCGTTGTTGATCGTCGCCTCGATCTTGCCGCGATGACGAATGATGCCGGCATCATTTAGAAGGCGCTCGACATCAACTTCGGTGAAGTCGGCGACTTTCTCAAATTCGAAGTTGGCAAAGGCTTTTCGAAAGTTCTCGCGTTTGCGCAGGATGGTCAGCCAGCTCAGGCCCGCCTGGAACCCCTCCAGGCAGATCTTCTCGAACAAGCGCCGGTCGTCGTCTACCGGCCGGCCCCACTCGCTGTCGTGATAGGCGGTATAGTCGTCGAACCCGCCATGCCACCAGCAACGCGCATGACCGTCGGGGCCGATAAGCAGCCCGTCAGCTGGTGTTTCGCTCACGCGGCTTCAGATGCGAAGGCGGCGATGGTGCCCTCTTGCAGGCGGAATACAGCGTCCTGCGGTTCGGGCTGGTGCATCGTTTCTTCCGGTGACAATCGGCCGTAAAGGCCGCGCAGTACTTTCCCAACCACCCCATGGGCCACAATGATCAGCTTGCCATGGCCGACTGCTTCGTCGAGAAACGGCCCCAACCGCGCGGCAACCATCGCGTAGCTTTCCCCTCCGGGAGGGGCGTAGCGCCACGGATTTTCGTCCCGCTCGGCCAGAGCGTCCGGGAAATAGCGCTGAATTTCGCCATGGGTTAACCCATCCCAGCGCCCCCAGCTCATTTCCTTAAGGCGCCGGTCGATGCGGCAGGCACGCGGATCCAGGTCAATTTCCCGGGCGATCAGCTCCATCGTGTGATAGGCGCGGCCCAGCGGACTGCAAACCAGAGAGAAGTATCCGGGTTCATCGATCAGCGCCGAGAGCGTTTCGCCGATGCGCTGTGCCTGGTCCATGCCCAGCGCCGTCAATGGCGAGTCGAGCCGACCTTGTAGCCGGCCCTCGCGGTTCCACACCGTCTCGCCATGTCTGGCTAGGTATAGAATGGGGCCGTCCGCCTGTTGGCGGGGTCTTAGCTCGGTGACAGGGTCGGGAAGTCTGTCGCGGACGGTCATATGACCATAGTGACTCCGGCGCTCGTCAGAGTCCACGCGTTCTATCATCGATTGACATGTAGGCCTGGAAGAATTCTACGGTAAACAGAATTCGAACGTGAAGTGCGCAATCTTCGGATGATCGTTTGCGTCCGGGGTGGCGCTGCTGCGTTTATCAGAGGAAATTGGTGGGCCTCCGACGGGTTTTGAGTCGAGAAGGGGATTTGTGTGGCAAAGGCGATCATCGGTATGCCGTCCGGGCGCGGGGATGTCCGGGTAGAGGTCATGGCCTCGGTCATCAATACCATCAAGGAATTGGGCCGTTTGGGTATCGAGGCCGATTTCGTCTGCGTCAGCTATGCCGAGCCTTCTGTCGCACGAAACCGGCTTGCCACCTATTTCCTTGGAACCGATGCCGACCTGTTGATCATGCAGGACGACGACGTCGCCATCTTGCACACGATCGTAAGGCGAATTGTCGAGTTCGACGCGCGGATGGTTGGTATCTACCTTCCGCAGCGGCGGCTCGACCTCACTAAGTTTGGCGAGCACGTAAAGTCTGGCCTGCCAGTGCGGACGGCGGTTCATGCCGCGGCCCCCCTCATCGGCCCACCGACTGAGCAAGACAACTGCATTATGGAGGTCGACAAGATTGGCGGCGGCTTTCTGGTTATGAAGCGCGATGTCTTCGCCGCGATCGATCAAACCGGTCTCGCCAGCACTTATGAGTTTGGGGTCCCTGGATCGACGACGTCATACAAAGGGTACTTCAACAACGTCATCGAAGAGGGCGGAAGCAACTATCTGGGCGAGGACTACAGTTTCTGTTGGCGCTTCAAAAAGGCAGGCGGCAGGATCTTTGCCTATAAAGGGCCGGGGATCACCCACTACGGTATCTTCGGATTTGAAAGCTGATATGGGACAGTTCGAAGGGACCCCATGACCATTCCGATTATTGACTTAGAACTTTCCGACAGATCGGTTGCGGAGCGAGCGAAAGTGGCGCGTGCCGTCGGTGACGCCTGTGAGAAAATTGGGTTCTTCGTCGTTACGGGACATGGTGTACCCGAAGAGATTGATCGCGGCTGCTGGAACAACGCGCGGGCGTTTTTCGACATGCCGCTGGTGGAACGCCAGGCGGTGCGTTTTCCCCATGTCGGTTACCCTTACGGCTATGCGCCGATGAAATGGGAGACGCTCTCGATCTCCCGTGACGAGGTCTCGCCGCCGGATTTGAAGGAGAGTTTTTCGATCGGGCCATTGAAAGCACCCGAAACCCGATCGAGCGACCCGAGTGAGGCGCTGGTCTATTCGGCCAACCTTTGGCCCCATAATCCGCCGGAGTTTCGGCAGTCGCTGGAGGCGTACTACCGCGCCATGGAGGGGCTCGCCGCGCGGCTGATGATGCTGTTCGCGCAGGCCCTTGACCTGCCACCCTCCTTCTTCGACGAAAAGATCGACCGGCATATCAGCGCCTTGCGGGTGATAAACTATCCTGACCAGGACAACCCACCGGAACCGGGTCAGCTTCGCGCAGGCGCCCATTCGGACTATGGCAGCCTCACCATATTGCGTCAGGAACAAGCGCCGGGTGGCCTTGAAGTCGTGACGCGCGACGGAGACTGGACTCCCGTGCCAGCTATCGATGGCGCCTATGTTGTGAACATCGGGGACCTGATGGCGCGCTGGACCAACGACAGATGGGTCTCGACACTGCACCGCGTGGTTAATCCCCCGCCAGATGCGTTCGGCTCCTCTCGGCGGCAGTCGATAGCCTTTTTTCATCAGCCGAATTGGGATGCGGAAATCGCCTGCTTGCCGTCATGCCAGGACCCGGTGGAGGGCGCCAAGTATGAACCGGTCGCCTCCGGCGCCTATTTGATGTCTAAGTTCCAAAGCACTGTTGAGCCCAACGCGGCGCAATAGGATCGCGGGAAAGGACAGCTAAGATGGCCGGCTATTCGGGAACGCCGTTAACCAAGAAACTGAATTTCAAAGACGGTCAATCTCGCCTTGTGATTGGCCTTCCCGAGACGCTGACCGAGGCAATCACCGGGGATGGGGCGGCTTGGTGGGCGACCAGCGACGATATCCCTGAAGGGTTCAATCAATTCGGCCGGCTGGACTACATCCACTACTTCGTCAAGGACGCGGCCACGCTGCTGGAGAAACTGCCGGACCTAAAGCAGCTGCTCGACCCGGATGGTATGATCTGGATTAGTTGGCCGAAGAAGGCGGCCGTCAAGCTAGGCGGCCCCAAGAGCGACATCACCGAAGACGTTATCCGGCGGCGCGCGCTTGAGATCGGTTTAGTGGACATCAAGGTCTGTGCGGTTGACGAGATCTGGTCCGGCCTAAAACTTGTTGTGCCTCTAGCGTTGCGGCCGAGACGTACTTAGACAGGCAACGCAGTGGAATTCTTGACCTGGCGCAGCAACAGCCGACTTTGCGCCGAAGCGACGCTCGAATGGGCAAGCAGCTCGTCCATCAAGAAACGCTCATAGTCCGAGACCTGTTTGGTGCGCACGATCAACGTGTAGTCGTGCGCGCCTGTCATCGAAAAACACTGCAGAATACGGTCATGGTTCTGGACGAACCGCTCGAACTCTTGCCGGGTTTCTGCGGACTGGGCGACGATATTCACGCTGAGCAGCATACAAACCGTAAGCCCGAGCTGCGCAGGATCGGTGAGCGTGACCTTGCCGGTGATGACGCCGGCACTCTCCAAGTCTTGAACGCGACGCCAGACCGTTGAGGACGACATGGCCACCCGCTCCGCGAGCTCTTTAAGGGATAACGTCGCGTCACGTTGAAGTTCGCGCAGGATCCTTCGATCGGCATCCTGAAGTTCCATTGGACAATATTCCACGAATTGCGGATTCATGAACGAAGTTGGTCGAAGTTAGGCTCAAGGACAAGAAGTTTGGGAGGATCTTTGTCTAATCCGGGGCCATATTAGCTATTCTTACCGTGAAAAAAGCAGGTTAGAAATGAGCCTTGCCGAACAGATCCAAGTCGGCGGACTGGAGCCGAGAAACCGCTATCTGAGCGCGCCGCGCAATCCCGACTACACGATCGATCAGGATTGGGGCTCCTATTCTGCGGAAGAACACCACCGCTGGGACCGCCTGTTCGCCCGCATGGTCAAGATTCTAGAACACAGGGCCTGTCTCGAATTTCTGGCCGCGCTGACGACGCTGCAGCTATCAGACGCTGGCATCCCCGACATGGAGACGCTCAGCGACCGGCTTGAGCGGATTTCCGGGTGGCGTGTTGTGCCCGTCACTGAACTCGTGCCTGACGATATCTTCTTCGATCATCTCGCCAACCGGCGCTTTCCCGCCGGCGCCTTCATCCGGCCCGAGAGCGAGATGGATTACCTTCAAGAGCCGGACATTTTCCATGATGTCTTCGGCCACGTGCCTCTGTTGGCCAATCCTGCCTATTCCGACTTCATGGAGGCCTATGGCAAAGGTGGCCAGCGGGCGTTGAAGCGCGGCATGCTGAAGAACCTGGCCCGGCTCTATTGGTACACGGTCGAATTCGGGCTCGTCCGCTCCAACGAGGGCCTGAAACTGTTTGGTGCCGGCATCATGTCATCCGCTGGCGAGAGCGTGTTTGCGCTCGAAAGCGATTCTCCGCACCGCATAGCGTTCTCGCTCGAACGTGTGATGCGCACCAACTACATCATCGACGATTTCCAGCAGACTTACTTCGTCATCGAAAGTTTCGAGAAGCTGCTCGAGGACTGCTATCGGGACTTCAGCGAGATCTACGATTGTCTCGAAATGGCGTCGACGATCGAGCCCGACCAGACGGTGCCTCAGGATGACGTCCTAACGTCTGGGACGCTCGACCATTTCAAAGCTGGGGCTCGACATACCTAGTGCAGTGTCAGTTCATGCCGACGGTGCGACAGTTCAGCACCTTGCACTAATTCGACCGCCCCCACCTTGACGGAATGCAGCACCGCATCGATATCTCGGGTCCAGAAGTCAAGAAACCGGCGCAGTTCGGGAAACCGAGGTGCCATATCGAGATATTGCCAGGTGAAACTTTGCAACAGGGCCGGATGGTCGGGCAGGTGATACAGAATTTCCGCCGTTGTTAGGCGATATCCGCGAAGTTGGCGATCGAGACTGGTCATTTCGTCGTTGCTCCTAACCCTCTTTGTGACCTCCAATGTGACCGAAGCGGCGAATTCCGAATCCCATGCGATTTATGTTTCACTTTGAAGATGGTGCCACATCGTCAGGTGAGCGCAACAAAAATAAGTGAAATCAACAACTTGGCAGCATCGACATTAGAGTGCTGCCAAACAGTGTGAAAATCGTCACAAATCCCTCTTGCAACTTGGAAAGCGGCGCATTAAGTGCCTTGGCACTCACTAGGGGGGAGTGCTAACAGCTCCCCACGTCTGGACAGTCAACGACATAATGGGAGTTACGACATGGCGTTTCGTCCGCTGCATGATCGGGTTTTGGTTCGTCGGATTGAAGCCGACGAGAGGACCGCTGGCGGCATCATCATTCCGGATACTGCTAAGGAAAAGCCCCAGGAGGGCGAAGTGGTGTCCGCTGGTAACGGCGTGACCAACGACAAGGGCGAGACCAAGCCCCTCGACGTGAAGGCCGGCGACCGGATCCTGTTCGGCAAATGGTCGGGCACCGAAGTCAAGATCGACGGCGAAGAGCTGCTGATCATGAAAGAGTCCGACATTCTGGGCGTCATCGACGCACCCGCCGCCGCGAAGGCAGCCTAAGGCGCCTCACCCGGTTCCAGTCTTAAGTCACTGAGATTTAGCCAAAGGAAGAAGCAACACTATGGCTGCTAAGGAAGTAAAATTTGACGTTGATGCCCGGTCGCGCATGCTGCGCGGCATCGAGACGCTAGCCGACGCCGTGCGCGTCACGCTGGGTCCGAAGGGCCGCAACGTCGTGCTCGACAAGTCGTTCGGCGCCCCGCGCATCACCAAGGACGGTGTGACCGTCGCGAAGGAAATCGAGCTTGGCGACAAGTTCGAGAATATGGGCGCCCAGATGGTCCGCGAGGTTGCCTCGAAGACCAACGACATTGCGGGTGACGGCACCACCACGGCGACCGTTCTGGCCCACTCCATCGTCCGCGAGGGCGTCAAGGCCGTGGCCGCTGGCATGAACCCAATGGACCTGAAGCGCGGCGTGGACATGGCTGTCGAGGCCATCGTTGAGGACATCAAGTCCCGCAGCCGCACCGTCGAGACCAACGAAGAGGTCTCCCAGGTCGGCACCATCTCCGCCAATGGCGATGCCTCGGTTGGCGAGATGATCGCCAAGGCCATGGAGAAGGTCGGCAATGAAGGCGTGATCACGGTCGAGGAAGCCAAGTCCCTCGACACCGAACTGGAAGTCGTTGAAGGCATGCAGTTCGATCGCGGCTACCTGTCGCCTTATTTCGTGACCAATGCCGAGAAGATGACCACGGAGCTGGAAAGCCCGCACATCCTCCTCCACGAAAAGAAGCTGTCGAACCTGCAGGCCATGCTGCCGGTGCTCGAGTCGGTCGTTCAGTCCGGCAAGCCGCTGCTGATCGTCGCCGAGGATATCGAGGGCGAGGCTCTGGCCACCCTAGTCGTCAACAAGCTGCGTGGCGGCTTGAAGGTCGCGGCCGTGAAGGCGCCGGGCTTCGGCGATCGTCGTAAGGCGATGCTTGAGGATATGGCGATCCTGACCGGTGGCACCGTGATCTCCGAAGATGTTGGCATCAAGCTCGAGAACGTGACCCTCGACATGCTTGGCACCGCCAAGAAGGTTCAGATCACCAAGGACGAGAGCACGATCGTCGACGGTGCCGGCGAAAAGGCCGACATCGAAGGCCGGATCGCTCAGATCAAGGCCCAGATCGAAGAGACGACCTCCGACTATGACCGTGAGAAGCTGCAAGAGCGTCTGGCCAAGCTGGCCGGCGGTGTTGCCGTCATCCGCGTCGGTGGCGCCACCGAGGTCGAGGTGAAGGAGAAGAAGGACCGGGTTGACGATGCGATGCACGCCACTCGCGCCGCGGTTGAGGAAGGTATCGTTGCCGGTGGCGGCGTCGCCCTGCTCTATGCCGGCAAGGTCCTGGACGGCCTGAGCCCGGAGAACAACGAGCAGCGTGTCGGTATCGACATCGTTCGCCGTGCGATCCAGTCGCCGGTGCGCCAGATCGTCGGAAATGCCGGTGATGACGGCTCCGTCGTGGTTGGCAAGTTGCTCGAACAGTCGGACGTCAATTTCGGCTTCAACGCGGCCACCGGCCAGTATGAAGACCTGGTGAAGTCCGGCGTCATCGACCCGACCAAGGTCGTGCGTACCGCGCTGCAGGATGCGGCCTCCGTCGCCTCTCTGCTGATCACCACCGAGGCCATGGTTGCCGACAAGCCGGAGCCGAAGCCGGCTGCTGGCGGCGGCGCCCCCGACATGGGCGGCATGGGTGGTATGGGCGGCATGGGCGGTATGGACTTCTAAGGTCCGCGCCCACGACCGACCAACTGGTCAGAGAGCTAGGCTCTCAAGTGAAATTGCCCTGGGGATCAGCCGATCTCCGGGGCTTTTTCTTATTTGCACGCCCTTTCGTATCGCACGGAATGCTGGACTGGCTGCGAATTCCTCCCCACGTTAGACGTTGGATGAGCACGACACCTCCCCCTCTGCGATCTCACGTCACTGTCCGGCTCGCCCGCGCGTGTGCTGGCCTTCCCTTGCGACTTTGGCGTTGGCTTTTGCGCTGGGGGCTGGTCATTCTCGGCGTGATCATCGTTTGCATCGGCCTGATTCTTGGGCCTCTGCCGGGGCCGGGCGGCATCCCGATTATAGCCGTCGGTCTAGTGTTGATCCTGCGCGGGTCGATCACCGCGAAGAAGGGGTTTGCCCGCTTGCACCGCCGCTATCCGCGCTTCCTCGGCCCGATCCGCCGGATGCTGCGCTGGCGCTGGAAGCGCAGCCCCGAAACCTCCTCGTAATCACCGCAGATTGGTTCATGGCACCTTGCTTTGATCTCCATATTTCGATATTTTCCGAAATATGGAAGAAATATCTGCCATTGATGCCCTGTCGGCGCTTGCCCATGCAACGAGGCTGCGCGTTTTTCGTTTGCTGATTCAGAAGGGCCCAAGCGGGCTGATCGCCGGGGATATCGCGCGTGAGGTCCAGGTTCCCCCGTCGACCCTGTCGACCCATTTGGCGCTGCTGGAGCGCGCGGGCCTTCTACGAGCGCGGCGCGTGGACCGGCGCATCTTCTATACCGCCGACTACGAAGGCATGCGGCGTCTGTTGAGTTTTCTGACCGAGGATTGCTGTCAGGGAAGGCCTGAGATCTGCGGCTTCCTGACCGAAACCGTTGAAGCCTGCTGAAGGAGGTTGAGATGGCGGACGCGCCGCAGCCCTATAACATCCTGTTTCTTTGCACCCACAATTCCGCCCGCAGCGTCATGGCGGAATGCATCGTCAATCGCGTCGGACGCGGCAGGTTTGTCGGCTATTCAGCAGGCAGTCAGCCTTCAGGAACGATCAATCCGACAGTGAAGACCCTGCTCGAACGGCTGAATTACAAGACCGATGGTTTGCGGTCGAAAAGCTGGGATGACTTTGCCGCCAAGGGCGCGCCGCAAATGAACTTCGTCATCACCGTGTGCGACCAAGCAGCCGGCGAGGTCTGCCCCGTTTGGCCAGGGCAGCCGATGACAGCTCATTGGGGTTTCCCGGATCCGTCCTCGTTCGAGGGCACGGATGCCGAGAAGGCTGCATTTACGGCCGATGTCTATCGGATGATCGAACGGCGGCTGGACATTCTGGTCAATCTGCCGATTGCCAGTTTGGAATCGCTGAAGCTGCAACAGCAGCTTGACGACATTGGCAAGACAAGCCTGAAGCTGCAGCCCGTCGGCGCCGATGGCTGACAAACGGACTGACCTGGCGAGGCGGCTGGCTGCGGAGGTTCTGGGCACCGCGTTTCTGCTGGCGACCGTTGTTGGCTCCGGCATCATGGGCGACACGTTGGCGGGTGGGATCACCGGTCTTGCCCTGCTGGCAAACGCAGTGGCCACGGGCGCCATATTGGTGGTCCTGATCACAGTGTTTGGGCCGATCTCCGGGGCGCATTTCAATCCTGCGGTCACTATGGCGTTTTGGCTTCGGCGCGAGATCGGCCGCGGTTTGGCCTTGGCCTACATAGTGGCCCAGATCATTGGCGGGGCCATCGGGGTGATTGCCGCAAACGCGATGTTCGACTTGCCCTGGGTCCACTGGTCGATGACCGAGCGAAGCGGCGGCGGTCAGTGGCTGGCGGAGGGCTTGGCGACGTTCGGACTGCTGGTCACCATCCTTGGCTGCCTGCGTGCCCGGCCGGAGGTCGTTCCCTATGCCGTAGGCCTGTTTATCACCGCCGGTTATTGGTTCACCTCGTCGACCTCGTTCGCCAATCCGGCGGTGACGTTGGCACGGAGCCTCAGCGACAGCTTCGCTGGCATCGCGGCGGCCGACATGCCGATTTTCATCTTCTGTCAGCTTGTTGGCGCGTTGCTCGCGGTTTTTGTCATGGGCTGGTTCGCGGCCGAGCCTGCTATTGGCCGGGCAAGATCAACAGCACGCCAGCAATCGTAAAGATCGAAAATAGGGAGCCGACCAGGACCGTCGTCGCCGACGAGCCAATGCAGATGCCATAGCGCTGCGCAAACAGGTAAACATTGATCCCGGTCGGTGCCGATGCCAACAGGATAGCGACACCCGCCCACATCGGGTCGAGGTCGAATACAATTGTTGCCAGAAACCAGACCGCAAGCGGGTGGATGATGAGCTTCAATGAGACGGTCATCAGGGCTTGATTAACGTGGCCAGCGACCTTGAACCAGGCGAGCGATGCGCCCATGGCAAACAGCCCACAGGGTAGGGCGGCCCTGGCCAGTAGTGCGGCAATGTCATCCAACGCGCTCGGTAGGGACCAGCGCATCTGGTTGAAGAGAAGCCCGGCCAGTAATCCCCAAATGATTGGGTTCTGTGCCAGTCCTTTCGCCGTCACCAAGATAACTTTGAAAAAGCCCACGCCTCGACCGCGACCGCCCTCGATAATCAAGGTCACGGTCGGGAACATCACCAAGGCGTGCAGCGCGATGATCAAGAACAGCGGCAGCGCTGCTTCATCACCGAACGTCGTCAGCACGAGTGGAATGCCCAGCATCACCGTGTTTGAGAAAGCGGCGCTGAGACCGAAAATCCCCTGTTCGTCGAGGCGTCGCCCAAAGCCTTGTCCGGACACCAACATGCTCAGACCAAAAACGAGAAATGCGCCCGCGTAGTAGGAGATGAGGAATCCCCACTCGATGTCGCTGGGCAGGGGCGTGCTGGCAAGGCTTTGAAACAGCAGCAGGGGAACGGCAAAGTTGAAGACAAACAACGACAGACCGCGCGCGGCCGATTGATCGAACCATCTGAACTTCGCCGCGACGAAGCCGATGATCACCACGCCGAATACCGGCAGGATGATGTCGATCACTGTTCCCATGATGGCGCTGAACCAGGCATTTGGCCGACGATCAATCGGCGGAGCATTGATATAGGCGCCGGCCCGTGCGAAACGCAAACATGAACATAAGCCGCAATGCGTGCTCTCGGCGCAGCGCTGGGCTAGTGTGACCGATCGGTGAGGGGAGGCGACAGATGGCAGCTAAGAGCAAAGCACGGCCAAGCGTAGATGTCGAAACGCTGACACTTACGCTGAGGCCAGAGAACAATCCTGGCTTCCTGCTATGGCAGGTCACCAATCTCTGGCAGCGTCGTCAGCGCGCGAACCTAGACAGTGTCGGCATTACGCATGTGCAGTTCATCTTGCTCGCGGGGCTCGCCTGGCTGGATAAGCGGGAAGGGCACGTCAACCAGGCACGGCTCGCCCAATTCTGTAAGACCGACCCGATGATGACCAGCCAGGTGGTTAGAACCCTCGCGACCCAGGGACTGCTTGAGCGCGACCGACACCCCACCGACGGCAGGGCGCGTCATCTGAAATTGACGGCTGCTGGCGCGCGCGTTCTGAATGAGGCGATGCCACTCGTTTTGGAAGCCGACGCCCAGTTCTTCGATTCTCTCGCCGAGGATCAGCCGACATTGATTGATGCACTACGCCGCTTGTGGCATGCGGCGCAGACGGAAACCCCGCCCAAACGGTGAGCGTCGTTTTTGCGCTGTCGGTCGCCCTATTTGTCGGCCTTGCGGCCCCATTGTCCTACATACTTTGGTTCGGACTGCGCGACGATATCCGGGAAGCGGACGTCATGGTGGTGCTGGGCAATCATGTGCACAGCGACGGTCGGCCCAGTCCGCGCTTAGCGGCACGGCTGGACCGTGCGATTGAGCTTTACCGTAGCGGCTTGTTTCCGAAGGTGTTGGTCAGCGGCGGCGTCAGCAGTTCCGGCGCGGACGAAACCTCAACCATGGCGGCATATCTGCGGACGTCCGGCATTCCCGAGGCGGTCATCGTCATTGACCCGGACGGGGTGAATACAGCCGCTACGGCACGTAATGCAGCAAGTTGGATGCGTTCCAATGATGTCCGGACTGTGCTCGCGGTCTCGCAATATTTTCATATTGCTCGCATCCGAATGGCTTTTCGTCAGAACGGCATAGTCGACTTCGCCCACGCTCATGCCCCCTATTGGGGATGGCGGGATCCCTACCTTCTGATGCGTGAGATCGCCGCTCTCATCAAATATTCATCGCGCGGCGGATGAGCCAATCGCCGGTCTCATGCCAACAGCGGTCGCACGGTGTCGATCAAGGTATCTTGGTCACAGCTTATTTGGTCGCCGGTCGCAAGTGTCTTGATCTGAACCCGTCCCTGTTTCGCTTCCTCGTCCCCTAACACCAGGGCTAGAGGGAAACCCTTCTGGTCGGCATACTTTAGCTGCGCGCCGATCTTCTTTTTGTCGGTGAAGACTTCGGCGGCGATGCCCGCGCCGCGCAGCCGACTGGCCAGCATCAAGCATTGTCCCAGCAATTGCCGATCCATCACTGTCACCAAGATGTCCGCCGGGCTCGACCGACCCGCCTCGACCAGCCCGGCGTCAAACAGGCGGGACAAGAGTCTGGTCAGCCCAATTGAAATCCCCACGCCCGGAAGGGCTTGCTTGGTGAAGGTCGCCGCCAGGTTATCGTAGCGACCGCCGGAGCAAATGCTGCCGAGCGATGGATGGTCGACCAGCCGCGTCTCGTAGACCGTACCGGTGTAGTAGTCGAGGCCGCGCGCGATGGACAGATCGATGGCCCAGTTTTTGTGGGGCACCTCCATAGCGAGCAGTCCCGCTGACACCGCCTGAAGTTCGGCAATCCCCTCGCTGACGAGCGGGATGGAGACCTCCTCCGCCAACCCATCGAGATCCGTTATGCCGTCGATCCGGCTTAGCAGACGATCGGCGGATGCGGTGGTAAGGCCAGCCTGATCGACCAGGTTGGCCGCAACCTTCTCTCGGCCGATTTTTTCCAGGGCGTCTAGCGTGCGTAGCACTTGAACGGTATCACGGTCGGCGACGCCTTCGGCTTGCAGAAATCCCTGCAGAACCTTGCGGTTGTTTATCCGGATCAGGAACCGACCAATGCCCATTTCGGTGAACACGGCGTTGATTATCGACGGGATTTCGGCGTCGGCCAGAATGCTCAACGCACCATTGCCGATGATATCGATGTCGCACTGGTAGAATTCTCGGAACCGTCCGGCCTGCGGTCGCTCGCCGCGCCAGACTTTCTGGATCTGATAGCGTCGAAACGGAAACACCAATTTACTGAAATGCTGCGCCACGTAGCGGGCCAGGGGCACTGTCAGGTCGAAATGCAGTGCCATTTCAGTTTCGGTCGGCCCGTCGCCCCCTTCGGCGGCGAGACGCGAGAGGGCATAGATCTCCTTGGCTTCGACACCCTTGGCGTTGAGCACCTCCTTGCGTTCCACGGAAGGCGTTTCGATTGGCGCGAAGCCGTAAAGCTCGAAATTCCTTCGGATGATGTCCAGCAGGCGGGTTTCCACCAGCTTTTCGGCCGGCAGCCACTCCGGAAAGCCGCTCAACGGCCGAGGTTTGACGATTTGGTCGTTGCTCATGGTATCTAAGTTTCGTCGCCGGGCAAAAGGCGACTAGGCTTTACGCCCCGCGGGATCGGTGCGCAAGGGCGGCCCGTCGCCCAAGATGATGAGGTTTTGCATGGCTGTTTCCTTTCGGCGCGAATTCGTCTCGGTCGGCGAGGGCGATATCCACTGCGTGGTCACCGGCGAGGGACCGCCGGTGCTTCTGTTGCACGGCTTCCCGCAAAACCACGTGATGTGGCATCCCATTGCCCCCGTTCTGGCCGAACGGTTCACGGTCGTGGCGGCGGACTTGCGCGGCTATGGGGACAGTCTGAAGCCGGAAGGCGGCGGCGATCATCTCGCCTATTCCAAGCGGGTCATGGCCCAGGACATGGCCGCGCTGATGACCGCCCTCGAATTCGACCAATTCGCGGTGGTCGGCCACGACCGTGGCGCAAGGGTGGGTCGAAGACTGGCCCTGGATCACCCTGATCGCGTGTCGCGATTGGCGGTCCTGGACATCGTGCCCACACGAACGGTCTTCGAAACGGTCAACCAGTTGGTCGCGTCCACCTACTACCATTGGTTTTTTCTGTCTCAGCCGTACGACTTGCCAGAACGGCTGATCGGTGCCGACCCGGAATACTATCTCGAACGGAAGCTGGGCGCCTGGGGCTCGGGCGATCAGGTATTCGACGAAAACGCCCTGGCCGAGTACAAGCGCTGCTTTGCCGACCCGGCCGCGATCCATGCCATGTGCGAGGACTACCGCGCAGCGGCAACCATTGACCTCGAGCACGATCGCGAGGATGAGGACGACCAGATCGGATGTCCCGTCCTGGTGCTCTGGGGTGCCAATGGGCTTGTGGGACGAGCCTATGATGTCCTCGATGTGTGGCGGCTGGAAGCGTCGGACGTGTCCGGGCAAGCCATTGACGCCGGTCACTATCTGGTCGAGGAGGCGCCGGACGCGACTTTAGAGGCCCTGTGGCCCTTTCTAACGGCCGACTTCGCACCAAATGCCTAACCAATCTCTTTTTGCGGAAGATTGATCGAATGGCTGACGTTCCGGGGCCCAATACCCTGCGCCAACTGAGTTTTCGCTACCTAAAGCATGAAGACCGGCTGTTGCTGTGTGTCGGCACGAAGAGCCAGCAGGAGTTTCGGATCTGGATTACCAGGCGTGTCGCGACGCTATTGTGGCCGGTCCTGATGAAAGGGTTGGAGAGCCAGGTTCCGGCAAACGCTACGGATCAAACCGCACGGACCGCCATTATGGCGTTTCAGCAAGAGCAAGCGGCAAAACACGCCGACTTTACGGGGAAGTATAAGGCTCAGGGGCTGGAGCCTGTGGTCGACGCGCCGATCCTGCCCCTCAATGTGCGATGGACACTGCGCAAGAATGGCACTGCGACGATTGTCTTCGAGGGGAAAGGCGATGAAGAGAAGAACATCGCCATGCCACTCACCTTGAGCCCCGCGCTGCTTTACAATTTCTGCAAGGTCTTCGCCGATGCAGTAGGCAAGGTGGAGTGGGGATTGGACTTTCAACTACCTGCGCAGGAGGCTGCCGAACAGACCCCGTCCGGCCAGGTACACTGACCGGACGAATAATCTGACCGAACGGAGGTGAGGGATTACCCTTCGAGTACGCCGCGCTTGATTTGATCGCGCTCGATCGATTCGAACAGGGCACGGAAGTTCCCTTCGCCAAAGCCTTCATCGCCTTTGCGCTGAATGACCTCGAAGAAGATCGGGCCGATCACCGTGTTGGTGAAGATCTGCAACAGCAAGCCCTGCTCTTCGCCTTCTTGACCCGGCGCACCATCGATCAGCACGCCCAGTTCCTGCATGTGATCGACATCCTCGTCATGGCCCGGCAGCCGCTCATGCAGCATCTCGTAGTACGTGGCTGGCGGAGGGTCGATGAATTCAACGCCGAGGTTGCCCAGCGCTTGTACCGTCGCATAGATGTCGTCCGTGCCTAGGGCGATATGCTGGATGCCTTCGCCTTTATAGGCCTTCAGATACTCCTCTATCTGGCTCTTGTCGTCCGACGATTCGTTGATGGGGATACGGATCTTGCCGCACGGGCTGGTCATGGCCTTGGACTTCAGTCCCGTCAGCTTGCCCTCAATGTCGAAGTAGCGGATCTCTTTGAAGTTAAACAGGCGCTCGTAGAAGCTCGCCCATTCGTCCATCCGGCCGCGCCAGACATTGTGGGTGAGGTGGTCGATATA
>JBCCER010000058.1:0-23998 GCA_039030175.1 Pseudomonadota bacterium
GGCGCAGCAATCGCTCCATACGCATATCCATGTCGCCGTCATCGGCAACCAGGCAGACGGGACTGTCGGTCAGCCTTTCGGACGCGCGGACATCTTTGACCGACTCGCCTAGCGCGATCTTGAGGCGAGCGACCAGGTCGGCGATATCCGCTGCCGGTTCCTTCTCGTCCTCTTTTTCCTCGGACTTTTCGATTGAGGAGAGATCCGCGCCACCCTTGGTGACGGATTTGAAGGGTTTGTCCTTGTAGGTCTCGACGGCCGCAGTCCAGAAATCATCGATCGGGTCGGTCAGCAGCAGGACCTCGACCCCCTTGGCCTTGAAGCCCTCAAGCTGGGGCGAGCGTTCCAGAGCCTGCTCGTTTTCGCCGGTGATGATGTAGATCGCGTCCTGGCCTTCCTTCATGCGCTCGACATAACCGGCAAGATCGGTCCAGCCGTCGACCGTGGTCGAACGGAAGCGGGCGAGTTCCAAGAGCGCCTCGCGATTGTCCGGCTCTTCGTAAAGCCCCTCTTTCAACACAGCGCCGAACGAGGTCCAGAACTGGGCATAGCCTTCGGCGTCATCCTTGGCCCGCTTCGCAAGGTCGCCCAGCACCCGTTTGGTGGTGATCTGGCGAATCTTGCCGACCATGCGATTGGACTGCAGCATCTCGCGGCTGATGTTGAGCGGTAGATCCTCACTGTCGATTACACCGCGCAGGAAGCGCAAATACGGCGGCACGAGGCCCTCGGCACCCTCATTGACCAGTACGCGGCGGACATAAAGCCGGACATGGTGACGGCGGTCCGGAGTGAACAGGTCAAAGGGTGGCTGGCTTGGCACGAACAAAAGTGCCGTGAACTCGACCGTGCCCTCTGCCTTGGTGTGCACCGTTGCCCATGGCTCATCAAAGCCATGGCCGACATGGTGATAGAACTCCTTGTATTCCTCGTCCGTGATCTCCGATTTGGACCGGGTCCACAGCGCGGCGGCTCGGTTCAGGCGGTTGTCCGCGCCATCCTCGCCGGCCATGACCACGGGCACCGCGACATGGTCGGAATGGGTGCGCACGATGTGTTCAAGGCGGGTTTGGTCCAGGAACTCTTTCGCCTCGTCGGTGATGTGAAGGACGATCCGCGTGCCCCGCTTCAGCCCTTCGGCTTCGCCGACCTCAAAGCTGCCTTTGCCATCGCTGGACCAGTGCCAGCCCTGGGCATCGCCGGCCTTGCGCGTATAAACGTCGACCTTGTCGGAGACCATGAACGCGGAATAAAAGCCGACACCGAATTGTCCGATCAGGGCCAAGTCGTCCTTGGCCTTCTCGTCGTCACCGCCACTGCCGTTGATCTGGTCTAGGAATGCACCGGTACCCGATCGGGCGATCGTGCCGAGATTCTTAATGAGATCCGTCCTGTCCATACCGATGCCGTTGTCGGCGATGGTCAGCGTTCCCGCATCCTTGTCGACGGACAGGCGGATTTGGAATTCCGCATCGTCGGACAGCAGGTCAGGCGTGGTCAGCGCCGCATAGCGCAGCCGGTCGCATGCATCGGATGCGTTGGAAATCAGTTCGCGGAGAAAAACGTCTTTTTTGCTGTATAGCGAACGCGCGACAATATCCAGCAATCGGCTGACTTCAGCCTGAAATTCAAGCCGCTCCTGGGCCATGGGGTACTATTCCTTCGGTTCCGACAAACGGTCAAACCGGAGATATAAAAAGGCCTTCGCGCGGTACAAGGGTGGCGCATGCCGGCAATGCTTAGGGCGCTGCCTCCGGCGCTTTCCAATCGCGTCTTTAGCGGATCAGATTCATGATCGGGCTCATGTCGTTGCCATTGAGCATAAACATGCCGTCGCGCGTGACCTCGAATTGATAGTTATGAACGGAGTCGCCCTCCTCGTTGGTGTCGCGCGCGCCGAAGGCTTGGATAACGGCAAGGCCGGCCGACAATCGCGAACCGCCGAAGGGAAGATCGTTTATGGCTTCGGTCATCCTGTCCATGGCGGTGGCGGAAAGGTCCGCCTCCACCGTAGCGCCGAACATGGCCGCCGTATCGGGCCGGATGCGGCTTGAGAAATCCAATCTGGCGGTGTCGGTTTCCACATGGATGTCGCGGATATCCAACACGGCACCCGTGCCGGCCAAATCTTCATAGAGCGAAAACAGGCTGGCCGGCAGGGCGATATCCGGACCGAGGCTAGGAACAGTCGCAAGAAAATCGTCGAGCCAGCCATAAAGCGCCTCGGTCGGTAGATCGTTGGCGCGGATATCGTAGCCCGCATTCGTTGGGATCAAGTCGCGATTGGGCACCTGCGGCCCCAGTTGTAGGTCGGCCAGCCGGAACGAAAGAGCGAGATCGGCGCTGTTGCCGCTAAGGCCTTCGAGGTTGAAGCCGACAGAGATTTCTTCGAGGTCGACATTGCCGGCGGGCTCGCGAATACGCAGACCCTTAAGGCCAATTTCGCCGGTAACTTCGTTGAACAGATTCGGCGTGTTGGCGAGAACATTGCGCAGCAGTCGGTAGGGTTCCGGGTCGTCAGGCTCGGCCTGCAACAAGCTGAACAGCGGGTCGGCGGCTGCAAAAAACTCGTAGAAAGCCGGCATGTCGAACCCGGCCCATGTCGAGATTACAGTCGCGGTGTCCAATTCCATCCGAGACCCCCGGCCGGTGTCGATCGCCAGATTGGCCAAATCGAAGGTCCGCTCGATCGAAAGGTCATCCAATTCCGCACCATCGGCGGGAGCGGTTTGAAGGGCGCTGAACCGACCGAGCGTGATCGTGTCCTCTAGGCCCTCGAAGGTCACCTCGACATCGTTCCAGATGATTTCGAAGTCGAGGGTTTGCTCATAGTCCGGGACGATCAACACGGTACCGACTTGACTGCCGATTGTTGCGGTTGCCTCGAAGTCGATCTCGGAGGACGGCTCATTCTCGCTGAGCGACAGCCCCCGATATTGGGCAATTTGGATTGAGGACGGCACGTTGAAGTCCACATGGTACCAACCGCCTTCGTCGATCCTCAGGTCGAATTCCAGCGGTTCATCGATAGTCCAAACCCAGCCGAATTCGTCTCCAAGCATGAGCAGACGGCCAGGCGGGATCGAGCCGGCGTAGTAGTCGCCAGCAGGGACGACCTCGATACGGTCGTCCTGTTCAAGCACCCAGCCAGGGTTGGGCTCCAGCAGCCGGTTGTCGATGTAACGCTCCAGCGCCGTGACCAGCTTGCGCGCCATTTCGTCGGTGGCCTGGGCCTGTGCGTTGGCCTCCACCGCCGTGAGAGACAGGAGCGCACAAGCCCCCGACGTAATCCAACCGCGTTTAGACATCCGATCTCACTCCCCTAGTTGGGCGACCGTCCTAGTTCGATTGTACCATGGACCAGCGTCGGTAATCTGGCTCTCGCGCAAACACGCACGCGACCAAGGAAGGCGCCGTTGGAAACCGACTCGCGCCACCACGGTTTCCAACGGCTCAACCAGGGCTACTGCAATTGCTCAATCAGCGGGCCGAAGTCGTTACCGTTCAAGGTCACCGACCCATCGTCCGTCACTTCGAACAGATAGGTGTGAACCGGCTCGCCATCGCTGTTGGTGGTTTGGGCGCCAAGCCCCTGGATCAACGCGAACCCAGCTGCCGCCTCGCTGTCGAAATCCGGGATCGAGCCCATAGCCGATATCAGGTTGGCAAGATTGGTGCCGACCAGTTCGGCAGTAGCCGTTAGGCCCAACAGCGCGCCGGGGTTCGGCCGCATTTGACCAGTGAATTCCAGGCTGCCAGCGTCGCTATGATAGTAAAGGTCTTCGACATTCAATGCCGTGCCCCGTTCGGCGATCTCGAAATAGAGCGGCAGCATGTGTTGATCGAATGCACTATCTTCTCCCATCACTGGAATGTCGCGCAGGACATTGTCGATCCAGGTGAGCAGGGCGTCCGTCGGAATGTCGGCGATTTCGATCAGATACCCGGTACTTTCGGGGAGCAAGTTTGCGAAGGGCGGCGCCGGGTCCAGAGCCAGACCTTCGATATCCAAGTTGAGCGATATACTAGCCAATTCCGAATCAAGGCCGGTCAGTGACCCTCCTGCTACTGCGCCGGTTAGGTCAAAATTTCCGTCAGGTGACCGAACGACAAGCCCCTCCAAGAAGTAGGTTGCTTGAAAATCGCTCATCAATGGCGGCGTTTCGGCAAGCAGCGTGCGTGCGTCTTCCATCAGCGCGATTTCGTCTGCACCTTCCTCGCTGGCGATGATCAGTTCGTTCAAAGCGGTGTTGAAGTCGACCAGCGCAGGGAAATTGAGGCCCGTGCCGGCGCCGAACAGGCCGATATTGCCGATCTCGACGAGGACGTCTTCGACTGGAACGGAAATCAGAAAGCCGCTTGCGTCTGCAGTGAATGTCGAATCGAAGATCCCTTCGTCCACTTCCTCGCTGTCCTGCGAGTAGGTGAATCTCGCAAGCGAGAAGTCCCCTGGCATGTCGTCTACCTGGAAAGACATGTCAGCGAGATAGCCTTCTGACGCTATGGCCGTCTCATATTCGGGAACGATCAGCGCCCATCCCGACTGATCCCCGATCCGGAACGTTGCCGAAGCGCTCGGGTCGCCCTCAAGTGGCTCTCTGCCGCCCTCATAGACATTGAGCCTCATAGAAGACGGCACGACATAAGTGGTATCGTACCAACCGCGCTCATCAATCCGAATCTCGAACGTCAGCGGGTCGGCGAACTGGAACACGACGGTCACATCGTCATGATCGGAAGAGACAACCAATTCGCCAGCGGGGATTATCCCGGCATAGTGGTCACCGCGCGGGTAAACCTCGATCGCGCCGTCGAGATTCAGGCTCAAATCGGGCGTCGGCTCAAGGATTCTCTCGTCGATGTATCTTTTTAGGGCGTTGGCAATTTCTTCGGCTTGTGCGCTCGTTGTCTGCGCCAGGGCCCCTGTCGCACTCATGGTGAGCGCGGCGGCCGATGCGGCGGCTGTCCAAATACCAGTCTTCCAAATCGTCGATCGCATCTCTTGACTATCCCCAGTCATGTCAGATCATTACCCATCGATAGCTAGGGTCGCTTCCGCCGACCCGCAACTTGTCAATTACGATGCCAAGGGTCACTTCTGACATCATGACCTCGTCTTTGACCCGTCAGTCCGTCCAGGCGGTGCTCGGCCCAACCAATACCGGCAAGACCCATTTGGCGATTGAGCGCATGTTGGGCCATGCCAGCGGCATGATCGGTTTTCCGCTGCGTCTGCTCGCGCGCGAGAATTACGACCGTGTGGTCGCGCGCAAAGGTCGCGGACAAACCGCCTTGATCACGGGCGAGGAAAAGATCATCCCGTCAACGGCGCGTTATTTCATCTGCACGGTGGAAAGCATGCCGCTTGACCGCATGGTCGAGTTTCTTGCGGTGGATGAAATTCAGCTGGCGGCCGATCCTGAGCGCGGCCATGCCTTCACCCACCGGCTGCTGCATGCACGCGGTATTTCCGAGACCATGTTCTTAGGCTCGGAAACTGCCCGAGGTCTGATCCGTGCGCTGGTGCCCGATGCGGAATTTTCGGTCCGGCCGCGCCTGTCGACTCTCAGCCTTGGTGGGCCCAAGAAGCTCTCGCGCCTGCCCAAGCGCAGCGCGGTGATCGCCTTTTCTGCCAGCGATGTTTATCACCTGGCCGAGCGGCTGCGGCGCCAGCGCGGCGGCACGGCCGTGGTACTTGGCGCGCTCAGCCCGCGCACGCGCAACGCGCAAGTTGGTCTTTTTCAATCCGGCGAGGTCGACTATCTGGTCGCCACCGACGCGATCGGCATGGGCCTGAACATGGATATCGACCATGTCGCCTTTGCGCGGCTGTCCAAGTTTGACGGCCTGCGATCCCGCCGCCTGAGAGTGGCGGAGCTGGCGCAGATCGCCGGCCGCGCCGGCCGCCACATGTCTGACGGTACCTTCGGCACGGTGCCTGGCGCGCTTGACGACGATCCGCTGACCCTGTCGCCGGAGACGGTCGATCGGATCGAAACCCACAAGTTCGATCCGCTGAAAGCCTTCTACTGGCGCAATTCCGATCTCGATTTCGGCAGCATCTCGGCCCTGCTGAGAAGTCTTCAGGCCAAGCCGGTCGCCGGTGCGCTGAAGCGCACGCCAGAGGCCGACGACCAGCGGGCTTTGGCAGCGCTGGCGAACGACAGTGAGATCGTCGATCGGGCAACGGGTCGCGACCGGGTGGCCCTGTTGTGGCAGGTCTGCCAGGTGCCCGACTTCCGCAAGACATTGAGCGATGCGCACACAAGGCTGATCGCGCGGCTTTACAGCCAGTTGCTGGACGGCAATGGCCGGCTGGATACCGACTGGGTCGCGGCCCAGCTTGTTCGGCTCGACCGGATCGACGGCGATATCGACACCTTGGTTGGGCGACTGGCCCATATCCGCACCTGGACGTTCGTCGCCCATCGCGGCGATTGGCTAAACGACCCCGACCATTGGCGTGAGCGCACAAGGGCGATTGAAGACAGCCTCTCCGATGCGCTGCATGAGCGGCTGGCCCAACGCTTCGTCGATCGCCGGTCGGCCCTGTTGGCCAAGCATCCCACGGGCGAGGCTCTGGGTGGATCGGTCAGTGAAGATGGCGATGTCGCGCTCGCGGGCCACTATATCGGCCGCTTGGACGGGTTCTTATTCAGCCCTGACAAGGCCCACTTGGCCGAAGACACCAAGGTGCTGCAGCGGGCGGCGCGCCAGACCCTGCGCCAAGAGGTGGCAAACCGCCTGCGCCAGATAGAGGCAGCCCCTGACGACGCTTTGGAACTCACCGATACAGCTCGCGTGCGCTGGCGAGGTGCGGATATCGGCGTCCTGCAAGCAGCGACTCGCGCGCTGGAGCCTCGCGTGAAACCCATAGCCGGCGACCTACTGGAACCGGCGCAGCGGGATCGGCTGGAAGCGCGGCTGCAGCGCTGGTGGGGCGCTCATTTTGCCGCCATCCTCGGATCGCTGGAGGGGCTTCGCGCGCCAGACCTTGAAGGGGCCGCGAGGGGCATCGCGTTTCAGCTTTCGGAAAATGCCGGTAAGTTGCGCCGTCGCAAGGTCGCCGACCTGATCGCTGATCTAAAACGGACCGATCGCCGAGCTTTGGCCCGTCACGGCGTGTTTCTTGGACGCTACTTCATCTATGTGCCCAAGCTTCTGAAGCCCAAAGCCGTCCGGCTGATCGGCCTGTTGGAATGGCTCCATCGCGGTCGCCCGCTGCCGGCGCCTTTGCCGAAAGACGGTGTGCCGTCCCTGTCGCCTGACCAGGCCGCCGATGCCGGTTTCTACCTGCGCCTCGGCTATGCGCCGTTGGGACCCCGGGCGGTGCGTCTCGACCGGGTGGAGGCGCTGGGTCGGGAGTTGGCCCGCCTTGGCCGCGATGGGCCTTTTGCCGTGGCGCCTTCGCTTGCTTCGATGATTGGGGTCAAGGCTGAGGACTTACCGGCGGTCCTGCAGGCTCTTGGATTCAAATCGAAAAGCGAGGAAGACGGTTCCGAAGTCTACAGCCGTCAGCGCGCGCGGCCGAGCCGCCGGCGCCCGAGGCGGCGTTCGGGCTTGTCTCCTTTCGACAAGCTGAAATTGCTGGAATCCGGCCAGTGACGGGCTGCCCATGACGGAGGTCGCGGCAGGCCTCAGGCTCGACAAATGGCTCTGGTTCGCGCGGTTTTGCAAGACCCGTACCTTGGCGTCGAAGCTATGCGGCGACGGCCATGTCCGCATCGATGGCACGCCGACCAAGAAGCCCAACGCGACGGTGAGGCCGGGACAGGTCTTAACCTTCGTCCAGCACCGACATGTTCGGGTGATCAAGATCTTGGCGTTGGCTGAAAGAAGAGGGCCGGCGAGCGAGGCGCAGCTTCTCTACGAAGATCTCGCGCCGCCAACGCGTGAGACCAGCATGCCCGGACCCGATGGTAGGGCGCCGACACGGGCCAATGGCGCGGGCAGGCCAACCAAGCGGGACCGCCGCGCGGTCGACAAGCTGCGCGACATCCTCGATGACAGATAGGTCCGACCGAAAGTGCTTGATGTCTGCGCCCTTGTCCCGCAAGGGTTGGCAGCCTATTTGCCATGCCGGAAGGCACCTTGATGTTTAGACGTCTACAAACACTAATCGATCGGCTGGAAGGGCCGGAGCCGGTCAGCGAAGAGGACCGGGCCGCCGATTTGCGTTTGGCCGCAGCTGCCTTGTTGGTCGAGCAGGCGCGCATGGATGAGACGATCGATGACTCAGAACACGACCGTATCGTTGAGTTGGTTCGTTGGCGCTTCAAGCTGGGCGAGGAAGAGGCCGCTGAGTTGGTTCAGTCCGCCGAGGGCCTGACCAGCGGTCCGGCGCAGTGGTACGGCCTGACTGCCAAGATCAAAAACGCCTTCAACCAAGACGAACGCATCCAAATGATTGAGATGTTGTGGGACGTGGCCTACGCCGATGGCAAGCTGGATGACATGGAAGCAAACCTGATACGGCGAATTGCGGGGTTGCTCTATGTCGATGATCGCGATAGCGGAAGGGCGCACAAACGCGTCTTGCAACGCTACGGCGTCGAAACGGACACACCGAGCTAAGCTTCCGCGCCCGTGAGCGCGGCCTTGGAGACTTCTCTTCGTATGACCTACGTCGTCACCGATATCTGCATTCTGTGCAAATACACCGACTGTGTCGAAGTCTGCCCGGTAGACTGTTTCTATGAGGGCGAGAACATGTTGGTCATCCACCCCGATGAGTGTATCGATTGCGGCGTGTGCGAGCCTGAATGCCCGATTGAGGCGATCAAGCCGGACACCGAGGGCGACATGGCTGAGAAATGGGTGGAGTTCAACCGCGACTACTCAGAGCAATGGCCGAATATCACTCGCAAGCGTGATGCCATGCCGGACGCCGAAAAATGGGAAACTGTGCCCGACAAGCTGGAAGAGCATTTCAGCGCCAATCCCGGGCAGGGCGATTAGCGGACCTAGCGGTCTACGGCATGGCTGAGCGCGGCCCTTGCCAGCAGCCGCGTTGAGTCGAGTGTTGGCAGCGGCGCGTTGTCGTCGTCGATCACGAGCGGAATCTCGGTACAGCCCAGGATCGCTACGTCGCAGCCTGTCTTCTTCATCCGTTCCATGACCTGCTGAAGGTACGTCACCGCCTCGGGCTTAAACTCGCTGTTCACGAGTTCGTCCATAATGATGCGGTTGAGTTCGTTGCGCTCCGCCTCATTAGGGCACTGCCAATCAAGACCGGCCGCCTCGAGCTTAGATGGATACACGTCGCTTACCATGAGCCACTTGGTTCCAAGGATCGCGGCGCGGCGATGGTTTTTCGAAGCAGCCTCTTGCGCAACGATCTCCGCGATGTGGAGCCATGGCAGGGGGGAGCGCGCGCTGACCAAATCGAACGCTTGATGGATCGTATTGTCGGGACAGATCAGGAAATCCGCGCCGGCGCGCGCGAGCTTTTCGGCGGAAGCCAGCATGATCGCGCCGACACCCTCGATATCGCCTCGTTCCAAGCATGCCGTATATTCCGCAAGCGACGGCGTGTGCAGGGAGATTTCAGGATGGGCGTGGGGCCCGAGGAGCCGCGCCCCTTCGACACAGATCGTGCGATAGCACAAGGCCGCCCCTTCGGCCGAACAGCCGACGATGCCGATATGTTTTGCCATCTCACCATGGTTAAGGGTGTTTGACCGAAGCTCAAGGAAGTCACTTTACATTGACCGGCGGTGATGGGAATCCATCTCGCCACAGCATCTTGCATCGGCAGGACTAGGTTGGGGGTAAACAGCACCCAGCCGGCACCGAGTCAAAAAACAAAAGGTTTGCCATGACATTCAAACGCAGAGACATGATCGGCCTGGCCGTCACTGGCGCGGCAATTCTGGCCACCGGCCGGGTAAGCATGGCTGCGACATCACACGCCGAGACAATCGCCCATCAGGCGACGGATTTTTTCGGCGAGAACGGCTTCGCCGCTCTTCCGCCTTTCGATTTGATCGTCGACCAGGCCTTTAACGGTGGTGTTCGATACGGCATCATTCAGCAGGTTACGTTGCCAAGGGCATCGATGGGCATCGTCCCGCTGGCTCGGACCGAGGATTTGGCGGAACGGCAGAGGCCTGGCGTTCTTGCGTATTTCAATGTGTTTGCATTCCAAACCGAACCAGGATCCGAACCGGGCTTGGCGATGGATCTGGTGATGGAGTTCCTGGTCAACCGCACGGAACTTGATCCGCGAAAACTGCTGTTCGTCTCCACCGAGCGGTTCCGCCCCTATCTAGGCCGCAACGACTATGTCACCGCCGACCGCTTTTTCGAACGCCCCTTGGCCGAGGCGGTCTCAATGGGCGACGGTTCGGGGTACATCGCCTCCCTCGAACATCCAGATCGTCCGTCGTTCCACACGGTGGGGCTCTATTACCCGCTGCCCGGCACCGACCCTGAGCGGCCATCCTCATACCCGCCACCAGGATTCATCGAGATTGGCGAGGTTGCCATCGAACCGATCGACGGCGATCCCAATGGGCCCGAGGGCGCGGGTTTAGGCCTCGAACGCTTGGCCATGGCCCAAGGTCAGTCCATCCCGGACTTTGAGGAAAGCCGCACCGCCCTGCTCCAAGCTCTCGAAGACGAGGCTGCGCGCCGCGGAATCGCCCTACCGCCGGCTTACGAGACGTTTTCTTCTCACTAGGCGGTCTTATGCAAAGGGGGCGTCGATAGCGACCCGTGTGCTAGTGGCTGGCAGTTGAAGCGCCTAACAGATGGGTGTCGAACCAGCCCATCACCTTGTCGGGCTCGCGGCCGACATAGTCATAGGCCGCAAACCGGTTCTTCTCGATATCGAGCCAGAGCATCTCCTTCTCGACGGTCAGGCCGTCATAGTAAGCGCCGACCATGTCGAGGTTGGTCCAAGGGTCGTTCCGGTTCTGAACCAGCAGGGTGGGGACCGAGATGTGTTTCACGTCGGGTAGAAACGACCTGGTATTGAGATCGAAACCCAGCCGCTGCTTGGTCACGCGGCCGCCCGCCCGTTGCAGGAAACCCGGCATACCGAAGGCGTCGACGAAGTAGGTGTAGAGCAGCGGCTGGACCGCGATCAGTGCCTTGATCTGGGGAAAATTTCGCAGTCCATCTTCGCGGCCATAGGCATAGGTCGTCGCGCCGGCCCCCATGCAGATGCTCAAGAGCCCGATATGGGCATCGGCGAATTCGGGCCGTTCCCTGGTGATGTAGTGGGCCGCGGCGATCACGTCCTTCGCTTCCTCCGGCCCCCAACTGACCCAGGGGGTCGGGCCGACATCGCTGTCGCCATGGCCACGAAAATCATACATCAGGACGGAATAGCCCTTATCGACCAGATATTTGGCGTGCCGGAGAAAGCTGATGTTCTGCTTCCAAGGCTTGATCAGGCCCTTCCCGTCCGGGCAATAGCCGGCACGGTTGCACTGAACGCCGAAATGGCTTTGCACAATGACCTTGTCGGTGCCGCCCTTGATCAACCAACCGCGCAAGGTCACGCCGTCTTGGGTTTCGAAGTCGACATTTTCGTGGGCCAGCCCGTAGCTGCTCGGATCATCGAACAGCGGGGATTGGTGCGGCTTGACCATCATGTTCGAGATCATGGTGCCTAACATCGCGTTCTCCCTTCAGGTGAGCGATTGAACTTCTTAAGCCGCGTTGCGCTTCGGGATCAGCATGGTGGTGAGCTGATCGAGAAAGGCCTGCCGCTTGTCTTGGCTCATCATGGCCATAATCATTTCAGCGTCGCTGCCGGTGGGGTTATGGACGGGCATGTCCGACGTGACGCAGGCAAAGACCCGATCCGCGACTTCTTGGGGGTCGGCCAGATTTCCGCCCTGTTGCGCCATCCGGTCGCCGACCTGCCCGATCTGAGCCCGGACCTGGTTCGACCAATCGACAAGCTGCTCATCTCCCTCGTCGAGCCGTTTGTCGGTGCTCTCGTTGAACCGTGTGGACGGATAAGCGCCGGGTGCGACGGAGTGGATGCTGACACCGAGGGGTTTGTATTCCAGCGCCATGCCCTCGCTGAGGCCAACGAGCGCATGTTTGGTCGCGCAATAGATTGCGGCGCCTGGCAACCCCAGATGGCCGCCCATTGAGGTGACGTTGACGATCGTGCCGGCCCCGGCCTCGCGCATGGCTGGCAGGGCCGCACGCATGACGTTCATGGCACCGAAAACATTGGTGTCAAACATCGCCCTTATGTCCGCGTCGCTGGCCTGTTCGAACAGGCCGTAGCCGCCATAGCCGGCATTGTTCACGACAGCGTCGATCGCCCCGAACGTCTCGCGCCCCTCGGCAAAGGCAGCGTCGATGGAGGCGGAGTCGGTCACGTCGAGCTTGAGGACCAACATTTGCTCGCCGTCCTTAAGTTCGGTTTCTTTCTCAGGCGAGCGCATGGTGGCGATCACGTTCCACCCGTTCGTCGCGAACGTCTGGGCGATCAGTCTGCCAAAGCCGCTGGAGCAGCCGGTGATCAGCACGGTCTGGGTCATGATGTCTGTCCTCGAGTGATTTACATTTTGACGCATTGTGTAAGTTTATATCTTACATTCGCTCATTTCTTGTCAAGTTGTAAAATCATGCCTAATGTCAGCCGGACAATTCTTGACGGCCGAATCGAACGAATGGCGACGACAAACCAAGGAGATGATTGGCTGAAACATGGTTGTGCAGACCGAAACAACGGTTATTGAGGCGGCGATAGACGTCTTCGTGCGCTTCGGCGCTAAGAAGACGACCATGGCCGATATCGCCGAGGCGGCGGACGTATCCCGCCAAACCGTCTACGCACTGTTCGGCGACAAGGACGGGGTGATCGTGGCCTCGATCCGTCATGTCACCGATCGGTCATTGACTGCGGCGCGCGCGCGACTGGGCGGGGTTTCGTCACTTTCGTCGAAACTCGACATCTACTTCGCCGAGACGGCCGAGAAATCCTTCGAACTGTTGCAAACCGCCGGTGATGTGGAGGATCTGATCAGCGGCCACAACAAAGCGGGGAAGGCGGAAATCGGCCGTTCTCGTCAGCGCCACAAGGATTTGGTCTCGGAGATCCTAGAACCTTACGCGGGGGCAATCGGCCGGTCGGGGCAATCGCCGGCCGACCTTGCCAACTTCACAGTCACCGCCGCAATGGCGATCAAATACAGCGCGTCCGACAGGGCAGAGTTTGAATCACTTCTGCTCTCGTTGAAGCGGTCAGTAATGTGCCTGGCGGGGCCAGCGAACGACGGCTAAATGGTATTCGGCCCCCTAGCACCACCGCTGCTTAGTATGTGGCCTTAATAAGGCATTTGCCTGGAATGATTGGGTAAATCCGTCACAGGACTTTAATACTTGGGCTTTGTGTAGTATATTAGGCCCCTGGCTGGTCGAGCGGGAGACCGGCCCCTTCTTTTGAAGGACACCCTTGAACCCTGATTGGAACGCTGCAAAAGAGCGATCTGGCATTGGTATCGTCGCCGCGAAACGTTTGCCCTATTGGCTGGCGCGGCGTGTGGTGTTTTCAGTCTCGTGGTGGGGCCAGGAAGCCTCAACTGAATAGGCGCAAGTAATCAACCGTCGTCGCTAATATTGGCAGCGTTGGGCGTTGGTGTTTGGAACGAGCTTGCGATGATTGGTCGTGCAGGACACGACGCCGACAACCATGCCGGCCCCGGGCCGAGCCAAGAAAGTGAGTGAGTTAAAGAATGGCAGCACAGCTTGAGTACAAGGTAGGTGATTACGTGGTTTATCCGGCCCACGGCGTTGGCCGGATCGAGGCACTGGAAACCCACTCAATCAGCGGTATGGAAGTCGAGCTGTATTCCATCAGCTTTGAAAAAGAGCGCATGACCCTGAAGGTGCCCACAAGCAAGGCCAAGAAGTCCGGCCTTCGGCGCCTGTCCTCCAAAGACCGGATCAAGACGGCGATGGAGACCTTGAAGGGCCGCAGCCGTGTTCGCCGCACCATGTGGAGCCGGCGCGCGCAAGAGTATGAAGCCAAGATCAATTCCGGCGATCCTGTACTGATCGCCGAAGTCGTGCGCGATCTGCACCGCGCCGAAGACCAACCGGAACAATCCTACAGTGAGCGGCAGATCTATCAGGCAGCGTTGGAGCGCCTGGCCCGCGAACTCGCTGCCGTCGAGCGGATCGACGATCTTAAGGCGACCGAGAGGCTGGAGCAGGTGTTGCGCAAGGTCGCCGCCTGACCCGAAGCTGGTATCTGCAACTGGAATCTAAAAATAGACGGGGCGGCCTTGATGGCCGCCCCGTTTTGCTTGGCGAAAGGATGCCGGGGAGGAGAGGTTACGCGGCCTCGCTGTTCGCCTGCAAAAAGACTTCTTCGCCAGCGCCGAGCGGCACCGGTTCCGGACGGTCGGGCCTCGTCTGCATGGCAACGTGTTGGCCCGTGTCGCTGGAGGTTTGAAGACCTTCCATCACCTCCAGCACATGTAGCGCCAGAGCGCCGGACGCCCTGTGGGGACGTCCGGAGTCGATCGCGGCCGCCATGTCGAACAGCCCTATCATGCGATAGTCGGCGACCATGGCGTCATTGTTTGCCCGGTTCGGCACGCCAAAAGGAAACGCCGAAATGTCGAGGGATTGCCAGTCGCTATCTTGCGCGCTGATCTCGACTTCACCGCCAAAGAAATTCGGGTCTGGGACCAGCAAGCTGCCTTCGGTGCCGTAGATCTCGAATGGCAGCTTTTCGTGTTTCCAGACATCCCAGGTTGCGGTCAGTGTGACATTGGCGCCGCTTACGAAGTCCAGGATCCCGTTCACATTGGTAGCAATCTCAACATCGATCGTGCTGCCGGCCAGCGGCTCGCTGGTCACCGTTCGGGTCGATAGCCCCCGTGTTGCTACAGCTGTCACCCGCGCAACAGGCCCCAGTAGATTGACAAGCTGGGTGATGTAGTACGGGCCGATATCGAGGATCGGGCCGCCGCCAGGCTTGTAAAAGAATGACGGGTTGGGGTGCCAATGTTCCATCCCGTGGGAAATCACGGCGGCGGCACCAGCCACCACGCGGCCGATCTTGCCGTCATCGATGGCGCGTCTTGCCGCCTGATGGGCGGCGCCCATGAAGGTGTCGGGCGCCGACCCCACGCGAAGCCCTTTTCGGTCGGCAAGTTCGAGAACCGCTTTTGCGTCCTTGAACTCGGCGGCCAAGGGTTTTTCTGTATAGACATGTTTCCCTGCCTCCAAAATCTGCCGGCTGACCTGGGCATGGGCTAAGGGCACCGTCAGGTTGATGACAATGGAGATGTCTTTGTCGGCCAGAAGATCGTCGACCGAGACGGCCGTGCTGCCATAGGTCTCGGCCTTCTCCACAGCCAATTCGTGCTTTAAATCGGCGCACGCCTTCACGGTCACCAATTTGGATGTGGCCGCGCCCTTGAAGTAGCTGTCGGAGATGTTGCCGCATCCGATGATGCCAATTGCAACTGGGGTCATGGGTGTTCCTTAGGTTCGGGCGTCGGGGCGATCAGGAGACGGGCGATCAGGAGACGTTGGCTTGCAAAAAGGCACGGCTGGCGGCGGCAAAGCCGGCCGGGTCGGCGGGCTTGTCGTGCTCAACCACCATCCATTCAGCGCCCAGCCGGCGGCACAGCGGCCACAGCGACTTCCAGTCGAGCGTGCCAGCGCCGACATCCGACCAGCCATCCTGATCTAGATTCTGGCCCTCCGGCGCGGTGTCCTTCACATGGGCGGCGACCAGCCGGTTGGCATACTTGTTCAGCGCGTCCTCAACGTTCACGCCGCCGCGGGCGATCCAGGCGACGTCAGCCTCCCAGGCGAGGGGGGACGAGCCGGCGCCGGCGAACATCACATCCATGGCCGTTTCGCCCGGGGCGACTTCGGCAAAATCCCAGTCATGATTGTGAAAGCCGAGCACGATGCCTTCGCCCGCAAACCGCTCTGCCGCGCGACCGAGTTCGACCCCGATGCCATGCCAATAGGCGCGGTCCCTTCGGTCGCGGTCCGGCACGGCTGGCATGAAGGCGTGGCTGATCTCGAGCAGCTGGCACGCGCCTATCGCTGTGTCGATATCGTTGCTCAACACATCCATGCTGACATGAGTGGAAGATGCTTTCAGACCTTCGGCGGCGAGTGCTTTTCGGGTGGCTTCCGGGTCGGCCAGATGCCCCCCGATTAGCTCCACATGGCCGTAACCGGCCTGGCGCGAAACCGCCAGCTGGGCCGGCAGGTCGCCGACATCGCGCAGCGAATAAAGTTGCATCGACAGGACGTCATCAACAGACACTGATCTCTCCATAAGGCAACGGGCGTTCCGACCATGCTTCGCCAAGGCCTGGAACGAGGATTTATCTAAACGCGGTTCTCGGATGACGGGTCGAACAACGACACCTTGTCGGTGGGGACCGCCAGGCGTGCCGTGTCGCCGACCCGCTTGCCGTCATCGGCCTTTAGCCGAACGCTGACCCGATGGCCGGCGACGTCGAACCAGGCAAGACTATCCGCTCCCATTGGTTCGACAAAGAGGGTTTTGCCTTCCAAAGCCGGGCCGTCATTGACCAGTTCGATATCTTCGGGACGCAAGCCGGCCGTGATGTCGCCCGCCTTGGCCGGTGCGGCGAAGGGATAAGCACCGACATCGACGGCCTGCTGGCCGCCGCCCAGACCCGGCAACTCGAGCCCGACCCCGGAACCATTGGGGGATAGCTTACCAGGCAGAAAGTTCATCGAGGGCGAGCCGATAAAGCCGGCGACGAATAGGGAGGCCGGCCGCTGATAAAGATCTTCCGGATGGCCGAACTGTTCGACAACGCCGCTGCGCATGATGGCGATGTGCGTGGCCAAGGTCATGGCCTCGATCTGATCGTGGGTGACGTAGATCATCGTCGCACCCAAGGTTTGGTGCAGGCGCTTGATCTCCACCCTCATCTCAGTGCGCAACTTGGCGTCGAGGTTCGAGAGGGGCTCGTCGAACAGATAGACTGGGGTCTTGCGCACCAGGGCCCGGCCGATGGCGACGCGTTGGCGCTGTCCGCCGGATAGTTGGCTCGGCTTGCGGTCGAGCAGGTTTTCGATCTGCAAGAGCCGCGCCGCCCATTGCACCCGCTCCTCAATCTCGGGTTTGGGCGTCCGGTTCACGCGCAAGCCGAACGACATGTTGCTGGCAACGGTCATGGTCGGGTAGAGGGCGTAGGATTGGAACACCATGGCAATGTCGCGCTTGGCGGGCTCGACATGGGTTACATCCCGGCCGGCGAGCTCGATCGCGCCCTCTTGAATCTCTTCTAGCCCGGCGATGGCGCTAAGGAGGGTTGATTTACCGCAGCCCGACGGACCGAGCAGGACTGTGAACTCACCTGAACCAATCGACAGGTCGACGTTCTTCAGTACCTGCAGATTGCCGTAGAACTTGTTGACGTTGCGTATGCCAATAGTCGACATGGGGTCAGCCTTTCACGGCGCCTGCCGTTATGCCGCGCACGAAATAGCGGCCTGACAGGAAGTAGACGATGAGGGGCGGCAGCGCTGTCAGCATGGTTGCGGCCATGTCGACATTGAAAGTGCGCTCGCCTGTGACGCTGCCGACGATGTTGTTGAGCTGGACCGTCATCGGCAGGTTTTCGCGGCCGGCGAAGATCAAGCCCAGCAGATAGTCGTTCCAGATGCCCGTGACCTGCAGGATCACTGCGACGATCAGGATGTTGGTCGACATCGGCAGCATGATGGAAAAGAAGATGCGGAAGAAGCCGGCCCCATCGATGCGCGCGGCCTTGATCAACTCAATTGGTATGCCCGAATAGAAGTTTCGGAAGATCAAAGTCAGGACCGGCAGGCCGAAGATGATATGGACGACGATGATCCCCGGCAGCGAGCCGTAAAGGCCCACCGTGCTGAGAATGCGCACCATCGGGTAGAGGATGACCTGATAGGGGATAAAGGCGCCAAGCATAAGCGCGCCGAGGATCAGTTCCGAACCCTTGAAGCGCCATTGGGCCAGGGCGTAGCCGTTGATCGCCGAGATCAGGATCGAGAAGATCACGCTCGGGACCAGGATCTTGACCGAGTTCCAGAAGCCGACGCGGATGCCCTCGCAATTGCGCCCCGTGCAGGCGGAGGTCCAGGCCTCCGCCCAGGCCGCAAAGCTGGGGTCGATTGGCAGGTCGAAGATATCGCCTGTCCTGATCTCGTCCATCGGCTTCAGCGAGGTGTTGAAGACGATCAGCAGCGGGATCAGGAAGAATAGGGCGGAGATGATCAGGAAGGCATAGAGCCCGATCCGGCTCGGCTTCATTTGGAAGCGGCGGGGCGCGGGCGCCGGGGGCGCAGCGACCTGGTCAATTGCGACGCTCATGACCGCTTCCTCACCAGATAGAAGTACGGTGCGAGGGCGGCGATCACGGCCATCAGCATCATCACGGCGGCGGCGGAAGCTTGGCCGATATTGGCGCGTTCAAACGCGGCGTCGACGACGAACTTCGCCGGCAAGTCGGACGAGAAGCCGGGGCCGCCATTAGTCAGCGCGACCACGAGGTCAAAGCTCTTCACCACCGTGATCGCGAGTAGCACGACGCAGGTGATCACCAGTGGCCGCAGTTGGGGAAGAATCACGCTGACATAGGCGCGCCATGTGGGAATGCCGTCCATCTTGGTGGCCTTCCAGACATCTCGGTCGATGGACCGAAGCCCGGCCAGCATGATCGCCATGATTAGGCCGGAGCCCTGCCAGATCGCAGCGATGACGATGGTGTAAATCGCCATGTCTGGGTCCACCAGCCAGCGAAATTCGAAACTCTCCCATCCCAAAGACCGGACAAAGGATTGGAGACCCTCAGTGGGTTCCAGGAACCAGCGCCAGGCGAGACCGGTGACGATGAACGACATGGACAGCGGATAAAGGAAGATGGTGCGGAACGCGCCTTCCATCCGAACCTTGGTATCGATCAGAACGGCGAGGAACGTGCCCAAGGCCAGCGCGCCGGTGATGAACAGCACGCCGAAGATGAACATGTTGGAAAACGAGACATGCCAACGTTCAGCGGACCACAACCGATCATACTGGGCAAGGCCAACCAGATCGTAGTTCGGCAACATGCCCGACCGGGTGAACGAGACGTAGATCGTCCAGGCCATGCAGCCGTAGAAGCAGACGGTCATCGCAACGATCGTCGGCGTCAGGACGGCCTTGGATGTTAGATTTCGCTTAAGCGCATGGATCATGTCGCACCCTCACCGCGATGATGAAGATCGGGCCGAGGTGTCGGATGACACCCCGGCCCGTCATCATAGGGGTTAGGAGTCGGCGTTGGCGACGATGTCGGAGAAGCGTTCGGCTGCTTCCTCGGCGCTCATACCAGGGTCGTTCCAATATTCGGTCACCAGATCGGTGATCTGACCCTCGACATCATTGCTGAACGCCAGCGCCATGTTGGGCAGTTGGGCGTCAGCGTCGTTGACGATCTGCTCGCCGATGGCCGCGCAGGCGTCGATCGCGCCGGCGTCCGCATCCAACCGCGCGGGCAGGGCGCCCTTATGGCGGTTGAATTCGACCTGGGTGGCCGGGTCCATCATGATCTCAGCCAGCATGGTCTGGGCGGCGGTCGCGTCTTCGTCATCCAGCACCGGGAAGGCAAAGACGTCGACGACCAGCACATAGGCGTCGCGCGTGCCGGGGGCCATGTGGCAGCCATAATCCTCGCCGGCAACAAGACCGGCGGCGTTAAACTCGCCCTTGGCCCAGTCGCCCATGATCTGGATCGCGGCCTCATTGTTGGCGACCATCATGGTGGCCTCGTTCCAAAGCCGGCCGGGACTGCCCTCATCGACATACTCGCGCAGCTGGCCGAACACTTCGAACGCCTGGACCATTTCCGGACCGCCGGCGGCTTCGGCATCGTGATCGACGAAGACGCTGCGATAGAAGTCGCGGCCGCCCTCGGCGATGATGATGGTGCGGAACATCAGCGACTCTTGCCAAGGCTGACCGCCGAGCGCGAGCGGGGTGTAGCCGGCCGCTTGGATCTGATCGGCGACGGCAAAGAAATCGTCCCAAGTTGCCGGGGGCTCGGCGCCGATCTCGTCAAAGATCGCGGTCGAGTACCACATCCAGTTGTCGGCATGGATGTTGACCGGCACAGCGTAGAAGTTGCCGTCATGGGTGGCGTTCTCGACGATCAGGGGCGGCAGATTGTCGGTCCAGCCGCCGGCCTCGGCCAAATCGTTGAGCGGCCGCAGCAGACCTTCCTCGGCCAGTTGCTGGACGGCGACGCCGATATTCCACTGCATGGCGGTCGGCGGCTCGCCGCCGGCGATGCGAGTCATGGCCGAGGCGCGGGCCGCCTGGCCGCCGACCATGGCGCTGTCGACCCAGGTGCCGCCGGCATCTTCGAACGCGTCGGCAAATACACCGATTGCGCGGGACTCGCCGCCGCTGGTCCACCAATGGATGACGTCGGCGGTTTGGGCCCCGGCCATCGCTGCCGGCAGCATCGCCGTGATCAGGGCTGCGCCACCAAGAAGAACTGCTTTTCTGGTCATGTCACTCCTCCCATTCGTCCGGTTTGGACAGGTTCGTTAGAAGATTCTGGCGGGCCGTCGCAGTACGCATGCCTGACCTCCCGCAAAATCGTAACGTTACGATAATTGGCCCAATCTCAATTGGCAAGAATAAAATTTCGTTGGAAAATCAGTGTTCTTGGTGTATCTGTCCAAATTGTAACGTTTGTATTTCGAAGATTGCGGGCCAAATAAACGTGGTCAGTTGCCGCCGAACGGATGGGAGAGATTAATGGCTGAACTTCCCCCTCAATTCCTTTGAGGAACCGGCTGTTCGGCCGATCAGATCGAGGCCATGGTTCTCGATTCGGTTGAGAAGGGAGCCGACATTCGCGTCTATTTCATCGCACTGCTGCTTGATAACTTCGAATGAGCGGAAGGATACGACACACGATTCGGCATCGTTCGGGTCGACTACGAAACACACCGACAGATGCCAAAGGCTTCCTACCAGCAGCCGAAGCAGGTTGTTGCCCAAAATCGCCTGCAGTCAGGCGCTGACTAGCAACGTTAGGACTTCATGAAGCGCGCAACACTCAAAACGCTGTCGTCTCACCTCGAACTATCGGTGACAACGGTTTCGCGCGCGCTGAAAGACGGGCCGGAGGTCAAGCCCGAAACCATCGCGCGGGTGAAGCAGGCCGCGTCCGAGCTGGGCTACATCCCGGACATGAGAGGGGTCAAGCTTCGTACGGGCCGCACCTTCACCATCTATACATTCTGGGCGGCGCCCTATGCAGACGAGGTCGGCGATGCAGGATCGGTCGCCCTGACCCAAGGCATGCACCGGACATTGGCGGACACGCCCTACAGCATCATCCAGGTGCCGTTGCTGCCCGATTCCGACCCGCTTGCGGCGGTCCGTCGGATCGAGGAGGCGCAGCTGACCGACGGCATGATCATGGACCTGACGACCGCGCAGGATGTTCGGGCCCGCTATCTGCTAGAGCACGGGATGCCGTTCGTGACCTTCGGCCGAACGGAGTTGTTCACGCCCCATGCTTACTTCGACATCGACAACGAAGATTCCGCCTATCAGGCGACTGCCCTGTTGATCCGGCGGGGGCACCGTCGCATCGCCTTGATCGACCCGGTCCTGAAGTTTCTTTATGCCCAGCAGCGCCAGGCCGGCTATCGCCGTGCGCTGGCCGAGGCCGGGATTTCGTTCGATCCGGAGCTGGTCAGCAACGAGGACCGCAACGCCGATCGAAGTGCGCAAAAGGCGCGCGAGATGATGACCTATAAGCAGCCCCCGACCGGATTCGTTTGCGTCAACGAGGTCGTCACGCTCGGCGTTCTTCATGGGCTTTCGGCCAGCGGGCATCAGGTCGGCGACGGTATCGACATCGTCAGCCGGGAAGGCACCAGGCTAAGCGCCTACCTGCCGTGGCCGATCAGCACCTGCTATTACCCGCTCAGCCGTGCCGGCGAAAAACTGGCGTCCTTCTTGTTGCGTTTGCTCGACGGCGAAGACCCCTCGAACCTTCAAGAGGTTGCCAAGACCGAGTTGATCGAGCGCTGATCGGTCAGCGCTCGATTTCTCGCGTCATCAGGACGGCGTCTTCATCGTACGGATAGCAGGGATGGGCGACGATCGGGCGCCGGTCGACGATCTCATAGCCGTGGCGTTGATAGAGGCGGATTGCATCGGGGTTCTGTGAGAAGGCCTGCACGCTGAGATAGGTACAGCCCTTTGCCCTCGCCTGCTCGATGCCGGCGTCCAGCAGCACGCCGCCCAGCCCCCGGTCACGCCAACCGGGCAGGACGGCCAGCGCGTTGATGTAGAAGCTTCCCGGCGCTTGATGCTCCAGCTCGACCAAGGGTCGAAACAGGGGCGGCGTCTGGTCCAACTCCGCCACATCCTGCGCGCTGGGGGTTCCGAGCGGATAGGCCAGCAGCATGCCGACAGGCTTGCCGTCCACCGTTGCCATCATGGCGTTGGTGTAAGAAAAGCTGCCGGTTTCGCGGCCAGCGCGCCGTGCGCCGACTTCGAGCGGTGTCTCGCCGGGCTCGGCCATTGTCGACCACAGGTAGGTCGGGATGCCGGCCCCGGCGATTTCGATGAGTTCTGCCATCAGGGCGGCATCCTCCACTGTGGCTGGCCGAACGTCCTTCCGCTCAGCCACTGTCTTTGCAATAGCGACCATGACTAGTCCTCCAATCCTTAATCAGTTGCGAGCCAGAAAATAGACGTTCACCGGATCGTGCTGCAGTCGCTCGATCTTCACGTCGTTGAAGGCCGCCTTTTCGAGCATCTCTGTCGCCAGTTCCTCGCCCCACATGGTGCCCAAGCCCGGCCCGCCCTGTGCAAGGGAGACCGGCGTGCAGTGCTGCGTCGAGACGGCGTAGAGGAAGGGGCCCAGCGGATGGTCGACGTTCTTTTCCAGAAAGCTCGACCCGCCAACGTCCTGCATTAGGAACAAGCCTCCCGGATTGAGCGAGCGCGCGACCGCATCGAGCAGCCCTTGCGGGTCCTTTTGATCGTGCACCGCGTCGAAGGCGGTGATGAGATCGAAGCCGCCGAACCTGTCCATCGTCGACAGATCCGCCTCGATGAATTCGACATTGTCGAGCCCGGCATCCGCCGCCGCCTTGGTCGCGTGGTCGGTCGCTTCCTTCGAAAGGTCGATGCCGCGAAAGCGGCTGGCGGGAAATCTCGCGGCCAGCTTCAACAATGCCCGGCCGCGACCGCAGCCGACATCGAGTACGTCGATACCTTTCTCGAGCCGATCGGACAGTGCGGGGTCCAACGGCAAAATGTGGTCGAACAGGGCGGCGACCACGGTTTGGCCGCTATCCTCTGCCATCACCTCGTGGAACCGGCCGTAATTGTGATAGTGGACGCCGCCGCCGGTCCGAAAGCGCGAGACGATGATGTCCTCGATGCCGGCCGACAGCGGAATAAACTGCGCAGCGACCGCGAGATTGTCTGGCGAGGCGGCCCTGGTGGTGAACGCAGCGTGTTCCGGGGGCAGGTAGTAAGTGCCGTTTGCGGGATCGTAGTCGACGACCTTCGACGTCACCATCACGGCGAGCCATTCGCGCACATAGCGTTCGGCGAGGCCGGCCTCATCGGCAATCCGGGTGATCGTAGCGGGCGGCAGGTCAGCCATCGTGTCGAACAAACGAGTCCGATGGCCGATCGACGTCATCGTTATCAGGGCGGCTTCGTTTAGCGCCGACATCATGCGTTCGGCAAACTTCTCGGCCTTAGCCTCATCAAAAGCCAGGGCGGGGTCCAATGCGGTATCCATCAAAACTTCTCCTTCATGCGTTGCCAGCGGACGCGTCCCTTTGGCGGCCGCTGGGGAAAACCGTGCGAGGCGCGGGAATATGGTCTTGTCGTTAGCAAAGTGTTAGGCTGAGTTCGGAAGAAACCGGTCTGAATCGGACGCCCAATTGAACGCATGGAAAAATTCGATATGTCGGATAGCGATCAACGACCCTTAACGACCGCCATTATCAC
>JBCCER010000059.1:0-23513 GCA_039030175.1 Pseudomonadota bacterium
GCACACTGCCCCGGCAATTCGTCGGCAATCGCCTCTAGCATTTCCGAGCGTCGCGCGATCAAGCCGACAGCATAGCCCTGACCTGACATCAAACGAGCCAGCGCGGCGCCCATCCCGTCGGAGGCGCCAGTTATGTAAACCGTGCGTCCCTTGGCTACGGTATCCGCCATCGCAGCCTGTTCATTCGTACCATTTGCGAAAATCGGCGGTCGCCCGATCGAGCGCCTCGTGCAGCAAGGGCGACGGATCGGCGTAGCCGTAAAGCAGATCCTGGTGCAGTTGCCGGTCCTTCTTGGCGTTTTGATAAAGCAGGTTAGTTGCCTTCTTCACCGCCCGTTCGGAAACCTTAAAGAGGGCGATCATCGAGGGTGGGTTTTTCGGCAACTCCTCAAGATCGTCGTACCCCACCCGGCGACCGACAAAGCGGCCCACGGCGCCACCCTTTTGCATCTCGCCGACCATGCCGAGGAGGACTTTGTAAGTCACAGGCAAGGCATCGATCTTGAGTCGCTTGTTGTCGAGATGCCGTTGGAACACCTGATTGACAAGATCACCGCAAATCAGCCTGGTCGTGTCCAAGAAATCGATACACTCCACCAGATCAAGATATTCCGACGCGGCAAGATCGCTGGGGGCCAAAATCGGCCGCTCGACATCCGAGCTGCCGAAGTCGATGGCAACAAGGCCTGAGCCCAGGCGCGACAACGGCTTCGGCGGTTCCAGACCAGTGTTCTTGAGCAAAAGATGCGCAAGCTCGCTGCAGGTCACAACGCTCTCATCCGAAAGATCGGGGTTGAAGCTGAAATAGGGATTGCGCTCCAACACTTCTTCGGCGGCCTTGGTGAGAGCTGGCACCTTGTCCGGCGTCATGTCGCGGTGACGGTAAATCTCGACATAGTTGGTCTTGCGGGGGTGCAGCTCACCCGACAGCGGCACGGCCCGAATGCCTCCCTCATGCGTTTCCAGCACAGCGGGGTATTTCAGTCCTTCATGCTCGAGAAATACCAAGGTCGTGATGTGGGTAATGTAGCGCCAGGGATTGAAGCAGACGGCCGTTACCGTGAAGTCCGGGCGGTTGATGACCGTCAAGAAAACATCCCCCGGGCGGAACTCACGGCCGCGATAGATCACGCCATGCTCCGTGAACTTATAGTTCGCAAACTCCTTTTCGCCGACCCACCCCTTTTGTCCCCAGTCCGACCGGCTCATAGGCTGAATTTCGGCATCCTTGCGCGGCCCAATGGCAGGGTAGCCATCCGGTGCTTTGTCGCCGAGGGGCTGGGTCTCAAAGAACCGGTCGGCGGCTTGTCTCCAATCCACGCCCTGCTCCGGAATATCGTGAGAATACTCCCAAAGCGCTGTGACGACGTCGTCGGGCAGGGCTGCATCCAAGGTGTTCAAGACTGGAAACACCTGCTCTCGGTTTGCTGCCCATGCCTCACGATCGTCGCCCACCAGACTTAGCCCCTCGAGACGGGCGCGCATCAAATCGCGGCTTTCGCGCCAGCGATCGACCGAGGTCTTACCATCGCGCAGCGGCAGCTGTGCACGCCGCTCGCGCAAATCATCCAACACGGTCGTCGCTGACGACGGTGCGTTGTCGCGGACGCCAGCTATCTCAATCGCCAACGATGACATTCATAACTTCCTTTTTTGGCCAATAGCGACGACGAGGCGCCGGCCGGTCTGTTCCCGCCCTTAGAGAATTCTTTATCCGCCCATGGTCGCGAAAATCCAGACAATTGGGGTGAGGCGCAGTAAACGAAGTGCAAAGCCTCAACCAACCGTATCAAAAGATGGGCTCTGCACGGCAGTTGACCGGGATATGTGAAACCGACGCGTTATTCGGCAGTTCAATTGCCATTTGAACGAGCGCCGCGACCTCGGTCGGCGGAACCATATCCTCTTTGGCAATGACTTCGACATCGGCGACCATATCGGTGTTTACATATCCCGGGCAGATCGCCGTAGCCCGCACGCCATCTTCCCAACCGGATTGGCGTACCGCATTGGTAAGCGCAACCACCGCATGTTTTGACATGGCGTAGCCCGGCGACTTGCCGAAGGCGCGGAGCCCGGACAAGGACGCCACGTTGACGATCCGTCCGGCGCCCGCTTCTTTCAAGTGGGGATAAGCCGCACGCATCAGCCGCATCGGCCCTTTGACGTTGATCTCTATCAGATCGTCAAAATCCGATTCATCCTCATTGCGAAAATCATACTGGCGAAGGATGCCGGCAACATTGACCAAGGCATCCAAGCGCCCGAAGCGATCGACTGTTGCAGCAACCCAATCACGCGGACTTTGTCGATCGTTAGCATCATATGGGGCGATCAACGTGCGATCTGGATCATACGTCGCCGCCAAGCTTTCGCGCGCCTTCGGGTCACGAACGCCGAGACTCAGCCGATAGCCGGCTTGCTGCAATCGGGCCGCAACAGCACCACCAATGCCTCGGTTCGCTCCCGAAACCATCACTACTTGTTGATACATTTGTTCCATTGCCCACACCCTTCCACCGCTCATCTATGCGCCACGAACACGCAGAAACCCTGCCGACTTGGGGGACACGCCCTTTGGCAGGTTGCCATACCCAGATATCGCGGTTTGCGAAAGGAGCAGAAAATGAGCACCCAAACAATGGACTACGACGCGGCCCGCGTTTTGCCATCAATCGACACTTACACGATTTGGACCGTGCTGCTTGCCGGTGCCATGTCCACCGTGGCGTTCGACTATTTCGGCCAAAGCCTAAGCCCAATGCTGGGTTTTTCGGGCCTGGCCCCCGTGCCCCTGGCCAACCAGGTCATTTCGGTGATCTTTGGATCGGGCCATCGTCCGAGTGCTGAGTTGTTGCACTATTTCGCAGGCATGATCGCCTATCCGGTCGGCTGGGTGTTCATCTTCCAACCCCTGGCGCGCAAATTCACACCGTCGATCCCGACCTGGATCGTTGCGACCGTTTACGGCGTCGTGCTGTGGGTCTTCGCCCTGTTCATCATGGCATCGCTGATCGCCGGTAACCCGCCCTTCTTGAACTTCACGGGCATCACCTGGGTCGCTCTGGTTGGCCATGTCCTGTTTGCCTGGGTGACCGCGGCCATGGTTGGCTGGCGCGAAAACAAGCGGCCCAGCTAACCCTCGAAAGGAAGGCCCACATATTCCTCCGCCAGGGCCGCCTGTGCGATCTCTGACTTAGCAAGATGGTCGAACTGGTTCTGGCGGGTGCGCAAATCAAACGGCGTGTCGTCGGGGAAGCGGTGTAGCAAACTGGTAAGCCACCAGGACAGCCGCTCCGCCCCCCAGACACGCCGTAGCGCAATGTCGGAATAGCTGTCCAGATAGTCTTGCCGGTTCTGCTTGTAGAAATCGGTCAGGGCCCTGGCCAGGTAGAAGACATCCGATACCGCCAGGTTCAGACCCTTGGCCCCAGTCGGCGGCACGATATGGGCGGCATCGCCGGCTAGGAACAATCTTCCATAACGCATCGGCTCAGCGACGAAGCTGCGTAGTGGCGCAATCGACTTTTCGATCGATGGACCGGTTACGATTTGATCAGCAACCTCATCTGGAAACCGGGCCTTTAACTCATCCCAGAACCTGTCGTCGGGCCAGTCCTCGATTTTGGTGTCCAGCTCACACTGAATGTAATAGCGGCTCAGCGTCGGGTTGCGCATGGACGCAAGGGCAAACCCGCGTTCGTGATAGGCATAGACGATGTCCGGCAGGGGCGGCGTTTCTGACATGATGCCGAGCCAACCGAACGGATAGACCTTCTCGAAAAGCCGCTGGACCGTCGCCGGTATCGCGTGGCGGCTGATCCCGTGAAATCCGTCGCAGCCGGCAATGTAGTCGCAATCGACACGCTGTTCGGCCCCGTCCTTCTCGAATGTCACATAGGGCGCATCGCCGTCGATGTCATGAAGCGTAGCATTGTCGGCTTCATCGATGATGTGTCCACCCGCCTTATCGCGCGCGGCGCACAGATCCTCGGTGATCGCGGTCTGGCCATAGGCCATCATGGTCTTGCCGGTGAAGGTCTTGGTATCGATCAAGAAGCGCGGCCGGTCCTGCCAATCGATACCGATACCGTTGTGCGGGTGGCCTTCCCGGTCCATTCGTTCGCCAAGACCGACCTGGCGCAACAGATCGACGGTGCCTGCCTCCAAGACCCCGGCCCGGATACGCTGGAGCACGTAGTCCCGGCTCTTACGCTCGACAACGATGCTGTCGACCCCCTCGAGATCGAGCATGTGCGAGAGCAGCAGACCCGCCGGCCCTCCGCCGATAATGGCTATTTGTGTCCGCATGATCGTTACAATCCCATCACTCGCGGCCCTAGTCTGACCAATAGAGCCGCATCGGGTTTTCGACCAGCAGGGCGCGCTGCTGATCCGCATTCGGGGCGATTCTGGGGATGAAGTCGACCAGCACGCCGTCATCGGGAACATGGGACTTCATATTCGGATGGGGCCAGTCGGTTCCCCACAACACGCGATCGGTAAAGGCCTCGACCAAAACCCGGCCGAATGCGACGACATCATCGTAGGGCGGCCCCGCGACCGTCAACCGTTCCGGACAGGTCACCTTGGTCCAAAAGTTCGGATGATCGTTCATCAGATCGATAAAGCGCCGAAAGTCTGGATGGTCGGCACCTTTCGTGACATCTGGCCGGCCCATATGGTCGATCACGACGGTTCCAGGCAGGGTGCCGAGGAACGGCGTCAGTTCCGCCAAATCGGCCGACTCGAAATAGACCACGATATGCCATCCGAGTTTCGCCACACGATCGGCGATGCCGGTGAACACGTCTTTGGGTGTTGCGTCCACCAAGCGTTTGACGAAGTTGAACCGTACGGCCCGAACGCCGGCCTCATGCATCTCGTCAAGATCGGCATCCGCGATCTCCGGATCGACCACGGCGACGCCGCGCGCAAGGTCGCCCGCCGCGCGCAAGGCATCCACGAGGGCCGCATTGTCCCTGCCATGGCAGGATGCTTGAACGATCACATTGCGTTCGAAGCCCAGAAAATCGCGCAGGGCGAACAGTTTGTCCTTGGGGGCGTCGCAGGGCGTGTATTTGCGCTGCGGCGCGTAAGGGAAAGTGTCGGCCGGACCAAAGACGTGGCAATGGGCATCCACCGCACCGGCCGGGGGCTTAAACGCCGGCTTCGACGGGTTGGGGTGGAAAGGCAGATAGTCCTTGTCCATCATCGCACCGGAGCCGGAAACACATTGCCGTCAAACAGTTTGCGCGCGGTTCGCAAAATGGCCGCGCCGGCCACCGACCCGTCAGGTGCCATTGTGGCCTGAACGGTCGTCGCGCCGATTGGATGCTCGATCCGCAGATCTTTGACCTGCCCTTCCGGGATGTCCGCTATGGCCGCCGCTGGCGCACCGTCCTGCATGCAGGCCGTGGCGACACTAACGGCGCCCAATACGCCGATGGAGGCGTGGCAGCGGTGGGGTATGAAGGTCCGCGTTGAGATCGCGCCGCCTCTTCGGGGCGGGCTGACAAGCGTCATTTTGGGCACCGACAAATCACTGACATCGCCGAGGTTCATGGCCGGGCCTGCCTGCAGCCGGATCGATTCCAGCCTTGCCTTCAGATCCTCATTCGCATCCAACTCGTCACGGGTCTCGTCGCCAGAGATGCCCAGCTCGCTGGCCAGCAACACAACGGTCGGCATGCCATTGTCGATGCAGGTCACACGGGCGTCGTCGAACGTGTCGACTGCACGGCCAGTCGGCGAGAGCGCGCCGCAACTTGAGCCGGCCGTGTCCCGAAAGGCGATCGGAACCGGCGCCGCCGTGCCCGGCACACCATCGACTTGGGCATCGCCGCTATAGTCGACGCCGCCGTTCGGTGTCTTGATCCGCACCTCGGCGACCTGGCCCGTGTTTTCCATGTAGATAGTAACTGGGGTTTCACCGCCTCGAACCGGCACTAGCCCTCGCTCGATTGCAAAGGGGCCGACAGCGGCCAGCATGTTGCCGCAGTTCTGGGCGTCGGTCACAACCGGTCGATCGACAAAAACCTGAAGAAAGAGATAGTCGACATCGACACCCTCCCGGTCGGAGGGTTTCACCACCGCGACCTTCGACGTCAACGGATCGGCCCCGCCCATGCCGTCAATCTGGCGTGGGTCGGGCGAGCCCATGACTCCTAGCAAGAAAGCGTCTCGATCATCATCATTTGCCGGCAGGTCGCTCGCCAGAAAGAAACCGCCCTTGGAGGTGCCGCCGCGCATCCACATGCACGGCGTGCCGTCAGACATGTTTCAGCCCTTTGTCGGCCAACCGGCCGCGCATGTCGTAAATGTCGAGGCCCAATTCACCGGCAGCCAATCGCTTGCGCTTATCCTCTTCCTTTGAAAGACGGTCCCGCGCTTTGCTCAAGACGGCTTCCGCACCCTCGCGGTCTACGACACACACGCCGTCGTCATCGGCGACGATCACATCGCCTGGATTGACCATGGCGCCCGCGCAGACGATGGGGATGTTCACCGAACCGATGGTTTCCTTGACGGTGCCCTGCGCGCAAACGGCCTTGGACCAGACCGGAAATCCCATCGCCGTCAGGTCAGCGACGTCGCGCACGCCGGCATCGATCACCAAACCCGTGCAGCCGCGCGCCTTGGCGGAGGTCGCCAGCAGGTCGCCAAAATAGCCGGCGTCCGAAGGCGACGTGGTGGCAAGAACCAGGACATCGCCAGGGGTCAGCTGCTCAATCGCGACATGCAGCATCCAATTGTCACCCGGCGGCGCCAGGATAGTCACCGCCGAGGCGCCAACCTTGGCGCCGGAATAGATTGGCCGCATGTACGAGGCCAGCAGTCCTGTTCTACCTTGCGCCTCATGCACCGTGGCAACGCCGCATTCACCAAGCGCGGCAACGACGCCTGGGTCCGCCCGCTCGACATTCTGGACCACCACGCCCATCAGAGTTCATCCACCGTGCGCGGATAGACGGACTGAAAACCCTCCGCGTAGCGCGCGTTTCGCCCGCCCGCCTGGCCACCAGAATTGCGTCTGAAATGGTTACCGCGATTTTCGGCGACGTTTGTGTAGTAGGCCCAGAGATGCTCTTGGCCCTCCATACACTCGATCGCCGCGCGCTTTTTGTCCCAAACCTCTGTGATGTCCAGGAACACGTCGGGCTTCCAGCCCATCTGTTCGGTTTGATGGGGCTCGAAGAGATAAAGCTGGGGGGCGCCCAACACCTTTTCGCCGGGATTGTGCCCCCAAGCCTGGGCGATCATCCGGCATTCCATGGCGACGTTCGTCGCGTACATGTGGTCAGTGTTGTAGGGGTCGTAGAGCGAGTGGCTGAGCATGAAGGATGGTTGGACGCCGCGAATGACATCGACCAGCCGATACTTGGCCTCCCGATCCAACTCGAGCGGATAGTCGCCAAGATCGAAGAAACGAATATCGTGCGCCTCCAGCGCCTCGGCGGCAGCCTCGGCTTCCTTGCGGCGTGCCACCTTGACCGAATCCAACGTGGTGCCGTCCTGCTTCCATAATTTGGCAGACTCGCCCCGCTCGCCATACGACAAGCAAACGATCGTGACCTCGTACCCGCGCTTTTGATGCAAAGCGATCGCGCCCCCCGCCCGCCAGACGAAATCCGCCGCATGGGCGCTGATCACAAGCGCGGTTTTTCGTTCGGTCATGGCGGGGTCCTCGATGGTCAAGATGGGCCGATCTGGCGCATCGATAGAACTGCAGTGTCGACCGACGCTCGCGATCAACCAATTCGAATCCGGATGGCGCCCGATAAGCTTTTGCTATAATGGCGGCAATCATGGTCGATATTCGCACAGTCAATCTGCGCCATTTGAGGGCTTTTCGAGAAGTGGTGCGCTGCCGCAGCGTCAGTCAGGCTTCAGAGCGCGTTCACCTTTCCCAGCCAGCGATTACCCAGGCCATCACCAAGCTGGAAGGCCAGCTCGACACGCAATTGTTCGAACGGCGCAGCGCCGGCATGTTCCCGACCCAGGCAGGTACCTTGTTCAACCAGCGTGTCGACAGGGCGCTAAGCCACATCGAGCAGGGCGCACAACAGGCAAGGCGTATCGGGCAAAAACGGGGCTCACGTGGTTTTGCCAACTTCGAGCAGCTCTTAACAAGCGCGCAACTGCGCGCGCTAACCGCGGTCGCGGATGCCGGAAACTTTAGTCTGGCCGCCCGCTCCGTCGGAATTTCACAACCTTCGCTGCATCGGGCAGCGCGTGATTTGGAACGGCTGGCGGGCATGCTGTTGTTCGACAAGCACAGCCAGGGAATTGCGCTGACCCAACCCGCACGAGTGCTGGTTCGGCACGCCAAGCTGGCCTTTTCCGAGCTTGTACAGGGATGTCACGAGGTCGAGGCGTTGAGCGGTCTGGACACGGGTCGCATTGTCATTGGTACGATGCCGCTCGCGCGCAGCCATATCCTGCCGACAGCCATCGACGCCATGCTGTCGGATCGGCCGGACGTTACGATTAGCGTGGTCGACGGCCCGTATGACGACCTGCTTTACGGATTGCGCCACGGCGAAATCGATCTGCTGATCGGCGCACTTCGCGACCCGCCGCCGATCGACGATGTGACACAGGAAGCGCTCTTCGACGATGCCTTGTCGGTGGTAGGCAGAACCGGGCATCCCTTGGCGGCCGAGCGTGCGATTGACCGCGAGGATCTGGCCGGATTCCCATGGATCGTTCCACGCCGCGGGACCCCGACGCGTGACCATTTTGACACTCTGTTCGCCGATGATCTGCCCGACAGGATCATAGAGACCAGTTCTCTTGTTCTGGTTCGGGGCCTGTTGGTTAACAGCGACCGGTTGACCTTGATATCGCGCCATCAAATCCGGTTTGAAGAGGAGACCGGCTTGTTGACCCGGCTGGACGCAAATATCGGCTCTGCCCAGCGTCCAATTGGGCTGACACTCCGGCGAGCTTGGCACCCGACCGAGACTCAGCGCTTGTTCCTAGAGCATGTTCGAAAGGCTTCGGGTTGAGCCGGCTGCACCCTTCGCGCTATTCAAAAAATGAATGACCGCCTTCGACATTGAATTTAGTGCCCTAACTGCACGGTGTTAGCGTGGCATCATAAGCTGGTCGTCGTGGGACCGGCCGGCCATCGCCCTCAACCGCAAAGCTCTGGACTTACCGGCGACGCAATGCCTCAAGACGCCCCATCGGTCACATTCATCGGTTTCGGCGAGGCGGCAACTGCCATTGCATCGGGCTGGCTGGCCAATATCGCGATTGACTGTGCGGCTTTTGACATCAAGACCGACAACGCCGATCCGGCGATCAGCACAGCGAAAAAGGATGAGTATCGGGCAGCCGGAGTTACGGGACATGACACTCTTCCGGCCGCACTGAACCCAGGCACAACGGTTTTTTCGACCGTGACGCCAGACCAGGCATTGATCGCCGCAACCGCGGCCGCCCAGCATTTGCCCCTAGGCGCGCTTTATCTCGACTGCAACTCATGCTCGCCGGGCACGAAACGGCGTGCTGCCTCGGTGATCGAAGCTGCAGGTGGCCGCTATGTCGACGTCGCCGTGATGGCGCCGGTTCATCCAGCCCTACATCGTACACCTCTGCTGGTCAGCGGACCGCGCGCCGACGCTGCTTTGGATACTCTTGCACGCCTGGATATGTCCGCAAAGTTGGCGGACGGGCCGGTTGGATATGCGTCGTCGATCAAGATGATCCGCAGCATCATGGTCAAAGGCTTGGAGGCGCTGATGGTCGAATGCGTTCTTGCAGGCCGCAGGGCCGGTGTGGACGAGGCCGTATTTGACTCGCTAACGAAAACCATACCCGGCTTCGATTGGCCGGAACGCGCCGCCTATATGCTTGAGCGCGTCACCACACACGGCACGCGCCGGGCCGCCGAGATGCGCGAAGTCGCGACCACGCTTCGAGAGCTAAAGCTGGACGGACGGATGGCCGATGCCACGGCGGACTGGCAGTCGACCATCGGTGACTTGATGCTCGATACAAACTCCAGCAACTACCGCATTCGCGCCGACGCCATCCTGTCGGCCCTCGACCCACCTCACAATCAGCGGGCGCTGCCATGACAGCCAACGACAGAGATTACAGCGATATCCCAGGCACTTATGTGTTCGACGGGGATCATAGCCGCAAAGGCTATCACCTAAACATGTTCTGCATGTCGCTGAACGAGGAGGCCAACCGGGACGCTTTTCGGACCGACCCGGACGGCTATTTGGCAAAGTTTCCACTGACCGACGACATGGTCAAGGCGATCAAAGAGCGGGACTGGCTTGGAATGCTGCGCCTCGGCGGCAACATCTACTACACGTTCAAGCTGGCGATCTTCGACGGCCTTACCATGCAGGCCGTCGGCGGGTCGATGTCTGGGATCACAGAAGAAGAGTTCCGCCAGATGATGGTCAATGGTGGGCGGACCCCCGAAGGCAACCGTTACGTTTCGGAGCAAAACTGATGGCAAAGATCACCGCCGGTCTCGGCACCTCGCATGTTCCGGCCATCGGCGCCGCCGTCGACCATGGCAAGACCGAAACACCATACTGGAAGCCGCTGTTCGACGGATATGAAAGGGCTCGCGAGTGGCTTGCGGACGCCAAGCCCGATGTCGTGATCGTCGTCTTCAACGATCACGCATCGGCCTTTTCGCTGGAGCTGATCCCGACCTTCACCATCGGGGTCGCACCCACCTTCGATCCTGCTGATGAAGGTTATGGCCCCCGCAAGGTGCCGTCTGTCGAGGGCCATCCCAAATTGGCCTGGCATCTGGCCGAATCCCTGATCCTCGACGAATTCGACATGACGATCGCCAATAAGATGCCGGTCGATCACGGGCTGACCGTGCCACTGTCGATCGCCTGCGGTCAGCCGGACGCATGGCCGTTCAAGGTCATTCCGCTTGCCGTGAACGTGGTTCAGTACCCGCCCCCAACAGGGCATCGTTGCTTTAGCTTGGGCCGGGCTATCCGCAAAGCGGTTGAGAGCTTCGATGAAGATCTGAACGTGGTGATCTTCGGCACTGGCGGCATGTCGCACCAGTTGCAGGGCGAACGCGCCGGACTGGTGAACGAGGAGTTCGATGTCGCCTTCCTCGACGGCATGACGAAAGATGTCGACGGCCTGATCAAACTCACGCACACGGAGTATCTGCGCGAGGCGGGATCGGAAGGTATTGAGATGGTCATGTGGCTGATCATGCGCGGGGCGTTGAACGACGACATTACCGAGATACACCGCCACTATCACATACCGGCATCCAACACAGCCGCCGGCTTGATAGTGCTGGAAAATCAATCGTGAAGCTGTGCGTCGCGGGCGCTGCGGGCGCCTTCGGGCGCAAACATCTCGAAGCGCTGGCCAACATTGATGAGGCCGAGGTGGTTTCGGTTGTCGGGGGCGAGCCGGACGATATCCATGGGTTTGCCCGCGAACGCGGCATTGGACACGCGACTAATGATCTGGCCGAAAGCTTGACGCGAGAGGATGTGGACGCCGTCATCCTCGCGACCCCCACGCCCTTACATGCCGAACAGGCGATGGCCTGCATGCGCGCCGGCAAGCATGTCTTGGTCGAAATCCCGATGGCTGAAAGCCTCGCGGACTCCGAGGCGGTCGTGAGGACACAGCAGGAAACCGGAATGGTTGCCATGGCCGGCCATGTCCGTCGCTTCAACCCCAGCCATCAATGGCTGCACGACAAGATTAAGGCCGGCGACCTGACCCTTCAGCAGTTGGAGGTTCAGACCTTCTTTTTCCGGCGTAGCAATCTGAATGCGCTCGGCGAGCCGCGCACCTGGACAGACCACCTGCTGTGGCACCATGCCTGCCACACCGTCGATCTGTTCCAATACCAGACCGGCGAAACAGCCTTACAAACTTTCGGTCTTCAAGGACCGATCCACCCGGACCTCGGCATCGCCATGGATATGGCCATCGGGATGAAGACGCCGTCGGGGACGATTTGTACCCTATCCCTATCGTTCAACAATGACGGTCCGTTCGGCACCTTCTTTCGCTATATCTGCGACAACGGCACCTACATCGCCCGCTACGACGATCTGGTCGACGGAAATGAAAATCCGATCGATCTTTCCGGGGTCGCCATCTCGAACAACGGCATCGAGTTGATCGATCGCGAGTTCATCTCGGCAATCCGAGAGAGGCGAGAGCCCAACGGCAGTGTCGTCCAGTGCCTACCGGCGATGAAGACGCTGGATTTGATCGAGCGGAGTTTTTCCTCATAGGCTTGCCGACCAGGTCGTTTCGGGAAGTATGATGTCGAGATGACCGTGACCTCGAGTAGCCCGATTCTTGAAGTCTGCGTTGATAGCCATGCCGGACTAAGGGCCGCGATCGAAGGCGGCGCGGACCGTATCGAGCTTTGTGCTGCGCTCGATCTTGGAGGGCTCTCGCCATCATTGGCCTTGCTTGAGGCGGCACGAACCAGCCCCGTCCCGGTTTACGCGATGGTTCGGCCGCGTCCAGGCGACTTCATTTACTCCAACGAAGAGATTGCCGGGATGTGCGCCGAGATCGCGCAGATCCGGCAAATAGGGTTGGCCGGGGTGGTGTTTGGTGCGGGATCGGAAGACGGGCTGGATGGGGCTGCCCTGGCAAGGTTGGCAGCAGCAGCGGACGGCATGGGGCGAACTCTACATCGGGTGGTTGACCAACTCGCGGATCGACAGCCGGTCTTGGCCATCGCCAGTAAGCTCGGATTTGAGCGTGTCCTTACCTCTGGTGGCGCGCCAAAGGCGATCGATGGTCTCGATGACATCGTCTCACTCGCCAACGCAGCGCCGGACGGCCTGTCGATAATGCCCGGCGGGGGCATCACGCCCGACAATGTCAGTTACATCCTTCGCAAGACGGGTGCATCCCAGGTTCACGCATCCGCACGCAAAGAAGCAACGGGAGCACTAAAAACCGATGGCAGAGTGAAGTTCGGTGGCGACAGGTGGTTCACCGACCGGGCAACTGTGCAGGCTCTGCAACAGGCTATCGACCTGATACCTTATAGTTCCAGCTCTGAATGAACCGCAGTTTAACTAAACCAAAACCGTATCTTATCAGTTGAGATTGTCGTCCCAGTGTTCGTTAACCTAGGGACGCAAACTATCTAAATGATGGTCAATGGCAAGTTTGTCTATTATTGACTTCACAATCCTATCGACTGCTCGGCCGTCACGGTAGTCTGCTGGCGCTATGAATTTCACACGACCTTGATTGACATATTCTTCGCAACGACTTCGGGCCCCTTTTGTGTTAGGCTTGTATACTGCAATGGCACTTCCTCCTTGCTCTGTAACAAGGCGAAAGCACGGTACATCTGTCTCACCGTCGCCGATAAAGATCATGTTTTCGAATGGAACTTCGCGGTCTTTTTTTGGTATATGCCTGTTTATCATTGAATGATCGTAGACCATGAGACTCCCTTTATTGATTCGAAACAAATACTGTGTCTTCGTAGTGTAATTGAGCGCCAATGCAGGCCAACTGGCTACACCGTGATGGTCGTACATGAATCCCGATGCATAAATCATCTTGAAGTATTTCGCTATTTCAGAGCCCTTGACCATCTCTCTCATACCAGACGAGACGATAAAGTGTTCAGCCTTAACGCCGCTCGCACTCGCATAATTATTTATTCGGTCAAACCATCCATCTTTTCTCTCACTGTCTTCACAATATGAAACTAGGCCATTAAACAAAGGAAGATTTTTTCCGTAATTCTTGAAGTCATCTTCTCTAACAGTTACTTGGTGCGCCTGCGCTCTATCAAGCATCAAGTGCATGTAGGAAAGTATTTCGTCAGCATCATGTTTTTCTGCTTCCGATTTCACGCGGCGCCAAAAGTCCCTCGACTTCATCTGTAGCGCCGGAATGAAGTCTCGTTCCTGCATATTGCCTGGCGCTAGCGTTCCATCAAAATCATATACTATCGCGAGTCGGGTCCTACTGCTAACCACAGTATTCAGCCTTTTGGCGGATACGGATCTTTGCCGTAGGTGTTTCTAGCCCGGATTTTTCCGTCCGTTCCCTTCAGAAGGGCCTCGCCTCCGGAACCTCGCGCAAGTCTCCGTGCCTCTGTCCAGGCTTCGCCTTGCGTCGAGTGAACGGACGCTGCCTTTGCGGCGCCCTCGCGTTTTACTGCCCATCCTTCGGGACGCTTGCTTGTCCAGTAGTTTTTCGAGTTAGGCATCGTGATTGGCTGATCCACATTTTACCAAAACGTGAATAACAGATCGAGCGCCGGCCTTCAAGCGGCCGCCAAGGACACGTTAGGCTTAGCTCTGGTTTCCAAGACGCTAACCGAGCTGACTTTCGATCCCAATCAATGAACGCTCCAGATGCGCTACCATGGTCATCGTCATCGGCGAAAGCTGCCGTTGCGATGGGATGATAATGCCCATCCGAAGGTTTGCGAGATGGGGCTCCATCAGCGGCACGTGGATCAATTCGCGGTTGGCCACCTCGCGCAAAAACGCGACCGGCGTGAAAAAGGCGATGCCAACCCCCTGCTTGATCAGCCGTTTGTGCAGATCCATCGAGTTGCTGATCATTTTTGGCCGCACGCGTGTACGTGCGGCCCGTAGTTCCGCCTCCAACACAGGACTGAGCGGCAGGATGTCGGGCTGCATAAAGATCGGATAATCGAGGCAATCTGGAACGGACAATGAACCACGGTCCGCGAGCGGGTGATCGGGGCGCATGACCACTCCCATGGGAGTCGCAATCTCCTTGACCGTGTGGACGACCGTTTGCCGCGACGGCACAAACGAGATTGCTATGTCCGCGTTGCCCGAGGCTAGTTCCTTTGTGACATCGGCCGGGCCCAGGGCTACGACCGAGTAGGTCACCTGCGGATAGGCCTCGTGAAAGGCCGCTACCGCCTCGGGCAGAACATCGACCATAAGGGAATCGATGGCGATGATCCGAATGTTGCCGGTTTTCAGCCCCTTCAGGTCTTCGACCTCATCGCGTACGCGTTCGAAATCCAGGAGCGTGCTGTTAGCGTGGCTGAGCAGTAATTCGCCGGCCGCCGTGAGTCGTACGCCGCCCGGCACGCGATAAAAGAGCGGTGTGCCCATCTCGTCTTCGAGATTGATGATCTGGCGGTTTACCGCCGACGAGGCGACGTGCAGGATATCCGCGGCCTTGCGAATCGAGCCGCGCCTTGCAACCTCAATGAAATAGCGAAGAACGGCGGCGTGCATGACACGCCGATGTTAGCTGGCTCGCTTCAAAATGTCAGGGTCATCGATGTCGACTGGCCCAGCCTCTTTGGCACCGCCTGGCGATCCGAGGCCACTGACCGAAGCATCGAAGAAACGACGGTTGATCTGGGTAAAGGACTTCATGTCCGCCGGCACATCGGCCTCGGGATAAATCGCCTCGACCGGACAGATGGTCTCACACACACCGCAGGCGATGCATTCGTCGGGCTGAATGTAAAACATGCGCCCGCCCTCATAGATGCAGTCGACCGGGCAGACATCCACGCAAGTGCCATCCTTCACATCGATGCAAGGCGCGGTGATGACAAAGGTCATGAGACGGTTCCGTTCAGCGCCCTTGCCAATTCGGCCGGCGCTTCTCGACAAACGCCTTCATGCCTTCCTCGCGGTCAGCCGCCAGAAACGCATCCGTAAGTTCGGGCAGGCGGCGTCCCATCGCGTCCTCGACCGACAGATGGGCCGTTTGGCGAACCACCGCCTTTACGGCGCGTAGGCTGTGAGGCGCGCAATGGAGAATCTGATCGACCCAGCGATCGACCGTCTGGTCCAACTCGGCCTGCGATACGACCTCGTTGATCAAGCCGAACTCCAGTGCTTCTGCGGCCTTGAACCGACCGCCGGTCAGCAAGATTCCCATCGCCCGCCGATAGGGAATGTGGCGGGCAAGTTGGACCATACCGCCATCAAGCGGAATGAACCCGATGCGTGGTTCCGGCAAACCGAACGTCGCGTTGTCGCTGGCAACCACGATATCGCACCCCAGCATCATTTCGAAGCCGCCCCCCAGCGCATGGCCATTGACCCGGCCGACGACCGGGACCGTTAAGGTACTGCGCGTGGCGATGCCCCCAAATCCACCAGGGCGAGGCGCCAGCCAATAGTTGACCCCGCCGGGATCACCTTCGGCCGCCGCCTTCACGTCAGCTCCGACACAAAACGCCTTCTCGCCAGCGCCGGTCAGGACTGCGCACCAGATATCGTCGCGTGACTCGATATCGGACCAAACGCGCTGCAATTCGTGCTCTGTCGCCTCGTCGACAGCGTTCAGCCGGTCCGGACGATCAATGGTGATACGGGCAATATTGTCGGCGACGTCGAAATGGACAGTCATGCGACCACGCCGTCCTGACGCAGGCTGCGGATGCGGTCATCGTCCAGGCCGATTTCATGCAGAATATCGTCCGTCTGCTCGCCCAGCATCGGCGGCGGGATGCGGATTCCCACGTCGGCATTCGACAAATGCACCGGCTGACCGATATGGCGCATCGGTTCGCCGCCATTGACGTGCTCAATGATCATGCCGTTGTGGTGCGTCTGCGGATCTTCCAGCGCTTCAGGCAGGGTCTTGACCGGGGAGCACAGCAGATCCTGCGCCTCCAACCGCTCGATCCAGTACGCCATTGAGTTGGTGGCAAAGCGCTCGCGGAAGGTCTGCTGCAGGAAACGGCGATGTTCACGCTGAATCTCCAGGGTGGGGTATTCCGGCGAAATATCCTCGATCTCGAGCGCTGCGCAGATGTCGCGCAAGGGGTTTTCCTTAAATGCGCCGACCATGACCACGGCACCATCGGTTGTCTCGAACACGCCCGACAACGGCATGGCGGCCCAGTTGAGTTCAATGCCCTCAGCCATATGCATCGCCGCTTCCTGCATCTGCATGGCTAGGATGCTGTCATAGAGCGAGACCTCGACCTTTTGGCCTTTGCCCGTCTGATGTCGGGCCAAAAGGGCAAGCAGCACGCCTTGCACCAGATGCATGCCGGCAGAGTAGTCGCACAAAGTAGTCGGGTAGATCGCCAGCGGGTGATCCGGGTCGGCTTTGCGAGCCATGACGCCGCTCATGGCCTGGGCCAGCACATCCTGACCGCCCTTATGCTCATAAGGCCCCGACGAGCCAAAGCCCGAGCCAAACGCCCAGATGAGGCCGGGATTGTCCTTCGACAAATCCTCATAGCCAAGGCCCAGCCTCTCCATGACGCCTGGCCGAAAATTGCTAACCACGACATCGGCGTCGCGGATCAGATCGCGGGCCAACTCCTTGCCCGCATCGCCGCGCATATCGAGCGCGATGGAGCGCTTGTTGCGATTCAGCGAGCAAAAGACGGGGTTGTCGGAATTGCCGCGCTTTTCGACCGCCCAGCGTGACAGATCTCCAGAGCCTTTACGTTCGACCTTGATCACCTCGGCGCCGAAATCCGCCAAGGTCTGGGTTGCGCACGGCCCCAACATGACTTGGGTGAAATCGATCACCTTGATGCCCGACAAGGGCAGGGATTGCTGATCCATTTTCATGTCTTCAAACTCGGTTACTCAGCAGCGATAGGGACGTTGGCATTGGCCGAAGGCACATCGCCGGGATCGGCGCCCTGCTTGCGCATTTGCCGTTGGATGGCTCTCGGGTCGACGTCACGAAGACTCACATTGCCTTGCAACGCTAAGGCCGCCGCAACGCCCGCGGCCTCTCCTTGCAGCATGCAAGGCGGGATCTCGCGCGACATTCGCTGGGCATCGGGGGTCGCCGAATAGTGCCGGCCAGCAACGATGAGATTGTCGGGGCCGCGCGGCAACAAGGCCCGATACGGTGTGTAGTAGTCGCGGCCGCGACAGACCGTGTCGGGGAAGTGGACCCGGTTCACAACATCGTCCTTGGTGACAACGTACTCGCCTTCAAGCTGGCGGGTCTGACGCACCCCGATTTGCTCGGCTGTACCCAGCAGATAGCTGCTTTCGAAGCCGGGAAGATTCTTTTGGACAAAGTCCACGAACTTCTCGATCCGGGCCCTGCCGTCGAATTCGGCCGCCGTTAGATCTTCGACAGACATGCCGTCATAGCCGGTCATGTGCGGGCAGTTGCACCAGACGATGCCGGGTAGCGGCGTCTTCAGCCACCATTTGGCCCAAGAGCCGCCGATGATGCGTTTGGCCGCCCGGTCAATGGCCTTGAATTCCTCCGGATGGTCCCACTCGAAGGCTTCGGCCTTGTCCACATCGACATCGCCAAGACGGAAGACAGTGGTGACGATGTAAGCCCCCGTGCCGTAGGCAGCGCCCGCGCGGGCGGCAACATCAAGATCGCCGGTCGCATCGACGACCACATCGCCGAGGATCGCCTGGCGGCCCAATTTGGTCTCGCAAATCACCCCTTTGATCGCGCCATCCTCAACAATCGGCTCGGAGAACCAGGAGTGGAGGCGCAGATTGACGTTGGTTTCCTCGATCAGCTTGTTGGAGACACGCTTCCAGCCGTCCGGATCGAACGCGACTGCAAAGATGATCGGCTCGGGCTGGGTCGGGACATGGAAGTCGAACGCGCCCCAGCGTGCCCATTTACGGTACATCTCCCAACTGGTCTGGCGATCTTCTTCCGGTGGATAGACGGCAAGGCCGAGCGCCTTCATGCGTTCGACCATCTCCATGACGATGCCGGTGACCGTGATCTCCTGCCCGTTCACCATATCGTCCAGCACCAGCACCATGCCGCCAGACGCCATGCCGCCGAGATGGGGATAACGCTCCAGCAAGGTCACCGAGGCGCCGTTTCTAGCCGCCGACACCGCCGCGCCGACACCGGCCGCTCCGCCGCCGACCACGACCACATCGGACTTAACGATCGCCGGCACCTCGCGGGCGGCTTCATGCACCGTTTTCAGTTCAGTCATTTGCCTGTCTCTTTCTCGCGTCGACGCCGATTAAACCGCTGCGGCGTCAACCTTCCAGCGGATCAGCTTGCGTTCAGCAAAACTGACCAACGAAAACAAAATCACAGCCAACAGCGCCGCCAAGATCACAGTGGCGTAGAGCAACGGCGAGCGGAAATTGTACGTCGCCTCAATGATCAGGGCGCCCAGCCCGACATTGGAGCCGATCCATTCTCCGACGATGGCGCCGATCACGCAGGTCGTGGAGGCGATCTTCAGGGCGGCGAACAGGAAGGGCAGCGATGAGGGCAAGCGCACCCGCATCAGCACCTCCCAGCGGCTGGCCGACAGCACATGCATCAGTTCCAACGTCGCCGGATTGACGGCCTTCAAACCGCGCGTGACGTTCACCAAGGTCGGGAAGAAACAGATCAGCGCGGCGATGATGATCTTGGGCAAAAAGCCGTTGCCAAAGAGCAAGACCAAGATCGGCGCGATGGCGATGATCGGAATGGTATTGATGAACACGGCGATCGGATAGAAGGCGCGTTCGGCAAAGCGGCTGTGCACGAAAACGACCGCGATCAACACGGCGATCACATTGCCGACAACGAAACCGGTGACGCTCTCCAAAACCGTCGGCCACAGATTCATCATCAACATGGACCACCGTTCGAACACGGTCGTCACGACTTCTACGGGACCGGGCGCGATATAGGTCGGCACGCTGAAACCGACGACGATTAGTTCCCAAACCAATATGATGCCAGCAACTGCTGCCAAGGGCGGCCAACGGTCTCGCCACGAGGTCGCCTTGCGACGTTTGGCGTTTTGCCGTCTCGCAGCGATGGGATCGGATGCGGCTTCCTGTTGTTCTGCGATCGACATCTCAGCAGGTCTCCAAAACCTGGCGCAGATGGGCCGCGCGTTCGATGAATTGCGGTTGGTCGCGCAGGGCCAAATCACGCGGATAGGGTAAATCGATATCGACAATCTCGCGCACGCGACCGGGGTTGGCCGCCAGCATCAGCACCCGCTGGCCTAAGAAGACGGCCTCAGGAATGCTGTGGGTGACAAACAGGATCGTGGTGCCCGTCTCCTCCCAAATGCGCAGCAGTTCGACATTGAGCTGGTCGCGCTTGATCTCGTCCAGCGCGCCGAACGGTTCGTCCATCAGCAGGATCTTGGGATGACAGATCAGCGCCCTGGCAATCGCCACCCGCTGACGCATACCGCCGGAGAGTTCGTGCGGCAACGCCTGCTCACGCCCCCTCAGCCCGACCATGGCCAGCAAGTCCTCGGCTGGGGCAGGCGCGTCGATTGTCACCCCATTGCCACGCCCGACTTCCAGCGGCAGCCGGACATTGTCGAGCACGGACAACCAGGGCATCAAGGTTGCGTCCTGAAAAACAAACGAGATCTGGCGGGCGCGCCGCGCTTCCGACGCCGTCTGGCCAATCACCGATACCGAGCCTGCACTGACGGGCAGCAAATCGGCAACGGTGCGAAGCAATGTCGACTTACCGCAGCCAGACGGGCCGAGCATGGTCAGAAACTCGCCCGCCCTGACGGAGAGCGAGATATCCTGCAGCGCCGTCAGCGGGCCATGGTCGGTCTCGAACGTGACCGACACGCCGTCCAGCCGTAGCGCTAAATCGTTCGCCCCCGCGTTCGCCGCTGGGGCCAAGGCGGGGGCGCCCATGGATCAGCCGATCCTTGGTCTGACGTCTGCCGTCGCTTCAAGAACGGACAGGGTCATCACGTCGTCGACCGTCGGTACTGGGTTGTCTTCGAACTGGCCAAGCTGGGCATAGATGTCGATCTGCGCCTGCCAGTTGTCGGCGGTCATCGTGCCCCAGCCGTTTTCGGCCGTTTGTCCGTTGAAGCTGAAGCCGAGCACCAACGGCATGGCCGCCAGTTCGCTATCGCGATCAAGGTTGGGATACCGCTCGACCAGCATATCGACGGCTTCTTCCGGGTTCTCATAGGCGTAGCCCCAGCCACGCGCCGAGCCCTTCAGGAACGATGTGATGCCATCGAAATCGTTCGCCAGCGTGTCGTCGGTCACATAGTAGGGGTTGGCGTAGAGCTGAATGCCGGCGTCCCAGAGCGCCAGATCCACGCGGTCTTCACCCAGGATCGACAATGCATTGACGTTGGTTGACCAACCAGTGACCGCTTGCGCCTGACCGGTCAGCAGCTGGTTCATGTCGCTGCCCATATTGACGATTTCGACATCGTCTTCAGAGATGTTGTTGTAGGCCAACAGGGCCCGCAGAAGGATGTAGGCCGTCGGCTGGGTGGCGATTGTCTTGCCGATCATGTCTTCCGGCGTGCGGATCGGATTGTCTGCCAGCGAGAAGTAGGTGAATGGGTGCTGCTGATAGCCGGCCGCGATGCACTTCACTGGAATGCCGGCAGAGCGCGCCAGCATCAGCGATGGGCTGGACGACAATTGCCCGACCTGAGCCCGACCGGCCGCTACCGATGCCACGCCGTCGACGCCTGGACCGCCCGGCGTGATGCTGAGCTCAACGCCTTCCTCGGCGTAATAGCCGAGCGTGTCCGCCACGATTTCACCGGTGATGCCGTTACTGGCCAGCCAGCCAAGCTGCATGTTTACTTCGTAAGCGTCCTGCGCCATCGCGCGGAACGACAGCAAGCTTGGCGCACTAACGGCAGCGGCCCCGAATGCCGCTGACTTCAAAAGGCTGCGCCGTGCAAAAGGAAATCCCAAATCCAGACGTTTGTTCATGAACCGTCTCCCGATTGTTGCCCGAATGATTGGCCGTGGCGCCTGCCGTGGCTGCCCCCTTTGAGCGCCGTTTGTCCGAAATTTCACTTCTCCATTACGGGCGCTGTTGAAACTTTGCGGTCATTTCCATCGCTGTGGATAGAAGATATTTACGGCTCGGGTGATGCCGAAATTCGCTCACAAACGTAATTTGCGTTCGAAAACAGTTTGCACACCAGGTTTGCTAGCGACGCCCTGGCGCCAGGCTGGCTTTCCTTGCAATAAGAGGGGCCGTTAGCAGGGAAACGCTCATGACAGCCGATAAGGCCACCAACCGGATCGAAGCCGGTCAAATTCTGACGCATCCAGGCGCCGAGCCGTCCATAGGTTCCGGCTGGATCGAAGCCGAAAACGGCCGTATTACAGCGGTCAAACCATCTGAGGCAATTGCCGCCAACCGCCGAGTTCTGATCGCACTACCGGCGCTGGTGAATGCCCACGATCACGGCCGGGGCAATCCCACACTGGCCTATGGCGCGATGGACGACGCGCTGGAGCTATGGTCGGCCAGCCTCAGGCTGGAACCCCGGATCGATCCCTACCTGGTCGCCGCGGTAGCTTTCGCCCGAATGGCGCTGTCCGGCATCGCGGTCGCCAATCATTGCCACAATTCTTTCAACGCCAACCAGCTGGTTGAGGAAGCCGAAGGCGTCGCGAAGGCTGCAAACGATGTCGGCATTCGCATCGCCTTTTCCTGCCCCATCACCGACCGCAATCCCTTCGCCTATGGCGGGCCGGAAGCGGTGGCCCCCTATCATAATCCCGATGATTGGGCCGAAATCGTCCAATGGATGCCGGACTACAAATCAGCCGAGGAGCAGCTGGCGCGCGTCGACGCAATCGACGCGGCCTATGGCAGCGACAGTTTCCGGCCGCAATATGGTCCAATCGGCCCCCAATGGTGCCAGGACGACACGCTCGCAGCGATCGCCGACGCCTCGGCGCGGACAGGCCGGCGCATCCACATGCATCTGCTCGAAACCAAGATCCAGCGCGACTGGTCCGACAGCGTCTATGATGGCGGCATCGTGAAGTTCTTGGACAGTATCGGCTTCCTTTCGCCGAGACTGACCGTGGCGCACGGCGTCTGGCTTTCTGAAGAGGACTGCGAACTCATGGCCGATCGCGGCGTGACCGTCTCCGTCAACACGGCCTCAAACTTCCGCCTCCGCTCCGGCATCGCGCCGGTAGAGCGATTCCGGTCCGCCGGTACCAAGTTCGCGATAGGACTGGACGGTACTTCGGTCGATGACGACGCCGACGGGTTGCGCGATATGCGGCTGTTCAACTGGCTGCATCAGGGATTCGGCGTTGATGACGGACTGGAGCGCGCGGGCCTATTCCATGCCGCCTCGTGCCGTGGCTATGAGACGTTTGACAATGCGCTTGGCGACGGCTATCTGGCGGCGGGAAATCGTGCGGACGTGCTGGTGCTGGATCAAGCCGCCATGACAGCCGATTGGCTGGTTGAGCCCGACGATCTGGTCGAACTCTTGCTCGCTCGCATGACCAAGGCGCATGTGCGCGAGCTCTATGTCGGCAGGCGCAAGATCGTCGCCGACGGCCAAATTCTTACAGTTGATCTGCCTGAGTTAGAAAAGGCGGTAAGGGACCAGTCGCTAGCCTTCGTCCGCACGCAGGACTTCGAGAAGCGGCGCGCACTCGTCAATCGCCACCGGGCAGCGCTGCGCGACTACTACAAGTCCCGGTCCTATCGAGGCAAAGGCCGCTATTGATCGAGGGGAGCGTCCGCAGCGACCCGTGCGATCATGCGCAGCGCAGCGCAGGCCGCCCCATACCCGTTGTCGATATTGACCACGGTCA
>JBCCER010000060.1:0-23189 GCA_039030175.1 Pseudomonadota bacterium
GACCAGGCGCTCGGGTACCGTTCGCTGCTCAGGGACGAGACGACGGGTCTCTACCATCACTTCTGGCTCGAGCAGACTGGGCGCCCTTACATCATCGGCTGGGGGCGTGGACAGGGCTGGGCGCTGCTTGGCTTGCTTGACGTCGCTTGCCACGTTCCCAGAAACATGGTCGGCGCGGAACTTGTGGTTCAAGCAGCCAAAGATCTGGCCGACGTGATGCTGAGTTATCAACGCGACGATGGTCACTGGTTCAACATGGTACACGAACCGAGATCAGGCGAGGAATCGTCCACCGCCGCCTTCATGGCGACAGCGTTTTATCGGGGGATCGAGCAGGGCTTCTTAGATCGCGACCGATTTATGCCGGCGGCGGACGCCGCTTACCGCGCCATGCTAGGTAAGTTGGAGCCCAACGGTGACTATCGCGGGGTAACGGCGGCCGTGTATTCCTCAACTTGTGACGAGCATTATTGGTACGTGCCCTCGGACAGGATTGTCCCTTGGGGGCAAGGGCCAGTTCTAACCGCGGCTGCTGCGCGCGCCGCCATCCACGGAACGATCTAGGCCGTCCCCATGAATGAGCACCGTCGCTTTGCGGGTATCTACCCGATCTTGTATGCCTTCTTTGATCAATCAGGCGCCCTCGATAAGCAGGCGATGGAGGCGCAGGTCGATGCCTGTATCGCAAGCGGCGCGCATGGCATCACGGTGCTTGGCATCGTCACCGAAGTATCCAAACTGGACGTTAACGAGCGGCGGGCACTGATGGAGTTGGTGGGCCAGGCGATTGATGGTCGGGTGCCCTATGCCGTAACGATCGCTGAGCCGTCGGTTGAAGGGCAAGTCGCGTTTGCCGAAAACGCCAGATCTGCAGGAGCTAGCTGGGTGGTGTTGCAGCCCCCGCCCGGTGGCGGCTTTGGCGAGGCCGAGCTAATTCGTTTCTTCGGTGCTGTAGCAGACCGTGTCGACCTGCCGATCGGTATCCAAAACAACCCGATCAATCTGGATAGCTGGCTTAGCGTGGACGGGCTGATCGACCTGCACCGCAACCACCCGAATGTAACCCTTGTAAAGGGCGAGGGCCCTGCGAGTGGTGTTGCGAAGCTCATTCAGGCAACGCAAGGGACGCTGGATGTCTTTTGCGGCCATGGCGGCCTAGAACTAATGATGAATTTGGATAGCGGCGCAGCAGGCTTGATTCCGGCGCCCGAGTTGGTCGATATCCAGGTCCGCATCTATAACCTTTACCGCCGTGGCGATCCGTCTGGATTGGCAGAGGCCCATCGCCTGCATCAAGAGGTTTTGCCGTTGATCGTATTCATGAGCCGATCGGTGCCTGACATGCTTTGTTACGGCAAGCGCCTAATGGCGCGGCGCTTGGGGTTGCGAGAAATCCACGACCGCCCCCCTGCGCCCCAGCCCGACGCTTTCGTTAGCGAATGGCTCGAAAAATCAAGTTCCATGCTGATACCCTTTGGCGGGTCTTAAGGTGCCGGCGGACGCTCAAACCGCGCTGATCGGAATCGATTGGGGAACGACGTCGTTTCGTGCCTACCGCGTCGACCCGACAGGCGCGGTCATTGATGAGGTTGAGGCAGCGGAAGGGATCACAAATCCTCCCCCAGGTGGCTTCGAGCAGACGTTTGAGCGGTATGTCGGGCCTTGGGCCGACCAGTATCCTGGGGCGCCGATCCTTGCATCGGGTATGATTACCAGCCGAAATGGCTGGTGCGAGACACCCTATGCCAACGCGCCTGCAGGGGCAGTCGAACTTGCCGCCGCGCTGACTGAACATCGAACCGGTGCAGGGCACACAATTCGCTTTATCTCTGGGTTGCTTGGTGCGGACCGGTCCGGCAGCCCGGATGTGATGCGCGGCGAGGAAACACAGCTTGTCGGCTGCGCCGCTACCGGCATTTCCGATGGCATCTTCGTGATGCCGGGAACTCACAGCAAATGGGCTACCGTGGCGGCGAGCCGCCTTACTGGATTCCGCACCTACATGACCGGCGAGGTGTTCGCCGTCATGCGCCAGCACTCCTTGCTAGGGGCATTCATCGACGACAATGATTGGTCGAATGCCGCGTTCGAGGAAGGCATTCGAGCAAGCCTCGCCGGCAGCGATTCAATCCTTCATCTCCTATTCACCGCGCGATCGCTGGTGCTGACCGAGCATTTGCCGGCCTCGGCCAGTTCTGCCTATTTGTCAGGGCTGTTGATCGGCGAGGAATTGCGCGCAGCCAAAGCGGACCTCCGCGACGATGGCTCAGTGACCGTTGTTGGGTCCGGCGCCCTGGTCGACCGCTACGTCGCCGCCCTAACAATCGCTGGCATTCCGGCAAAACCGGCGCCCGATGCGGCGGTGGCGCGCGGACACTTTGAGATCGCAAAAGAGGCAGGGCTTCTTCAATGATGCGCTGGTCAGACGCGTTGGCCGAACTCCCTCTGGTTGCGATCCTTCGCGGCATCACGATCGATGAAGTCGACGATGTTCTTGGCGCCCTCGTGGAGTCCGGGTTCAGGATCATCGAGATCCCACTCAATTCGCCGCGTGCGTTTGACAGCATCGCGCTGGCTGCCGAACGGTTCGGAGCGCGGGCGGTGATCGGCGCCGGCACGGTGTTATCCGAACCCGATGTCCAGAAGGTTTGGGAGGCTGGTGGGCGCTTGATCGTTGCGCCTAACCTTAACGACGAGGTGGCACATGCGGCAGTTCGCTTTGGGGCCGCCTATTGCCCCGGGGTTATGACGCCGACTGAGGCATTTCATGCCTTGGACTTGGGTGCCGACGCGCTGAAGCTCTTCCCGGCGGAGTTGATCCCGCCTGCGGGGGTTAAGGCCATGGCAGCCGTTTTGCCAAAATCGGCCGAAATGCTGGCCGTTGGCGGAATCTCGCCCGAAAAGATGACCGATTACTTGGACGCAGGGGCGGCCGGCTTCGGGCTTGGTTCAGCGCTCTACCGTCCCGGAAAGGCCGCGGCGGACGTTGCGCGCTCGGCTCAGGAATTCGTCGCTGCCTATCGCGACCATGTCGAGGGCCGAACGTAGCCAGGCCAATCCCCCTTCCGCTCTGACACTTTGTTTCAACCCGCCACGGGCCGGAAACAATTGAAACCATAATCCGCTTCCCGCGATATCTGACTGAAATATCGGACCGGTAGGTGATGGGCCCGACGGCGCACCGTTGCCGTCTTGGCTTGTCCCACGGCTTTGCCAGCCCGGTTTGGAGCGTCAGTCATGAAGGGGAGAATTGTGGTCGCCACGGCTTTGGCGGCCAGCCTGGTCTACGCCGGCGCCTCGGTTTCGCAGGACCGCCTGCCGAGTCCGGTCCAACCACTGTCGGACACTGACTTTTACGACAATGGCGCACCCGCACCCGAACTGGTCGAACTTGGCCGGGCCCTCTTCTTCGATCCGATCCTGAGCGGTAACCGCAACATTTCGTGCGGTACCTGTCACCACCCCGCCTTCGCGACCGGCGACGGACGCGCGATGTCCATCGGCGAAGGCGGCACGGGACTTGGCCCCGAGCGACGAACGCTCGATGGCGTCGAGGACAGGACACCGCGTAACGCCCAGCCTCTGTTCAATCTCGGTGCCCGCGACTACCAGACGCTGTTCCATGACGGCCGGGTCGAGCCGGACCCGACATTCCCAAGCGGCTTCTGGACCCCGGCGCGCGAGCAATTGCCTGTCGGCTTGGACAATGTTCTGGCGGCACAGGCGATGTTTCCTGTCTTGTCGTCGCTAGAGATGGCTGGTCAACCGGGCGAAAACGATGTCGCCAACGCCGTGTCGCAGGACCGGCTCAGCGGTGACAGCGGCGCTTGGGACTTGCTGGCAGACCGGCTGCGGCAGACCCCCGGGTACGCCACCTTGTTTAGCGAAGCCTTCGCTGACATCGAGACGCCGTCCGACATCCAGTTTGTCCATGCAGCGAATGCCCTAGCGGCCTTCCAGGCTTTTGCATTCCGCAGCGACGACAGCCCGTTCGACCGGTACTTGCGGGGCGAAGATCCGTCCGCATTGTCGGCCGCCCAATTGAGCGGCATGAATCTGTTCTATGGTTCGGCTGGCTGCGGCACCTGCCATTCAGGCCCGCTGCTAACCGATCAGGATTTCCACGCGATCGCAATGCCTCAGATTGGGCCGGGTAAGGGACATGGCTCCGACACCAGCTATTGGCGCAATTCCGGCTTTCCCGAACGGTTGGAGGATGAAGGGCGCTATCGGGTTTCGTTCGATCCCGAGGATTTGTTCCGCTTCCGCACGCCCAGCTTGCGCAACATCGCGCTGACTGGGCCGTGGGGCCATGCCGGTGCATTCGACACGCTCGAAGAAGTGGTCAGGCATCATCTCAATCCCGTCGAGGCTTTGGAGACTTTTGATTCTGAGACTGTGCCACTGGGCCCGCTGGATCTGATTGTCGAGCGCACAGGCATCGGATCGCGCTTGCTCTATCGGCCGCTAAACCCAGCGCGCAGGGCCGACTTCGATCTTCGCGACGGATACGTGCTCTCGAACCCAGATCTGCGTGGCCGTATCGCGGATGCCAATGAGTTGGCACCGCGAGAGCTCAGCGATCAGGAGGTCGCGGATCTGCTCGCCTTTCTGGACGCGTTGACCGATCCGTCAGTCGAGGATCTGTCGGCCCTCATTCCCGACCGCGTCCCCAGCGGTCTTCCCATCGACCAACTGAGTAGTGAATAGGAGGAACCACAATGAACATCATGACAAAGACGATGGTCGCGATTGGCGCCCTGGCCGTGACCTTGCCCGCGTTGGCGCAAGACAGCGGCATCTACGACGCACCGGTAGAGATGGAACTCACCTTCATCTTCCACATCGATGACGGCATGACCGAGCAGGACGTGTTTTACGAGCGCGAACCTGGCTCCGGCGAAGTCTGGCGCCCAACCGCCGCAACGCGCGACCTCGGCGCCCAACTCTATGCCCCGGCTGTGGTCGTACCGCACACGCCGCTGCAAACCGAGAATATCGGCCCGTGGCCCGTTGGCGCCCCGTTAGGTGTAACTCTCGGCGATTGGTTTGAGGCGAGTGGCGGAGGCAGCTATAGCTGCGTGGACGGCCAGGGCGAAATCGCTCTTAGTTTCGAAAATCTAGTCCCCAATGGGGTCTATACGATGTGGCACGACTTCTTCGTCTGGCCGCCAACCGAGCCGTTCATCGGCACCTACGATTTGCCATTTGGCGCGCGTGACGGTTCGGAAAATGCGTTTGTCGCCGATGCCGAGGGCAGCGCGGTTTTCGAGCGCTCCTTCCAACCCTGCCTGCAGCTAAGCGGAGAGCAGCTACTGTCCGAACTGGCCATCGCCTGGCACAGTGACGGCAATACCTACGGGCACGAACCGGGCGAGTTCTCGACCGAGACCCACGTCCACATGTTCGTCATCCTGCCTGAGCGAGCAGGGATCTAGTCCGAACTGGTTGGCAGGTGCGATCCCGACGGGTCGCGCCTGCTAGTTCTCGTGTAGCCGCTCGATCAGCTGGTTCAACAGCACGGCGCCGAGGATCAAGCCACCGCGCACGACGTACTGCCAATACTCACTGACGTTCAGCAGCGTCATACCGTTGACGATGATGCCAAGGAACAGGACGCCGACCAGGGTGCCCCAAATCCTGCCCTTGCCGCCAAACAGGCTGGTGCCTCCGATGATGACGGCGGAGATGATGTCGAGTTCCCAGCCGCGCGCCGCTGACGCGCTGCCGGATAGAATCAGCGACGAAATCAAAATGCCGCTGATGGCTGTAAAGATGCCCGTCAGGCCCAGCGCCAGGCATTTCACCCGCCAGACATTGATGCCCGAAAGACGCGCGGCCTCAAGATTGCCGCCGACCGCGTACAGCGCGCGGCCGAACTTGGTGTAGTTCATCAGAAAATAGACCAGCGCGAAAACGGCGGCAAAGATGAACACAGGGAACGGCACCCCGGCGATCGTCCCAGAGCCGAGGAAATTGTACCAATATGGAAAGCTGGTGATCGGAAAGCCGCCGGTGATCAGGTTTGCAGCGCCGAACAGGATCGTCAGCAGTGCCAGCGTCGTGATGAAGGTCGGTACGTTGAAAATCTGGCGGATCTTCCCGGTCATGTAGCCGACGAAGAATAAGGCAACGATCGCGCAGATACAGGCGATCGTGATCGCCAGCGGCAGGCCGATCAGGCCGCCCAGAAGCTCGGTGATCCACGCGGTCAGGCAGCCGGCGAACGCCACGCCGGAGCCGACGGAAAGGTCAATCTCGCCCGACACGATCACCATGGTCATGCCAAAGGCGATGATCCCCTGCATGGTGATGTTCCGCAGCACGTTGAGCTGGTTGTTGACCGTGAAGAAGCCGGGCGCGGCAAAGCATAGGACCACGAACAGGATGACCAGGATGGTCTCCAGCGGATAGCGCCTGAAGAGTGTGTTGATAATCATCAGGCGGTTCCCATGCTCGCGCTGTAAAGGTCTTTGATGGTCGCCGTAAGCGGGTCCAGCTCGGCGGTCAGCCTGCCGTTGCGCATGACCAGGATGCGGTCACATACGTCCAGCAGTTCTTCCAATTCGGTTGATACGAACAGGGCTGCGACCCCTTCGCTCGCCTTGTCGCGGATGATCTGGAAGATCTGGCGTTTGGCGTTCACGTCCACGCCTCGGCTGGGCTCGTCATAGAACATCACCTTGGGCTGAATGTTCAGCCAATTGCCGATGACTACCTTCTGCTGATTGCCGCCGGACAGCGACGATACGGCGTGCTCGGAATGGCCGATTTTGATTCCGAGATCCGTGACTTGCCGTTCGACGTGCGGTGTCTCGCGCCGCCGGTGAATCCAGTGGCCGTGGGCAATGCGGTCGAGCGCCGCCATGCACAGATTGGCGCGGATCGGATGGAATTGGATTAAGCCCTCTTCTTTCCGGTTTTCCGGTGTGTAGCCAAGGCCCAGCTTGGTCATCAGGTGCGGGTTGGGCTTGTCGATTGCGGCGCCATCCAAAATGATCTCGCCTTTATCGAGCGGATCGGCCCCAAAGATCGCGCGCATCAGCTCTGTCCGCCCAGCGCCTAGCATGCCGGCGATGCCCAGAACCTCGCCCCTATGCAGCGTGAAATCGATGTCTGCAAACGCGCCGTCGCGGGTCAAACCGCGTACTTCCAGTACTGGTGCGCCGCGCTCACTTTCTTGATTTCGGTCGATCGCCACATGGGCCTCATCGCCGAACATAAGGTCGATCAGATCCTGGTTGGTGGCTGTCGCCATATCCAGCGACCCCACCAGAAGCCCGTCACGCAGAACCACCGCGCTGTCCGCGATCTCGAACAGCTCGGCCAGCCGGTGAGATATGTAGATAATCGTCACACCGCGATCTCGCAGCCGGCGGATTAAGGCAAACAGCATTTCGACTTCTTGGGCCGCCAGCGCCGATGTTGGCTCATCGAGCAACAGAACGCGTGGCTGTAAGCTATAGGCCTTGGCGATTTCGACCATTTGCTGTTGGCCGACGCTAAGGCGAGAGACAGGCCGGTCGATATCGAGCGTCAGGCCGATTTCCTCCATCAACGACGTTACCTGCCGTCGGGCTTCGGCCCAGTTAATGCTCTCGAGGCCAAGCAGGCGCCGGCTCGGCATACGCCCCAAAAGGACATTTTCGAGAACCGATAGGCCCGGTACGAGGCTAAGCTCCTGATAGACTGTGACAACGCCAGCCGACATTGCTTCCGCCGGATTGGCGAAGGCAACTTGTTGGTCGAACAGCTCAACTGCCCCGTCGGTCAGTTGAACGGCGCCGTTCAGAATCTTGACCATGGTCGACTTGCCGGAGCCGTTCTTACCCACGAGCGCATGGACCTGGCCAGCCTCGAATTCATGGCTGGCGCCGTCCAACGCCACGGTCGGCCCGTAGACCTTGCGCAACGAGTCTATCTTGATTGCTGTGGCCATGAGGGGCAGTCGGACGTGCGAACAGCGGCCGGGGCAATCGCCCCGACCGCTGCTTTGCCGCTTGCTTTACTGAAGTTCGCCCAGCGCCTCGCGGAAGGCGATGACCTCGTCGGGCCGGATGCGCATGAGGCCGAGAACCGGCACGATTACGGTCTCTTCAACCTCTTCGCCCGCGATCACTGCGAGCGCTGAGTTCACAGCCTCTCGGCCCATCTCATACGGTTGCTGAGCGGTGACACCGTGCAGGACATTGTCCTCGTCGAGCAGGAAGCCTGCCAACTGATCGGACCCATCGATGCCGAAGACGGCGATTTCGCCTTCGCGACCGGCGTTTCTGACCGCCTGAACGGCACCCACCGTACCGCCCTCATTCGCGGCGTAGATGATGTCGAGATCCGGGTTGGCGGTGATGATGTCGCCGGCCACCTGAACGGCGTCTTCCGCTAGCCAGGCGTCTTGCTGCGCAACGATGTTGAGCGTGTTGCCTTCACCAGCGACATCCAGGAAGCCATTCACACGGTCGCCGGAGATCTCTGGCAGTAAAGCAGCGAAACCCAAGGTCGCGATATCCACCTCGCCACCAAACTCCTCCGCAATGAAGGCATTCGCCATAGCCCCTGTCGACTCACCCAGATCCCGCTGGGATGAATTCAGGTAGCTGGCTGGGAAATCAGCTTCGATTGCCGAGTTATAGGTGATGATCACGATGCCTTCATTGTGGGCACGTTGAAGGGCGGGGATGGACGCCGTTGCCGAGATCGGCGAGATCACGATCGCATCGACACCGCGCGCGATATAAGTGTCCACCAAACTGATCTCGCGATCGAGCCGGGAGTCCGAGTTGCCTTGCAAGAGCTCAACACCAGCCGCTTCAGCTGCAGCTTCCATGCCCAGCTCAATCGTTCTGAAGAATTGATCCTGTTGGAACACCACGGCCGCAACAGTGATGTCCTGTGCCGAAGCCGGTAGGGCTAGAACACTGGCAATCGCTGTAGCGGCTAGGCCCCTTAGAAATGAAGTGCGCATATCTTTTCCTCTCCTGTTAGTTTTTGGTGGGACTGGGGGTTATTGAGCGAGCGCTGGTGGCCGGGATGTAGGCCAGCCCGTCATCCAAGTGGCGGCTCATAAAGTACTGGAACGCCAATCGATTTCCGGCCTCCAGCGCATCGGTGATCTGGGTATGCGTACGCATGGTTGGATCGTTGCTGCCTATGGCTTTACCGGTCTCCATGAGCCGGGAGATCATTGGCTTCATAATCTGATAGATCTTCACCACGGTCTCGTTGCCTGCGATGGCGAGCAAATCGTGGTGAAAGGCGAAGTCCTTTTCCGCCATGCCTTGCGCAGTCTCGGCTCGGGCCATTGCATCGTTCAAATCGCGCAAATGGACGATATCGGCCGGCGTAATCCGTTCTGCGATGGCATCGTAGGACCCGACCTCGATCAGTTTGCGAAAGCCCTGAACATCGCGAAACGCTTCACGGGAAAAGGTCAGATGGAACGAGAACAGGTCGAGGGCCGCGTCCATTTTGGCATCGACAAGCACAGCGCCAACCTTGGGGCGTACGTCGACCACACCAAAAGCCTTGAGCGTGCGAAACGCCTCGCGAACCGTGTTCCGCGATGCGTCGAACATCAAGCCGATTTCGCGCTCGGATGGTAGTTGGCTGCCCGGACCCAAACCCCGCTCTTGGATATAGGCCTTGATTTGTTGGACCACGACGTCCACTGCCGAAAGGCTGCGATCGGTATTTTCTTCTTCGATAGCAACGGTCATGGCGGGGCCACGGTGCAGGTGAGAGGTCTTTTGCGGCCAAGTAGTCGGAGCTGCTGCCGCAATTTGTTGGACCAGATGCTAAGATCAGGCGGCCAACTTCGCAAGTCACAAAATTCGCCCGCCACATTGTCGCGCCGGTGAGTGATGCTTTATTGCTTATAATCAGTTGTTTATCGAGTAGAAGCGAATTAGGCTAATTGCCATAATGGCCACAGGTTTCAATCTGGTCCAACAATAAGGTTGTTTGCCAAAGCGATTTTGACCTAATCTTGAACCTGCTGCGCAGAGAGAGAATCCTTAAATCGAGGAAACAAAATGGAGCAGACATGGCGTTGGTTTGGACCTTCTGATCCGATTTCATTGGACCAGATCCGCCAGTCCGGCGCGACAGGGATCGTTTCGGCGATTCACGAGAATTATCGTGGGGCGGCCTGGACCGAAGACGAAGTCTTGGATCGAAAGAACCGGATTGAGTCTGCCGGCCTTGCCTGGTCCGTCGTAGAGAGCATCCCGGTGACCGATGCGGTCAAGATGCGGACCGCAGATTGGGATCGCGATATCGAGGCTTACCGGACGACTCTGCGCCGCGTCGCAAGAGCCGGCATCAAGACAATTTGTTACAACTTCATGCCTGTCGTGGACTGGACCCGAACCGATCTTAGCTATCGGCTTGACAGCGGCTCAGCCGCGCTGCGCTTCGATCTGGCGGAGTTTGCCGCCTATGATGCTTTCATCCTAAAACGGCCAGGTGCGCGAGACGACTATTCGCCCGATATTTTGGAAAGGGCGGAGCGGCTGGCCGGAGAATTCAGCGACACCGACATTGCTCGCCTTGAGACCACGATCATTCAAGGCCTGCCGGGCGGGGAAGGTGGTCATGATCGTGAAGGTATCGCCATGTTGATTCAGGGCTATGCCGAGATCGATGACGACACGTATCGCGCCAACCTAGTCGCCTTCCTAGAGGCAGTTGTACCAGTCGCGGCCGAGGAGGGCGCTCGGCTTGGCATTCATCCCGACGACCCTCCCTTTTCCCTATTCGGCCTGCCCCGAGTCGTCAGTACGATCGACGATTGCAAGATCCTGCTTGATGCGGTGCCGGATCGCGCCAATGGTATTACTTTCTGTGCGGGGTCATTCGGCTCGCGCTCGGACAATGATCTGGTTGCTATGGCACGGTTGCTGGCCCCGCGCGTCAACTTTGCGCATCTGCGTCTCGTGACCCTGGAACCAGACGGTTCGTTCTATGAGGATGAGCATCTGCGGGCAGAGTCGGCGCTGGTAGATTTGGTGCGTATCTTGATGGCCGAAGAGGCACGCCGCGCCGAATCCGGTGACCAGACTGCGCCGATCCCAATGCGGCCGGATCATGGTGCGCTTTTCGATGGCGACGAGGCCCATGCTAGCCAGCCGGGATACTCCTGGATCGGCCGGCTCAAGGGATTGGCTGAGCTTCGCGGTGTGGCTCAGTCGGTCGACAGATTCGGCCTTGCTGACCCGACATTGATCGACCCGCATTATGCGGTCGCCTGAAGGAAGCTGTCACCTGGGGGGAATTCCATGAAGGTTGGTCTGGGGCTTTATCGCCAGATGTTGAGCGACGAGCATTTCCGCTTTGCTCGTCAGTTGGGTGTCAGCCATGTGGTGGCTCATCTGGAGGACTACTTTTCGGCAAAGCCGCAGCTATCGAGTGGAGAGACGGCCGGATGGGGTCGTGCCGGCACTTCTAACTGGTCCTATGATACACTTCGCGACCTGATCGCGTCGATGGAACGTCACGATTTAGAGCTGGCGGCCATTGAAAACCTCCCCGTCGCCGGCTGGTCGGACATTCTGCTGGATGGGCCGCAAAAACAGGCACAGATGGAGGGATTAAAGCAGTTGGTGCGCGATGCGGGCCGCGCCGGCGTGCCGTGCATCGGCTATAACTTTTCGCTGGCGGGCGTGTGGGGATGGTCTCGCGGACCCTTTGCCCGTGGCGGCGCCATGTCCGTCGGGTTCGATATCGACGCGATCGATCCGAACGAGCCCATTCCCGACGGGATGGTCTGGAATATGGTCTATAGGGATGGCGAGCCCGGCAAAGTGGTAGCGCCAGTCAGCCGGGACGAGCTTTGGCAACGCTATGCTTGGTTCCTTGACGAGTTGTTGCCGGTAGCCGAGGAGGCCGGCGTTCGGCTGGCCGCCCATCCCGATGACCCGCCGATGGATCAGTTGCGGGGTACGGCCAGGCTGATCAACTGGCCCGGTGGCTACGAGCGCGCCTTCGGCCTCAACCCGAGCCCCGCAAACGCCGCGGAGTTGTGCCTGGGGTCCGTGCAGGAGATGGGCGGCGATGATGTGTACCGACTGACCGCCGAGTGCGCAGCGAGCGACCGCATCGGCTACATCCATTTCCGCAATGTTCGAGGGTCCGTGCCCAAGTACCACGAGGTTTTTTTAGACGAGGGCGACATCGACATGGCTCGCATTGTCCGGATCCTGGCCGGTCACGGTTTCGAAGGTGTGCTGATCCCCGATCATACGCCCGAGCTGGTGTGTCAGGCCCCCTGGCATGCCGGGATGGCCTATGCCGTTGGCTATATGAAGGCGCTGATCGCGGAAGTTATGGCAAACCCCGATTGCTGGGAGCGACCCATAGAAACGGAGGCCGCCGCATGATGGATCTGCAATGTGTATCGCCTGCTGGCGATTGGTGTGGGGAGGCAGCAACCTGGTCTGCCGCCGAAGATGCGGTTTATTGGGTCGATATCAATCGCTTCCTGATCCATCGCTTTGAGATCGCAACCGGTGCCACTCTTAGCTGGCAGTTCAAAGAGCCGGTCGTGGCCCTGTCGCTGACCAGGCGCGATGACACGTTGCTTGTGGCCACGGGCAGCGGCCTTCTGCTTTGGCGTCCGTCAGACGATACCCGGACGCCATTTGGCTGGGCGCTTGATGGCTGGCCGGAGGTAAGACTGAACGATGGACGCGCGGCCCCTAACGGGGACTTTTGGGTCGGGTCGATGAAGAATAATGTCCAGGCCGATGGCGAACTCGGCGAGGTAGGTCCTGGCCAGGGCATTTTGTTTCGGATCACCCCTTCCGGTGAGTCTAGTATCTGGCGCGAGGGGATTGGCGTTTCCAACACTCTTTGCTGGAGCCCGGATGGTGCGCGGTTTTACTTCGGCGATACGCTGGAGAACGAGGTTCGGGTCTATGATGTCGACTCGGCCAGCGGCGACATTTCCGGCGAGCGCCCCTTCTTTGCCGGCTTTGATCGAGGACTGCCCGACGGCTCGACGATAGACGAAGAAGGGTACCTTTGGAATTGTCGCTATGCTGGCGGCTGCGTCGTGCGGGTTGCGCCCGATGGTACGGTTGATCGAGTGATCGATCTGCCGGTCACGAACGTGACGACTTGTACGTTTGGCGGGCCGGATCGTGAGACATTGTTTATCACCACCGCTGCACTTGGTCGTGCTCCGGGCGATCGTCTTGCCGGTGGATTGTTCGCCATCAAACCCGGGGTCGCGGGGCTGCCCGAAAACCGCTTCGGCTGGAGCGGACACTAGATCTGGGCCAACGCCGACCGCCGATTTATCCCGAAGGTTAAGCCCGTTTCCAACAAGCAACCTCGTGGGAGCGATCGGTTGTCGCGAGTTGCTGGTCTTCTCCATGGCAGCGATCGTCAGCCATCGGGCAGCGTGTTGAAAAACGGCAGCCGGCCGGCGGGTTGCTTGGGCTCGGCAAATCGCCCTCGAGAATGATGCGACGGCGGGATCGCTGAGAGGCGGGGTCGGGCAGGGGGATCGCCGACATCAATGCTTCGGTATAGGGGTGCCGGGGGCCGTCAAACAGGGCTTCGGTGGAGGCTTCTTCGACGATCCTGCCTAGATACATCACTGCGACACGGTCTGAGATGTGGCGCACGACCGATAGATCGTGGCTGATAAACAGATAAGTCAGGCCAAGTTCTGCCTGCAGTTCCATCAGTAGGTTCAGGATCTGTGAGCGAACCGAGACATCGAGAGCCGATACTGGCTCATCGCAGACGATCAGCCGGGGCTCAGGCGCTATCGCTCGGGCGATCACGATGCGCTGGCGCTGACCGCCGGAAAACTCGTTGGGCATGCGTGCGGCATGGGCCGCGCTAAGGCCTACCCGCTCCAGCACCTCGGCCACCCTGTCGCGCCGGTCGCGCGACGAGAGCTCCGGCAACAGGCGCAAGGGCTCGCCGATACTTTCGCCGATCGGCATGCGCGGATTGAGGGCTGAAAACGGGTCTTGGAAGACCAGCTGCATTTCACGCCTGATTGGCTGGGAAACATTGCCCCTTGTATCGAAGACCGGACCGCCATCGAACGCAATGCGGCCGCCCGTGGGCTTTGTCATCCCCATGACCGCCATGCCGGTTGTGGTCTTGCCACAACCGCTTTCGCCGACCAGAGCCAGCGTCTCGCCTCGCTTTACGGTCAGGGAAACACCATCGACGGCGCGTACCCACCCCTTTGGCCGACCGGTCAACCCGCCGCGAATGGGGAAGTGCACCGCCAAGTCTGCGGTACTGAGCAATGCACCGTCTGTCATCGTAGGGTTTCCACGGCATCGGCATGATGGCAGGCCGAGCGATGGGTCGGGCTGTCAAAGGCCGTTAACGCTGGTTGGCTTTCCCTGCAGAGATCATCGGCCAGTGGGCAGCGCGGCGCAAATCGACAGCCTTGCGGCCAGTCCCTAATGTCTGGGACTGTACCGGGTATTGCCGCCAGCTTGGTTTTGCGCTCGCCTTCGAGTTTGGGGATCGAGCCCATTAGTAAGCGCGTATAGGGGTGCCCTTGCCGATCGAAGAGATCGTCCACGTTCGCGGTCTCCGCCGCGCGTCCCGCATACATAACCACCACCCGGTCCGCCATATCAGCGACAACGCCCATATCATGGGTGATGAGCAGCAAGGCAGTGCCCGTTTCTTGCCGCAGCCGCTTCATCAAGTCCAAAATTTGCGCCTGAATGGTGACGTCCAGGGCAGTCGTCGGTTCGTCAGCGATCAGCAGACGAGGCTGACAGATCAGCGCGGTGGCGATCATGATGCGTTGGCACATACCTCCGGAAAGTTCGAACGGAAACTGATCGAACCTCGTTTCGGGATTTGGGATGCCGACCTGGCCCAGCATATCCAGAGCCATGCGCCGTGCGTCGCGTCCCGACAGCCCGCGATGGATCTCCAAGCTTTCCGTAATCTGACGGCCGACCCGCATTAGCGGGTTTAGCGACGAGGTAGGCTCCTGAAAGATCATCGCCATAGCGTCGCCGCGTAGCTGTGCAAGATCGGCATCGTTGAGCGCGGTGAGTTCCCGCCCTTCTAGGACGATCCGACCATCCGTGCGCGTGGCAGCGCCAGGCAGGAGCCCCATGACTGCCAGAGCCGAAATCGATTTCCCGCATCCGCTCTCGCCGACCAACGCAACGGTTTCTCCACGGCCGACGGTCAGGCTGAGGCTATCGACCGTTGGGTGCCCATTGATAGCAATCCCCAGATCGTCAATTTCTAGAACGGTAGAGGTGTCAGCCATCGCCCTGATCCGCACTGACGGGCGCTCCGATTTTGACGCTTGCCCAAGGTGACAGCGGGTGGGCCATGCCTGAGTTGACGCCGGTCCGCGTGTCTCTGGCAACGGCCGACGGCACTGCGAACATGACAGGGTAGAGCGTGTTCTCCACAACACTGGTCGGGAAGTCGCGGGCGATGCGGCCCGCGATACGGGGGTCTGCGCCGGCATCGATCACGATGGTGGGTTGGCTTGCGTCCAGACGAGGTTCATGGAACGCTGCCTCCAGATCCATCTCAAAGTCGAGATGGTAGGAAAGCAATTGCACCAGCGACGGGAAAATCTGCCGCCCGCCAGCCGCGCCGATCGCTAGCGCGGGCTTGCCGTCTCTCACGCCGATCACAGGGCTCATGTTTGTCAGCGGACGTTTGCCGGGCGCGATTGAGTTGGGCTGACCCGGACGCGGGTCGAACCACATCATGCCGTTGTTGAACAGGAAGCCGCCCGACGGCGCGACGAATTTCGAGCCAAAACGCGATAGCAGTGTGTTCGTCACGGAAACCATGGTGCCGTCGCGGTCCACAACGCTGACATGGGTTGTGCAGTCGGGGCCGGCCACTCCGGGGTTTGCGGCGTGCCCCATCTTGGTCAGGCGATGCTCATATGCGCCGCGAATGGCTCTGGCGTAAGCATGCGCCGCGTCGGGCCCCGGCCCGGTCGAGCGGTCGATCCCCGACATCAGCTGTTGAAGATGGGTAAGGGCGCGCAGCAGCGACGTGCCGCCATTCAGGCCAGCGGCGACATGGATATCGCAGCTGCCATAAGTGAGGTAATCAACGTCGGTCCATCGCGCCTCGTAACCGGCCAGATCTTCCTCCGACATTGCCGATCCAGCAGCATTAAGGTCTGCGATCAACGCCTTGGCTAAGTCGCCTTGGTAGAACGCCGACGGTCCTTGCGTCGCGAGAGTCTCCAAGAAGACTTGTTTGCGATTCATGACGAGGCGACTAGGCCCGCCACGGGCGGCGTCGATGACCTTCGGAACCTCGCCATTCGCCAGAAATAGATTGGCAGTTTCGGGGTATCGGGAAAGTCCAGGATGGTCGATCGATAGGGCTAGCGCGGCAAACCAATCGACGCTCAGGCCGGCCTTTGCGTGGGCAATCGCGGGCGCCAGTGCTTCGGCAAAGCTGATCGTGCCGAACCGGTCCAGCGCGGCCGCCATACCTGCGATCGTACCGGGCACGCAAATCGACTCAGGCCCAATAAGATTTCGGTCATCCTCAACCGCGGGCCAGTCGAACCAATCGCCGTCTCGGCCACCGACAAGCTTGTAGCGATCCACATCCAGACCGGCCGGTGCGACAAGGGAGAAGTCGAGCGCATCGACATGGCCGGTGGCACCATCCGCTCGCAGCAGGAATCCGCCGCCGCCTATCCCGCTAAGCCAGGGTTCGACCACGCTCAAGGTCAGAACCGTGGTAACCGCAGCATCGATCGCATTGCCGCCGTTCGCCAAGACACCGGCCCCTGCCTCGGCAGCCAGCCAGTTTTGCGCCGCGACCAAGCCATACTCGCTCACAACTTCCGGCTTGTGGACCTGCCACCCAGATCGGGTGCCGACTGGCTCTCGGTCGCTTTCGATCCTATCCACTAGATCGTCTCCCCCCGACGCGGACCGATATTGTCTGGGATATCGGATTTGACGATGAAGCGGCCGGCATTGGCAGAGCTACGGTGCCAATCCGCAAGTTCGGCGGCCGTTGCCCACCAGGTATTGCCCACAGACGCGATGTGCTGAAACAACCGGTCGAGCATGAGAACTCTTTGGCCGCGTCCGGAGATCCAGTCATGGACAGTCAGCATAAACAGGCCGCCAAAACGGTTGAGCCCGTCGAACTCCATTGTCCAGCTCTCAAGGACTGCCCCTGGATTGACGGGCGGTCCGTTGTCGTTGCCGCCGCCAACGAATTTGAAGTACATCGCGTCGTCCAGCAGCCACTGCACCGGTATCTCGACCATGCCGTCGATCTCGTACGGATGGTCGAATCCCATCAGCGAACTGTCATAGCGAAGACCTTCCCTCTTAAGACGAACAATCATCGGAAGGGTCATCTCCCAGGCGGGCGAGCGGAAGCCGATGGGGCGCTGTCCGGTCTGCCGCTCAAAGAGCGCAAGCGATTTGTCCAAGGAGCGCGCGAACTCGGCATCGTCGCTTTCAGAGACGATTTCGTGAAAATAGCCATGGAGGCCGATCTCATGGCCCCGGGACAGCAGCTCCGGCAGCATATCTGGGTAGGTTTCTGCGACGATGCCGGGCACATAAAAGCTGCCCTTGATGCCGTGGCTCTCGATCAGATCGAGCAGCCGCCAAAGACCCTGACGCGGGCCGAAGCGTCGTTGTTCCAATTGACCGAGCGTAGCCGGCATACCGTCGCGATACTGCCAGCGATAGGGCGAGTCCGCGTCCACATCTACGCTAAAGCAGGCAGCACAAGCATAGCCTTCCGGCCACAGATAGCTCGGTCGCTTGTCGGCGTCGGTCATAGGGCGGACTGCTTTTCTTGATAGACAGCAAGCGAGCCGATCGCGTTGCCGCCATCGACGGCAAGCGTAGCCCCGGTGATGTACGAAGCTGCCTCGCTGGCCAGGAACATAGCGGCGTTGGCGGCGTCCCTCCGGTCCGACTTGCGGCCCAACGGAATTGCATCCGTAACCGCCGCGAGGTGGGCGTCGGTCAGATGGCTGACCTCGCTGCCGGCGGCAAAGCCAGGTTCCACTGCGTTCACGCGGATCCCGTATTCGGCAAGCTCAATGGCCAGCCCTTTCGTCAGCCGATCAAGTGCGGTTTTCGAAACACAGTAGGGCACGACGGACCGCCGCATCTTGCGAGACGCGCCTGACGAGACATTGATGATCGCGCCCTTGCGCTTCGCCTTGATCATCGACTTTGCCAGCATCGTCGACAGCAGAAACGGCGCGCGCAGGTTGACGTCCATGATCTGGTCCCAGTCATCGGGCCGCAGGTCCAGAAGGAAGCCGCTGGGGTAGATGCCGGCATTGTTGATCACGATATCGGCGGCTCCCCATTCCCCTTCGACAAGGGTCGCAAGCGCGGCGATGCTGTCGGCGTCTCTCAATTCAGTCGGATGGGTTAGTATCCGCTCGACTGATGCTGGGTTTGAGCACAGTTCCGCGAGGCACTCTTCGCGATTGTCGCTGAGGCACAGTCGGGCCCCTGCCTCGGCGAACGCCTCTGCGAACCAGCGGCCAAAAATCCCGGCGGCGCCGGTGATGACCACGCCTTTGCCGGCAAACTCGGTTGGGTCGATTGTGGGGGTGGCGGCCATGGCTAGCCTCTGCTCCTCGGGTCGATACGGTCACGCAGATGATCGCCGATCAGATTGACCGACAGAATAAGCAAGAACAGGCACACGCCGGGGAAGGTCGCGATCCACCAGGCGGTGGAAACATAGTTGCGCCCCGTCGACAGGATCGACCCCCAGCTTGCCGTCGGTGGCTGCACACCGAGGCCAAGGAACGAAAGGCCGGATTCGAATAGGACCATAAGCCCGAATTCGAGCGTCGCGACCACGACCAACGGGCCGATGATGTTGGGCAGAATGTGTCGCGTCAGCAATCGCGGAGTGCCGACATCGAGATGGCGGGCAAACGCCACATAGGGCTGGCCAACGAGCCCGAGAGTCTGGCCGTAGGCGACACGCGCATAACGCGGCCAGCGTGTAAAGGCGAGCACGATGATGACATTCTGGAGACCGGGTCCGAGCACCGCGACGGTGATGATTGCAAGCAGGATTGCCGGGATCGACAGCACGATGTCGACAAGGCGCATGATCAGCATCTCGACCACGCCGCGATTGAGTGCCGCGACGATGCCGAGAACCGTCCCCAAGACGCTCGAAATCAACACGGACAGAAGCGCCACGAACAGAGAGACCCTGGCGCCATAGATGATGCGCGATAGCAAGTCGCGGCCCAGCTCATCCGAGCCCAACCAGAAGGTTTCCCCGCGCACATCTGTGCCCGGCGGCCGCAATCGGCCAAGCAAGTTCTGGGCATCCGGATCGGCCGGCGCCAGCACGGGAGCAAGAACCGCCATCAGGCAAAAGCCGACGAAGATGATGATGAACGGCAGCACTGGGCGCCAAGAGCGCTGTCGCCCACCTGATAGGCCGCTGGACGGCTCCACCTGCCGCCCAAGCATGCTGGCGAGCAGCTGTGTCGTGCGGCTGGTCATCGCGTCCGTCCCAGCCTAATGCGTGGATCGACGACGCTGTAGAGGATGTCGGCCAGCAGGTTAAGCCCGATAGAGGCGAATGCCCCCAGCAGCACGATGGCCTGCACAACCAGAAAATCGCGGGCGGCGATGGCTTGGATTGCGGCTTGGCCGAGGCCAGGCCAGGCGAAGACGGTCTCGACGATCACGGCGCCAGCGAGCAGATTGCTGATCTCCAAAGCCGCCACGGTGATCACCGGGATCGAGCCATTGCGGATCAAATGGCGGAAGAACAGCCGGCGCGTATTGACCCCTTTGGCCCGTGCCGTCCGCACATAGTCCTTACCGATCTCATCAAGCACCGACGTCCTGGCAACGCGCGCGAAGGTCGCCATGGTCAAAAGGCCTAGAGCGATTGAAGGCATGACAATGCTAAGGCCGCTTCGGGCGCCGCTGGGCGGAAGCCAGCCCAAGGTCACGCCGAACACCAGGATCAGCAGGATGCCCGACCAGAAAGTCGGCAAACTCTGTCCGGCCAGCGCGATGCCCATGGCAGCGCGCGCGTACCATCGTCCGCGCTTTAGCCCCATGATCGCGCCTAGCGGTAAGCCGATGCCAATCGCCACGATCAGGGCGCCGCCCGCCAGCGCTAATGTGTAGGGCAGGCGGGCGCTGATGATGGTCATCACCGGCACGTTCTGAACGATTGAACGCCCGAAATCGAAGGTCAGCAGACCGCCCAGATAGTCGAGATACTGGACGATCAGCGGCCGGTTGAATCCCAGAGCCTCGCGCAGCGCATCGATGTCTTCCTGGGTCGCCCCCTCCGGCACCAATAGCAGTGTCGGATCGCCGGCCAGGTGCTGGATGAAAAACACCAAGGTCGCCACGCCGAGCAGCGCAACGACAGCCTGGGCCAGCCGCTTGATCAGGAACGCTTGCAATACTTGGTCCTGCATGGGTGACGCCGCCGGACGCCTATACTGGCGTCCGGCGGCGTCAATAAACCCGGCTAACCTCTAGTCAGCCCAGGACATCCGGTTCAAGAACATGCTCTCGTTCGGCGTCGGCTGCCAGACGAGATCGCTGTCGACACCGTAAAGGATCGCCGCTTGATAGAGCGGTATCAGGGGCACCTGATCGACAACCAGGTTGTGCACCTGCTCGTACGCCGCCATGCGCTCGTCCTCATCCAGGGTACCGCGCGCGGTTTCCAGCAATCCGTTCATTTCCTCGTCAGACCAGGTCGACCAGTTTGACGAGCTGTGAAGCAGCGGGAACAGAACGCCGTCCGCATCCTGGCAAGCGCAGGACCAACGGCCAAAGCTCATATCGGCCTGTTGTTCCGGGGCGCTTTGGGCGCGGGCGAGATAGGCCGCCATGTCGGTCATCTCGATTTCGACATTGAAGCCAGCCTCGGTCAGCATCTGCTGAAGCGCCTGAACGATACGCTGATCGAACACCGGCGCGGTGGCGAAGCTCATCGGCTCCAGCGCCTCGTCGCCAACCTCGGCGATCAAGGCACGCGCCCGCTCGATGTCGTAGCCGTCCCGCTCAATGCCGTCGACCCAGCCGAAATGGGCCGGCGACAGCATTTGCGACGTCGGGGCGTCAAAGCCGCCCAGCAAACCGTCGATGATCAACTGAGCATCGATTGCGGCGGCCATTGCCTCGCGAACCCTCGGGTCAGCCGTCGGGCCGAACTGGGTGTTCATCTTCAGATAACCGACCCGTTCGGTCAGCGCGAAGCGCGGCTCGACGCCGTCTGCGCCATCGAGCTGTAGGGCCAAATCGGGATCGATCGTGACGATCAGGTTGGCTTCGCCTGCAAGCAGATTGGCCACACGCGTCGCCGCATCGGGCACAGCGCGGAACTCGGCTGCCGCGAAGAAACCGGGCTCGCCCCAATAGTCGTCAAACCGCTCGACGGTGACCTGAACGCCGCGATCCCATTCGCCGAAGGCGTAAGGGCCAGATCCAACCGGCTCCAGATTGAACGCGTCGTTGCCGACTTCCTCGACATAGTGCTGCGGCACGATGGACAGCTTGACGAGTTGGGCTAGCAGGGCCGGGTAGGGACCATTGGTGGTCACGCGCACTTCGTTCGGGCTCAAGGCTTCTGCACCCGTGATTTGATTGTACTGGCCAAGTTGCGGTGAGGCGAAATCTGGATCGGTAATTCGCTGGATGCTGTAGACCACATCGTCTGCGGTCAGCGCTTCGCCGTCATGGAAGCTGACATCGTCGCGGATGGTGAAAATGATGGAGGAATCGTCAGCGTAGGCCCAATCGGTCGCGATGTTGGGAACAATCTCGCCATCATCGGTGCGTGTCAGCAGCTGATCGAAAATATTGCGATAGACGTAATAGCTATCCGGATTCCACTGGCGGTGAGGGTCCAGCGAAGAGGGCTCGTTCACAAGATCGATCACCAGGGTTTCCGGCTGGGCCATCGCGCCGGTCGACGCGGTTGCCAGCACGGCAAGGCTAACGCCAGCGGCCAGGGCCAGCTTGGCTGAGAACTTACCGAATTTGGTCATCGGGTACCTCCTGTCAGTTTTTGCTTGGGTCTTGGGGGACGGGTGAAGCGGCCCGAAACGGACGGTCCGCATCGGTTGACATCGGTGTGGGATTTGACGGTGGAGCAGCAGTCGCCTTATGCCCAGATGCCATCAGCGGCAGGTCGCGGCCCAGCGCCAAAAACTCGCGTTCCATCTCGACATACTGATGCGCTATGGCCTGATCGATCGCTCCGGTGGCGCTGTGGCTGTTTAGGGCCAGGGCACTCACTTCGGCCCAATAGTCCGCATCCGGGACTTTGCGACCGCAGTGTTCCAGATAGTGCTCAAGACGATCCGACAAATCCCAAAGATGAGGCAAGGTCGCTTGGAGAAGTCGGTTGTTGGTCGCGGCTAGCAGCAGCGATCGGATCTCGCGCGCGATCTGCAGGGTACTGGTTTGCGCCGATTTTGAGGCCGTGTTGCGCAGCGCATCGGCCATAGATTGTTGGCGCGAAATCTCGGCCGCCTCGGCCGCCGAGGGACTTGCCTTTGCCAGCAATGGTTCCAACGCCCTTCGCATCTCAAATACATCTTGGATGCTGCCGAGCGTGATCGGGGCGACCAGATAACCACGCCGCGGAGCAGGATGAACCCAACCATCCGCGGCTAGGCGGGCTAGTGCCGCTCGGATGGGTGCCTTGCCCAAGCCGAGCCGCCGCGCCATCGCCGCCTCGCTGACAACCGCCCCAGGGGCAATATCACAGCGCACAAATGCATCGCGCAAACGGGCATAGGCAAAGTCTGCGAGCTTTTCCGATTCAAACCGGACAGTTGTGTCAAAGGGGGAGTTGCGATCAAGCATGACAGGTCACACCATAAAATTGACATGTTAGTTTGGCAAGCTGCAATCCATTTGGGATAAGGCGGGAGGCGGACATGACAAGCATGGGCAGCTATCGTTAGGCTCGGCGCGGAGAAGTTTTGGACATTGAAATGGCGGATCGAGATGAGCCAGATTGGGTTGTTCCCTGAAATCGAACCCTATGACGTCGCAACTTTGCGCGTTTCCGACTTGCACACGATCTCGTACGAGCAGGTCGGTAATCCCAACGGAAGGCCGGCGGTGTTTCTGCATGGTGGACCTGGCGTCGGTATCAGCCCGGGCTATCGCAGGTTCTTTGACCCCGACCACTACAGAGTGATTTTGCCC
>JBCCER010000061.1:0-23135 GCA_039030175.1 Pseudomonadota bacterium
CGCCGGTCTTTTGGGCTGCAGGCTGGTTCGAATGATCGTAAGCGCGGGACAATAGGCGTGGCCGCCATGCCAAATCGAGAGCGGGGTCTGCGCGCAGAGCCGGCACGGCGGCATAGGTCATCGTCATGGGGCAGCAAACGCCGGGCTCCACCTGCGACATCAGATAAACCATGGCAGCGTGCGCGACATGGCCGCCTTCGCCCGCGCACTCCCAACCGACCGCCGAATAGCCAGCGGCAACGCCCAGTTCCATCAAGTCATGATAAGACGGGTGAAAGCAAACCTCATCGATCCGCCGGCCACCACGATCGAACGCGTTCAGTTCAGGCGGATATCTGTTCGCTAGACGGCCCTTCTCGCGTATTTCGGCAAGCCCAAGCCGACCACCAAAGGCCGAGAGCGCCTGCTCGTGCGATGCACCCCCACATCGCTCGACAGCTTCGCGCAAAGGCAAATCGCCCGCCCAGAGGTTGATGTCCCCCTGTGGGACTGGCTGATTGGAAACCTCGTGCGTTTCGGCCATCGCCTAATGAAGTCTTGCCAGACGGCTCAGCGTAGCTTGCCCGTCAGCCCTGCTTCAGTCTGCCAAGGCTACAAGTAGCGGTAGGACCAGTAGGCCATGCTTTCCTCGTCGAGATCCGTGAGATCGACATCACTATGCCAATCGCGGATCATGCCGAGAATACCGCGCCTTGCCGGGTCCATCTTGATCATCTGCTCGTTCATTTGACGCAAGCGCCGAACGAGTGTCTTCATGAATTCGACACCGCGTTCTGGATCGTGCTGCAATGACTCCATGAACTCGTCAAAGGTCGTTACAAGGCACTTAGTGTCCTTTGTGGCCACCACCGTCGCTGAGCGCGGCCCGGGGTCAATCAGGCTCATCTCACCGAAGATCTCGCCATCCTCAAGCGTGCCGACAGTCTTCTCGCGCTTGCCTTCGCCGACCTTGATTTCGACCGCCCCCTCAAGGATTTGGAAGGCGGTATCACCCTGGTCGCCTTCCGACAGAATTGTGTCGCCAGCGGAAAATGTCTCGGTACGCACGGGAAATCCCCCTTTTTGAAGATGATCATGAAGCGTGAGCGCAGCTTGTCGGAGCCTTCCCCCTTAAGCCGCAGATCGAGGCTCTGAAATGGCACGGTTTGCTTGTCAGGTCCAGCAAGTCGCCCGCATGTCTTCGATGTCGGCGTCGATCGGCGATTGCGAATGACAATACTTGACCGATTGGCAAAGAGCCGCAACTTTGGCGCTATAGAAATAAGGAGCTTTCGATTTGAACGAAGTGCACCCCTCGTCTGGCGACGATGGCTCGAGATACGTCGAGTCCGGCAAGGACAACGTCCAGCTGATCTATATCCTCTATCTCGTGGCGTTCGTAGTTGGCATCACCATGCTGGTTGGTGTCGTGATGGCCTATCTCAATAGGGGCAATGGGGCTGACTGGACCCGCAGCCACTACACGTTTTTGATCCGAACCTTTTGGATCGGTCTCTTGTACGGAATCATCAGCGGTCTGCTAGCCTTAGTGCTAATCGGTTTCGCGCTGGCCGTCCTGACCGCCATCTGGATCATTGTCCGCTGCGTAAAGGGTCTGCAACTGGTCGGCCGACGAGAAGCTGTGCCCAATCCGGAAACATGGCTGTGGTAGTCGCCTCGACAACCCCTAAGCTCAGTTCGGCTTCCTAATTATTTGATTTTAATTGCTTAATATTGGATGGGCAGCCGTTTCGCTATGACGAAGCGCGACACATCGTCCTCGGCCGTCACCGACAAAAGCCTGTGCCCAGTCGCCTCGCAAAATGCCTCAAAATCCTTTGGCGCCGCCGGGTCGGTTGTCAGAACTTGCAACTCTTCCCCCGGCTCCATATCGGTCAGGGCCTTGCGTGCCTTCAAAACGGGCATTGGGCAGATCAGGCCGGTGGCATCCAGCAAACGACTCATGGTCTCTTCAACCTGGCAAACGGTTTCGCAAGGCGGCGACGCCGGCGATGAGGACCAGAGCCCATCCAACAATCATCAACCCACCTCCGATCGGTGCAATGGCTCCAAGCCATCGGGTATCTCCCAGTGCCAAAAGATAAAGGGTGCCGCCGAAGACAAACGCTCCCAGGAACAATATCGTGCCGGCCCAACTGATCAGTAGGTCGACGATACCGGACGCTGAAGGCGCAAACGCTATGGCGACAAGTGCAGCGGCATGGATGAGTTGGTAGCGGCTGCCTATTTCGAGCCATTCCAAAGCTTCGGGCGACAGTACAGATTCCAGCCCGTGGGCGCTCATTGCCCCCACCGCCACGCCGAACATGCCAAGAATGCCCGCAAAGACCAGCAAACGGCCGCGCATTACTCCGCCCTTTGGTCAGCCCAAAAGCAGCGCATCATCGTCCAGCGTTTCGCCGCGCACCTTGCTGAAAAGTTCGACTAGATGCGGTACGTCGAGCTTGGACCGTTCATCGCCGGAAACATCGAACACGATCTTGCCTTCGTGAAGCATGACCGTCCTGTCGCCATAATCCAGCGCTTGCCGCATAGAATGGGTGACCATCAATGCGGTGAGATGGAACGACTCGACGAAGCGACGGGTCAGTTCCAGTACGAAAGAAGCGATGCGAGGGTCCAGCGCGGCGGTATGCTCGTCGAGCAGCAAAATGCGCATGTCGGCAAGCGTCGCCATCAAAAGGCTGACCGCCTGTCTCTGCCCGCCCGAAAGCTGACCCATCCGGTCGCCTAGTCGATCCTCGAGGCCCAACCCTAGCTCAGCCAGCCGCTCGCGAAAGGTACCCCTTCGATCATGCGTCAGCGCCGCGCCAAGGCCGCGTCGGCCGCCACGCGCAGCCGCGAGCGCCATATTCTCTTCGATCGACAACCCTTCGCATGTGCCTGCCATCGGGTCCTGGAACACCCGAGCCACCATGCCGGCGCGGCGCGGCGCGGGCCAGGTCGACACGTCGGTCTCGTCGATGACCACTCGGCCGCGTGTTAGCGGCGCATCGCCGGTCAAGACATTGAGCAAGGTCGATTTGCCTGCACCGTTCGAGCCGATCACCGCCACGAACTGTCCAGCGGGGATCGACAGATCGATACCGCGAATAGCCTTGGTTTCCAGCGGCGTGCCGGCGTTGAAGGTGACATGAATATCGCTGAGCGAGATCATTGCTTGCCACCCCGGATCAGCGCCTTAATTGGGTTGCGGACGCCGGGAAGGACAAGAGCCAAGATCACCAGGATGGCCGTGACGAGTTGCAGATCTGAGGCTTGCAGCCCGAGCGCCGGTGTGTTGAGTGCCAGCGCCAAAGCCACACGGTAGAGGATTGACCCGATGACGCAGGCGGCGAGAACGATCAGCATGGCGCGACTGCGGAAGAGGGTTTCGCCGAGGATTACCGCAGCCAGGCCGACGACGATGGTGCCGACGCCGCTTGTCACGTCGGCAAAGCCGTTAGTTTGGGCGAACATGGCCCCCGCTAACGCAACCAACGCGTTGGATAGTGCCATGCCGGAATAGATCTGGCCGCTGGTCGCTATTCCCTGTGCCCTCGCCATGCGTGGATTGGCGCCAGTGGCGCGCATGGCAAGGCCAAAATCGCTGACCAGAAAACGCCACAGGATCAGAACCACCAGGATCAGCAGGACGCCCAGAAAGATCGGCTTCACCTCGGCCTGAGCCAAGCCTAGGCCATAAAAGGGCGTCAGCACGGTCTCCTGCTGCAAAAGCGCGACGTTAGGTCGACCCATGATGCGCAGATTGATCGAATACAGCGCGATCATGGTGAGGATGCTGGCCAGCAGATGCAGGATGTTGAAACGGACGTTCAAAAAGGCGGTGACAAGACCGGCCGCCGCCCCGGCCGCCATGGCAATCAGTGTGGCCAGCCAAGGATTGACGCCGCTGACGATCAGCGTCGCCGCGACGGCAGCCCCGAGGGGAAAACTGCCGTCGACAGTCAAATCGGGAAAGTTGAGAACCCGAAATGACAGGAACACGCCGAGAGCGACCAGGGAAAAGACCAAGCCGATCTCGATCGCACCGAGAAGCGCAAATGTGCTCATTTCAGAGTAGGGTCGGAATTGTAGCTAGAGCGAGATCGCGGGCAAACTGCCGGCGATCTCGACTCTCGCAAGACCTGATTACTCGACAATCACGGTTGCACGGTCGAGTACAGCTTGAGGAACCTCAATGCCCATCGCTTCGGCAGCGGCTGGATTGACGAATAGGTCGGAGCCCGACGCAATGGTAACCGGAATTGTACTGGGGTGCTCCCCGCCCAAAACCTGTAGGACGATCTCGCCGGTCTGGCGGCCGATCTGATAATAGTCAAATCCGACCGTAGCGACTGCACCACGCTCAACACTGTCAGTATCGCCGGAAAATACTGGGACGCCGCTATCTTGGCCGACCGACAGGACAGCCTCCAACGCCGACACAATAGTGTTGTCCGTTGGTACATAGATCGCGTCGACTTGGCCGACCAGGCTTTGCGCTGCGCCTAGGACGTCAGCCGAACGAGGTGCCGCAGCTTCGACGATGGTCAAACCCCATTCCGGCGCCATTTCGGTCAATGTGGTGACCAAGGTGACCGCATTGGCCTCACCCGGATTGTACGGAACGCCGATCGCCGATGCATCTGGCAGGAATTCCTTGATGAGATCGAGATGGTCTGCCAGGGGCGACATGTCAGACAGCCCGGTAATGTTGCCTCCCGGTTCGTCCGCATTGACGATCAGTTGGGCGCCGATCGGATCGGTGACAGCCGTGAACACGATTGGATGTTCCTGGGTCGCCGATGCCATGGCCTGCGCCGATGGGGTTGAGATCGGCACCAGAACGCTCGGGTTTTGGCCAACAAACTGACGGGCGATCTGAGCTGCCGTTGCCGGGTTTCCCTGCGCCGTTTGATAGATGAATTCGAGATTCTCGCCTTCGACGTAACCGTTCTCGGTCAGCACGTCGAGAATACCGTCGCGCGCCGCATCCAGTGCCGGATGTTCGACGATGGCGGATACGGCGACCGTGGCATCTTCCTGCGCAACGGCCCAACCTGCAGTCAGACAAACTGCCGCCACTGCCCCAATGGCCGGCAATCCGCGATGCGCCTTACTGATGAACGACATTAGATTCTCCCATTTCGGTGGCTTATCGTTGTGGTGTTGCGTGGATTAGGCGTCGCGTGCAGGCGATCGTCAAGCAATCCCGTTAGTCGAGCGTAAACTCAATGCCTTGCGCCAACGGCAAATCCCGTGAGTAATTTACCGTCTGCGTCTGTCGGCGCATGTAGGCTTTCCAAGCATCAGAGCCGGATTCACGGCCGCCGCCGGTCTCTTTTTCTCCGCCGAATGCGCCGCCGATCTCTGCCCCCGAGGGGCCGATATTGACATTCGCGATCCCGCAATCGCTGCCGACAGGCGACAGGAAAGTCTCGGCCTCGCGCACATCGCCGGTGAAAATGCAGGAACTAAGCCCCTGCGGCACATCGTTATGCAGTTCGATCGCGGCATCTAAATCGTCATATCTCATGACGTACAGGATCGGTGCGAATGTCTCCTGCCGGACGATCTCTGTCTGGCTTGGCATTTCGACCACCGCCGGCCGGACGTATACCCCGCCTTCCGGCACATCGTCTGTAATGCGGCCTCCGCCATGGATCGTACCGCCATCGGCCTTCGCAGCCGCTAAGGCGGCGTCCATCGCGTCCGCGGCGGCCTCGTCGGTCAAGGGACCTACTAGGGTGCCGGCTTCCAGGGGGTCGCCGATCGTGATTTTGGCGTAGGCATCGACGACTGCAGGCACCAGCCGATCGTAGACATCGTTATGGACGATCAAGCGGCGCAGGCTGGTGCAGCGCTGGCCACAAGTGCCGACGGCGCTGAACAATACGGCACGCACAGCCAGATCAAGATCGGCGCTGGGCGCAACGATCATGCCGTTGTTGCCACCGAGCTCCAGAAGCGTCCGGCCGAGTCTCGCCGCTACGCGCGGGCCGACCTCGCGCCCCATCCTGGTCGAGCCCGTCGCACTGATAAGCGGTACCTTCGGGCTGTCGACAAGGCGTTCGCCTATCTCACGCGGGCCAATGATGACCTCCATCAGCCCGTCAGGGACGTCACCGAAAGCATCGGCGGCTCGACGGAACAGCGCCTGGCAGGCCAAGGCCGTGACGACATTCTTCTCCGACGGCTTCCAAATCACCGGATCGCCACAAACGAAGGCGAGGGCCGCATTCCAGCTCCACACGGCCACGGGGAAGTTGAAGGCGCTGATCACGCCGACTGGGCCGAGGGGCTGCCAAGTTTCAGACATGCGGTGACCCGGCCTCTCGGACGCAATCGTCAGCCCGTAGAGCTGTCGCGACTGGCCGACCGCAAAATCGCAGATGTCGATCATCTCTTGGACTTCGCCGAGGCCCTCTTGAAGGATCTTGCCCATTTCGAGCGTCACGAGACGTCCCAGGAGCCCCTTATGAGCACGCAATTCCTCACCGAACAGCCTGACGAGTTCGCCCCGTCGCGGAGCGGGAACGGTTCGCCATTGCCGGAAGGCTTCACTTGCACGGTCGATCGCTGCGTCGACATCCTCCTCCGTATCATCTGTGACCGCAGCCAACTCGGCGCCATCGATCGGCGACCGAATGATGCGCGCACCACCGGTGATCTGACGTTCATCAACACCAAGCGCAGAAAGTAGATCCTGCAAATCCATAACGGTCTCCTTCAGACCCTACGGGAGAACAGATAAAGCGCGGCATGCATAGCGCCGCGCCCGGGTTCACAACAAGCGCTGTGTCGCTACTGATCGGTTTCGCCACGCCCCCAAAGCCAGGCGGCACCGCGAACGCCGCTGCTGTCGCCATGTTTGTTCCGGCGGATCGGTGTAGCAACCTCGCCGCCAAAGACGTAGCGCGGCAGCAATTTGGGGACATTCTCGTACAGGCGGTCGATGTTCGACATGCCGCCGCCAAGGACAACAACGTCGGGATCAAGAATCGTGATCACGACGGCCAGACCCCGCGCCAGCCGGCTCTCGTAACGGTCAAGCGTGGCAAGCGCTTCTTTCTCGCCGTCCATAGCCCTTACCATTATGGCGGTTCCGGGAATCACATCGCCCGTGGCCTTGGTGTAGTCTTTGGCAAATCCGGTTCCGGAAATGTAGGTCTCCAAACATCCCTTTTTGCCGCAGTAACAAGGCGGTAGAGGTTCATCTTCAGGCCCCGCCCAAGGGAGGGGGATGTGACCGAATTCGCCCGCGATAGCATTTTGGCCGGTATGGACACGACCATTGATGGCAATTCCGGCGCCGGTACCGGTCCCAATGATCACGGCGAACACCATCGCAGCGCCGGCCGCAGCCCCGTCAACAGCCTCTGAAACGGCAAGGCAGTTGGCATCGTTCGCGCACCTTACCTCTCGGCCCCAGGCCTCTTGCATGTCCTGATCGAATGTCTTGCCAATCAGCCAGGTGGAGTTGGCGTTCTTGACGAGACCGGTTTGCGGCGAGATCGCGCCTGGCATACCGATGCCAAGCGTCGCAGATGTGCCGAGTTCGCTTTCGAACGATTTTGCGAGGTCCACAATTGCGCGAACCGTGCCCTCATAGTCCTGCTTCGGCGTCGAGACGCGCCGACGAATCCGTTCCTGCCCATCGTCATCAAGTGCGACACCTTCAATCTTCGTGCCACCCAGGTCTATTCCGATCCGCATCGGCACCCATCCGTCAGTCCACAGCGAGAAAGGCAGCTACTTAGCAAGCGGCGACGCCTAGGGCAAAAGCTAGATCGGCGCAAAAAGCTGCCACCAGAGGATTAGCGCCCTATATTAGGCAGAGTTTTGAGCGCAGGCATACTCAAGCCAGGAAGAGCGGGGACCCGAATGACCGACACCAGCAATGAAGCGGCAACCCAAACCGCGACCCAAACCGCGATTAAGCCGATCGCCAGCGATGATCCGTCATTGGCGCCGTTGACCCCTGCCCCCACCGGCGATGTCGTGCCGTACGAAGAGGCGGACGCGCCCGACAAGGCCAAGATCGAAGAGCTGATCGCCGATCTCGACTTGACCGAGTCGCAATCCATCATCGGCTTTGGCGCGAAGGCGCAGAGCGATCTTCAGAACGTCACAGGGCAGATGCTGGACGGCGTACGCAACAAGGAGGCCGGCCAAGCTGGCAAGATCCTGAACGAAGTCGTGCTGAGCGTGCGGGGCTTTGACCTTTCAGGCCTGTCGGAGAAGCCAGGCTGGCTGGCACGGCTGTTCGGCGCAGCCAAGCCTTTGGCGCGGGTTCTGCAACGCTATGAAACCGTCCAGCGGCAGATCCACAGCCTTCGAACCACGCTGGATCAGCACAAGGACGATTTGCTGCGCGATATCGTCATGCTCGACCGGCTCTATGATAGCTCGCTGAGCTACTTCCATGAGCTGGAGCTCTACATCGCGGCCGGCGAAGAGAAGTTGCGCCGTGTTGAGAGCGAAGAGATTCCAGCCGCACGCCAAGAGGCTGAAGGGGACGACCCGCTCAAATCCCAGGCCCTACAACGCCTGATCGCGGCCAAAAGCGATCTGGAGCGCAAGGTCCACGACCTGAAGCTAACGCGGCAGGTCACCATGCAGTCGCTGCCGTCGATCGCGTTGGTTCAGGACAATGACAAGGCCCTGGTGACCAAGATCGACAGCACGGTGGTAAATACAATTCCGCTCTGGGAAGTGCAGATCGCCCAGGCAGTTACCCTGCATCGTTCCCAGCAGGCTGCCGGCACGATCCGGAAGGCCAACGATCTGACCAACGAGTTGCTAGAGGCGAATGCCGCCAATCTGAAGCAGGCCAACGCCGAAGTGCGACGCGAGATCGAACGCGGCGTCTTCGATATCGAGAGTATCAAGAAGGCGAACGCCGACCTCATCGCGACCATCGAGGAGAGTGTGCAGATTGCCGAGGAAGGCCGCCAGCAGCGCCAGACCGCTGAGCGCGAGCTGGTCACGGCCGAACAGCAATTGCGGGATGCGCTGGAAAAGGCGCGGTAGCAAAATCAACGCACTCGATTGGTTCAGGGCAAAATCGACTAGCTTTGCCCCCCTCATCCGGCACCAAGGGGGCACCGGCGGAACGTCGAGACATATTGCAGAGAAAATCTCGCCGCAATTGTCGGTCTAGTCTGCTCGGATACCGATGGACCGACGGATGAACCAGCCGACCGACGCCATACCAGTTCGCAAAAAATCCCGTTGGCGCTGGGTGGCGTTCGCCATTGCCGTGCCCCTGGGGCTGCTGGCACTTTATTTTCTTGCCGTGCTGATCTTTGCACGCATCCCGGTGAACGCCGATTTCCGAAGCGAGCCCGGCGGCGTGCCGGTGATCGTCGCCGATAACGGCATTCACGTTGATCTGATTCTGCCGGTTGCCACCGAAGGACACGATTGGCGGGATATCTTCGACCCGGCGGAAACGGCGCTGAGCGCGGGCCAACAGCGGGTCGCGACCCATATCGGTATCGGCTGGGGCCATCGCGACTTCTACATCAACACGCCCACCTGGGACGACATGACCGCGAGAACAGCCGTACGTGCGGTGCTGGGCATTGGCGGCTCGGTCATGCACGTCAAGTACGGTTCGGCACGGTTCGATCCGCAAAACAGTGTCTTCATCCTGCTGCCGCCCGAAAACTACCAGCGCCTGATTGCCGGAATTGTCGACACCACCGTGTTGGACGAAGACGGGCGTGCGGTTCCGCTCGGCATTCCCGGGCATCTGGATTCCGATGCCTTTTTCGAGGCTGAAGGTCGCTACAATGCCTTGTACACGTGCAATAACTGGGCTGCGTCCATTCTCGCGGATGCCGGTGTTCGTGTGCCGCTTTGGAGCCCCTTCTCTGGCGCCGTTATCGATCAGATCCGCTCTGCACACTAACCGTCAATTTGGGTGTTTTCGTTCCTAGCAGTCGTGCAATCAGAAAATGACGGATATTTTCACTGTTGACAAATGATCTAATGGTTATTTTCATGTCATATGTCTGTCGCTTCACCCGTTCATCGTTTGCAAGGACAGTTGATCGTCTCCTGCCAACCCGTACCTGACGGCCCCTTCGACCATCCGGAAATAGTCGCGGCCTATGTGCGGGCTGCGTTGACTGGGGGTTCCGAAGGTTTTCGGATCGAGGGTGCGGCAAACATTCGGATGGCAAGGGAAGCCACTGATAAGCCGATCATTGGGCTTATAAAACGGCCATTTGGCGAAGTACCGCATTGGATCACCGGCACAGTGGCCGATGTCGATGCGACCATCGATGCCGGGGCCGATATTGTCGCGATAGACGCAACCGATAGGTCCAGGCCCACCTCCGTCGAGGCGTTGTTTCAACGGGCGCGCGATCGTGACGTTCCAGTGCTGGCTGATGTTTCGACTTCAGCCGAAGCCCGTAAGGCCACGCGTCTGGGCGCTGATGCGATCGCAACGACACTCAGTCTCGACTGCAAAGACGACAATGGGCGCCCTTGCCCAGACTTTGGTCTGATCGGCAATCTTTCCGGGACCCTGGACATTCCAATTCTTGCCGAAGGCAATGTCCGCACGCCGGACGATGCCGCCCAAGCGAAGCGAGCCGGCGCCTGGGCGGTCGTGGTCGGGTCCGCGATTACACGGCCTGAATTCGTAACCCGCTGGTTCGCCGACGCCATGGGCGACGGCGACGAAACTTCCAACCTCAAACACTCAACCGCAGGGAGCAAGTAGGATGAAAAAGTATCTGTACGGAGCCTCGGCCTTCGCATTGGCCACCACCATCGGAGCCCAGGCGGCCCTGGCCGATGTCACGCTGCTGTTCTGGCCAGGGCCGGAAAGCGAGGCGATGCAGCAGGTCATTGACGCCTTCAATGAAGGCCCCGGCCAGGAGTTGGGGTTCGAAGTCGAGCAGTTGCTGTTCAGCCGTCAAGGCTTCTTCGACAAGGAACTGTCGGACCTTGCCGCCGGCAGTACGGAGTTCGACCTCGCGCTGGTCACCACTTACACGCTCGGCCGCTACGCACCGTTCCTGGAACCACTGGACGGGTATCTTGATGCGGACGTTAGCAACCATTTCGCCTCCGTCGCGCTCGACAGCTTGTCGGCCGACGGTTCGATCTATGGCGTTCCAACCGACATCAGCGTCCATTTTGCCTACTACCGGAACGATCTGATCGATGAGCTGATGTCCAATCCGGACTGGCAAGCAAGGTACAGCGAGATTGCGGCTGAACATCTGGGCGAAGCGCGCGATCCCGTGGCGCCTGACGACTGGACCTGGGACGATTACATCGCCACGGCCCTGTTCTTTACCCAGTCGATCAATCCAGATTCGCCGACCCAGTTCGGGAGTGCTTTGCAGCTTCAGAATCTGATCTTCAACATCATGATTTGGCAGAGCACGCTGGTCTCGAACGGCGGCAATTGGATGGACGCCGACGGCAATATCACTATCGACAGTGACGCCGCGCGGACGGGCCTGAATATCTATCAGACGATCATCGATTCCGGCGCCACCCCGCCGGGCAGCCTGTCTTACGAATTCGCCGAAGCGAATGCCGCATTCGGCACCGGACGCGCCGCGACGACTCTGCAGTGGAACGCCGCGTTCAACATCGTGAACGATCCGAACGAATATCCGGAGACGGGCGGATTGGTCGGCGTGGCGCCCATGCCGGCCGGGCCGGAAGGACACCGCACACACAGCCATAGCCTTGGCATCGGCATGAATGCAGCGTCGGAGAACAAGGACGAGGCCGGCCAATTCCTGAACTATCTCGCCAGCATCGAGGCGCAGGAGATTTATGCGGCGGCCGGCGGCACGCCAGCAGTGCCGAGCATTCTGGAAGGCATGTCCGACGTTCGGCCCGAATTCCCGCTGATTGGCCAGTTTGCGGCTGACTACGGCTTTGTCATCAATGGCGGTACGGCCGCCTACGCCGTACCGGTCTATGAGGTCTTGGCCCAGGAGTTCTCCGGCTATTGGTCAGGCCAGATCGACATCGATACGGCCCTAAGCCAAGCGGCTGACGGCATGGCTCAGGCGATCGCACAGTAGCGATCACACGGGTAAGGTAGCCCGTCGGACGGCCCCAAGCCGCCGGCGGGCTAACCATGCCGAACGTCTGGTAGTCCCCATGCAACGACGCCGTGAAGCCTGGCTGCTGATTGCGCCCCTCGTCCTGTTCATGGTCGTGTGGCTAGGCTTTCCGTTCCTCTCGAACCTCTACTATTCGCTTTCCGACGTCACGTTCGAGACACTGAGTAGCCCCACACTTGTTGGCGTCGAGAATTTCACCGCGGCCATCGACAGCGCCGCTTTCTGGCAGTCTTTGTGGTTCTCGCTGCGCTTTGCCTTGATCTCCACCGCCGCGCAGATTGTCATCGCACTTATTTTGGCTATCGCGCTACGGCCCCTGTTAGAACGCTATCGGTTTCTGCTGGCGATCCTGATCCTGCCGCTGATGATCTCGCCCGCCCTGATGGGCATTATGTACAAGCTGATGCTGAACGAATTTGTCGGCGTCGTTCCGCAATATCTGGCGCTGTTCGGCCTCTACCCGAATCTGCTCGGGCCCGATTGGGTGGTGACCGTGGTCATCGTCATTGAGGTCCTGCAATGGACGCCCTTTGCGCTGCTTCTCCTGCTCACAGCATTGCAAGCGATACCGGACGAGCTGACCGACGCCGCCTATGTCGATGGCGCCAAACCGGCACATCAGCTTCGCTACATCGTGCTTCCCTTAATGGGGCCAGCAATCGCCCTGACGGCGTTCATCCGCTTCATCGATAGCTTCAGGGTCTTCGACCACATATACGTGCTGACCGGGGGCGGGCCGGGTACACTCACAACAAGCTCCAGCATTTTCATCTATCGCGCATTCTTCCAGCAGGGGCGCCTTGGCTTCGCCATCGCTTCCTCGCTGATCTTGATGGCTTTCTCCCTGCTGCTGCTATGGGTGACCATGCGCTATGTCCTGAAGGGCGCCCGCACATGACCCGCCGGCGGGAACCCGGGGTGATCGGCTGGACCTGGCGTTGGATCCTGTTCATCGTCGCTGCCGTGGTTTTGAACCTGCCCGTGGTCTTCACGGTGCTGACATCGTTCAAGGTCAACGCTGACATCAATGCCTCGCCGCCTGTATGGCTGTTTGAGCCGACGCTACAGCACTACATCGAGGTTCTGACGACGCCGACCCTCAACTTCCCTCGCTATCTGGCAAACAGTTTCGTGTTGGCTGCCGCTGGCACACTGATCGCGCTGGTGCTGGCCGTGCCCGCGGCCTATGCGATCGTGCGGATGAAGTTTGGCGGCGGCACCATCGTCCCGATTGTGCTCATGTTGCGCACCTTGCCGCTCGTCATCTTCGCGATCCCGTTCTACTTTATGTTCCAGTGGCTGGGGCTGCTGGATACGCGGTTGGGCCTCTCGATCATTGCAGCGATCATCAATCTGCCCTTCGCCCTTTTGTTTGCCATTGCCATGGTCCGCGACCTGCCCTATGAGATCGAAGAGGCTGCCAGGGTCGACGGGGCAAGCATCGGCATGCTGCTTTGGCGCATCGTGATCCCACTCGGCCGACCGATGCTGATCTCAATTGCGATCTTGAGTTTCATCTACGCCTGGAACGAATTTCTGTTCGGGCTGATCCTCACAACGCGTTCCGCGACCCCTGTCACCGTCGGCGCGACCCTGTTCGCGACCTCTTTCGGCATCCGTTGGGGGCCAACCTCTGCCGCGATGGTTCTGTCCCTCCTGCCGCCAATGCTAGTCGGGCTGGTCTGTTTCCGCTATCTCACCCGGGCATTGACGGCGGGAGCGGTGAAGGGATGAATGATCTGGCGGTTAACGGCCTGTTCGCTAGGTTGAGGGCCAGCATGGATGGATGGCCGCCTCAGATGGCGCGCGTGGCCCGCTATGTGTTGGACCAGCCGGACACGGTGGCCCACCAGACCATCACGGACTTGGCCGAAGCTTCGCAGACCAGCGAGGCCACGATCACGCGCCTGGTCCGTTCGGCGGGATTTGACGGCTTTGCCCGTTTTCGCTTGGCAGTCGCGTTGGAACTGGCGCATCTGGCGCAGGACGAGCCGACAACGAGCCCGATCCGCGCGCCGATCAACACCATGGCGGAAATGGCCATTGCGGCACTGAAGGAAACTACCAGCCTTCAGGCGGACGATATCATCGAACGTGCCGCAGACATGATCGAGCGCGCTCGCCGCGTGGATGTCTTCGCCGTCGGCAACAGCACACCGATTGCCGAGCACATGTCGATCAAGCTGCTGCGCGCCGGCAGCACGGTCCTGCGTTATGACGACGCCCATGTTTCTGTCATGGGAGCCTGCACACTGACGCCGTCGGACGTGGCGATCTGTGTTTCCAGTTCCGGTGCGACACTGGATGTGATCCGGCCGGCTGAGGAGGCACGCAAGGCTGGCGCGTCGGTGATCGTGATCAGCAATCAAGCCCGATCGAAACTGTCGCAGCTTGCCGACATCACGTTGGTGGCCGCCAACCCAGAAGGGCCGCTGACTGGCGGTGCGCTGCCATCGAAGATCGGCCAGATGTTGATCGTCGATGCGCTGGTGGCGACCCTTCTGGAGCGCTATCCAGAGCGCCTGGAAACCTTTGAGCGAAGCGCCGAGGCGATCATTGACCGAACGGCCTGAGCAAAATCAGCGGGACCGCCGCGTCCTGGCCTTCGACCTCGGCGGCACAAAAATCGCCGCCGCGTTGGTGGCCGGTCGAACAGTCCAAGATCGACGTCAGATCAAAACCCCCACATCAGCGCCAACGGACGACCTAGTCGCCGCGATGTCGGCTATGGCCTCGGATTGGCGGGGCGCATTCGACGCTGTCGGTATTGCCGCCACGGGTGTTATCCGCGCGGGCGAATGGCATCCAATCAACCGCTCGATGTTGTCAATCCCGGCAGGCTTTCCATTGGTGGAACGCCTCGAGGCGGTGTTCGGTTGCCGCGCGCGAGCGGTTAACGACGCACAAGCTGCTGCATGGGCTGAGTATGACACCCGATCGGACGACGAATCCCTGCTTTTCGTCACCATCTCGACCGGCATCGGCGGCGGCTTGGTCGAGCATGGAAGACTGGTTGAAGGTAGCAACGGTCTGGCAGGAAGTGTCGGCCATATCATCGTGCGGCCGGACAATGGGAGACGCTGCGGCTGCGGTGCCATTGGCTGCATTGAGACCGAAGCCGGCGGGATGGCACTGAAGGAACGTGCTGAAGAGGTCCTTGGCGCTGCATTGGATCCGCCCGCCCTGTTCGAGCGGGCGCGTAGCGATCGCGCTGCCGCCTTGATCATCGACGATGCTCTCAACCTTATGAGCCAGGCCTTGCTGACCGCCCGTCGCTTGGTCGATCCATATAGGATCGTCATTGGCGGCGGTATTGGACTAAGGAGCGATGTGTTGAAGCGTCTGCAGGCAACAAGCAGCCGCCTGGCGCCCGATTTCCCGGTCAGGATCGAGGCAGCACAGCTTGGCGCCGATGCCGGCCTAGTTGGATGTGCACTATTGGCGGCCGGCGACGACTAGAGCGGGCCACGCTCTGTCAGGGCAGCGTCAAAGGCTTGGAGCCTGTCCTGCACCAGGCCGAATAAAGTCCCTCGTGGAAACTTTCCGGAATCATCTGCGGTCCCCGCCGGCATGCCGGTGAAGAGCTTAACGGCGTCTTCCACTCGGTCGATTGCGTAGAGGTGAAACTCACCCAACGACACCGCCTCGGCGACATCGTCCTCCAGCACTAAGTTGATCGCATTCGTGCGCGGGACCGCCACACCCTGGTTGCCGGTTAGCCCGCCATTGCCACTACTGCAGGTACGGAAGAACCCTTCGACCTTGTGGTAGGCGCCACCGATGGTCTGCGCATCGCCGCGCTGGTTGACCGATCCGGTGATTGCCAGGTCCTGTCGCAACGGCACTTCGGCCAGATCCGACAAAACCGCCAACAACTCAGCCATCGAAGCGCTGTCGCCCTCCACGCCGCCATAGTTCTGCTCAAAGGTGATCGAGCAGGTGAACGACAGGGGGAAACCGCGCGCAAAGCGCCCCATCAGGAACCCTTGCAGAACCATCGCGCCCTTTTGCTGAATGGGGCCGCCCATCGCGACCTCGCGTTCGATATTGACGACGCCATGGCGACCGACCGCGGATCGAGCGGTCACGCGGGACGGCAGCCCAAAGGCATGGTCGCCCATGTCTCGCACGGTCAGGGCGTTAATCTGGCCGACCACGGACCCCGTCGTATCGATCAGAACGCTTTGTTCCTCAATACCCTCCTGAAGGCGATCTTCAATGCGCGCGTTTCGACGGTGCCGGGCGTCTCTTGCGGCCAGCACGGCCTTGGCATCGATCTCTCGATCATCCGCAAGCGCCGCCGCCTCGGCCATCAGATCGTCAAAGAGTTCGAACCGTGACGTCAGGCGCGTTCGATGGCCAGCCCAGCGAGACGCAAAGCCGAGCAGCTTGACCATACCATCCCGGGTAATCGTGGCGTCTAGCTCTTCCTTTGCATGCCTGCGCAAAAGCCCGGCAAAGGCGCTCACGCAATCCGGCTTAGCGTCCAAGTCACCGTCGATATCGGCCTTGACCTTGAAATAGGACTGAAAATCCGGATCGGCCGAGAAGAAAGTGTAGTACCAATGCGGCGAGCCGACGATCACCACCTTGACATCGAGCGCGATCGGTTTTGGACGCGGCGCGTTCGCAATGGGGACTCCACCAGTACGGTGGAATTCCTCAATCTGTATGAGGCCGTCGCGCAATGCTCCCTTCAAGGCAAGCCAAACCCTAGCGTCGCGAGCCAAAGCCTCGGCACGTAGGACCAGAACCCCGCCGTTGGCCTTGTGCAGCGCGCCACCTCGAATGAGACTGAAGTCAGTTTGGAGGGCGCCCTGGATCTGCCGGTATTCGATGCGACCGAAGAGATTTTCATAGGTCGGATTGCCTTCCAGATGGACAGGCGGCGCTTTGAGGTCGCTGTTATCGACGATCAAGTTCACTGAGTAGCGCAAGTCCGGCGTTGCGACCGGAACACCTTGTCGGGTCTGCTCGGGCTTAAAGGCATCGAGATTGTCCAGCAGATCTTGGCGCATCTCGGCAAACCACCTTGCAAGCCCCTGCCCTGCTGAAAACCGTTGCTCGACTTCATCAATGAGCCCGGTCAGGGCCTGACCAGCAGCACTACGCTCAAAGCCGCGCAGCCATTCGAGATAGGCCGATTGCCTTTCGACGCGCCATCGATTGACGTCGGCGAGTGCGCCGGTCATCTCAGCGTGGGCTGCTTGCAAATCCGCCCGCTGCTCGTCGGTGAGATTTGCCATGGCATCTTCGTCATCTGCTGCAGCGGGGACAAAGCCAAAGCCGCCTTGCTGCGACTGAACCAATTTTAGGCCCCGTTCGGCGGCGGTCTTGCGTAGGTTTTCCAGCCGTTCGCCAATCTCGCTATTCAGCTTGTCGGTCTCCACCTTGACCCGAGTCTGGAAACCCTCACTGGCGAAGAGTTGCTGCAGCGTCTCCTTAACGCGCGGAATCAAAGCCGCCATCGTGTTGCGCAGCAGACGGCCTTGGCCGGCGGCCAGCTTGAACGGGCGCGGCCGATTGCCGTGGCGAAAATTGTTGAGATAGACCCAATCGCCCGGTGGTTCGCCCGTCAGGTTTTCATTCAGGAAGTTCAGTGTGGCCCTCATCCGGCCACTGTTGTCGCTTGCCACAACAAAGATGTTGAAACCGTGTCGCTGCATCGAAAGGCCGAAGTCCAAAGCCTCACGCGCGCGAACATGGCTGGGAAGGGAAAAGATAGCCCCGTTGTCGGCATCACCGGGTTCGAATTCCGGCAGCCCGACTTCCTTGGCGGTCAGATGGTGGATGGCCATCGGCGCAGTCCCTTCGATATCGTAGCGGCGGGCCGGACGGCCTCACCCTTTCCAACCATATCAAGCTGACCAGCCAAGCCAGCAAGAAAACTCAGGCTCACGTCGGCGTCATCCCGAGTGGTCACCTTGGGAGGCGACAAGCGGTGTTTCATGCTATGTCAAGCGAACCGAGTCCCTATCACCAGCGCTTTAAGCCATGCCCCCGACTGTGAGCCTTCGCCATCAGACGACCTATCGCTATGACCAACCGGTCGCACTTGGCCCGCACTATGTTCGGCTGGCACCAGCGCCGCAGACCAGAATTCCGTTCCGTGACTATCGGCTAGAGGTCAGGCCAAGCAGTCACCTGCTGCACTGGATGTTCGGGCCCGCAGGCAATCGTGTCGCCCGCATCGTCTTTCCCGATCGGATCGATCGTCTCGATCTCACCGTAACAATGACTGTCACGCTGACCCCGCTGAACCCTTTCGACTTTTTTGTCGAGCCCTGGGCTCTGACGACCCCGTTCGATTATGACGACCATCATCGGCGCCCCCTGCAGCCTTATCTGGCCCCGGATCACGCAGGCCCGCTGTTGTCAGCCTGGCTAGAGACCATCGACCGGACACCTCGCAACACGGTGGAATTCCTGGTCGATTTGAACAAGAGACTGGCCGACACGATCGCCTACTCGACACGTTGGGAACCGGGGGTCCAGACCAGCGAGCAAACGTTGGAAATCAAAATCGGCTCGTGCCGAGACACCAGCATGCTGCTGGTTCAGATCCTTCGCCATCTCGGCTTCGCATCCCGGTTTGTCTCCGGCTATCTGATTCAACTAAAGAACGATCAGCCCGATAGTCCAAAGGAGGACACGCTGGATTTGCACGCCTGGGCCGAAGCCTTCGTGCCCGGCGCAGGTTGGCTGGGAATGGACCCGACCTCTGGCATGATGGCATCAGAAGGGCACATCCCTTTGGCCGCTGCCGTCGACCCAATGGATACCGCGCCGGTCATTGGCAGTGCGTCGGAAGTCGAAAGCCAGTTTCAACATCAGATGTCTATAGAGCGCCTAACGAGCTGATCGCGCTGGATCGTCTGTATGCATGCCCTTCTGACGCCTTCCTTCCTGCCGATGCAATAGTGCCGCCGCCAAAATGATGCCGATGCTCACCACGGCAACGATGATCGTGGCTAAGGCGTTGATCTGAGGGCTGACACCAAGACGCACGCTGGAGAAGACCAGCATCGGCAGCGTCGTCGACCCCGGCCCGGAAACAAAGCTGGCGACCACCAGATCGTCCAGTGAAAGGGTAAAGGCGAGCAGCCACCCAGCGATCAGAGCCGGCGATATGATCGGCAAGGTGATCACGAAGAAGACCTTCGAAGGTCGAGCGCCGAGATCCATGGCCGCCTCCTCAAGCGACCGGTCGAGCGTCGCAAGCCGGGATTGCACCACGACAGCGACATAGGCCGCACAGAAGGTGGCATGAGCGATGATGATCGTCAGCATCCCCCGCCCCGCCGGCCAGCCGATGGCTTGGTCCATAGCGACAAACATCAGCAGCAGCGACAGGCCGACGATCACCTCCGGCATCACCAACGGGGCGGCGATCATGCCGGTGAATACAAAGCGGCCGCGGAAGCGACCGAACCGCTCCAAAGCAACGCCGGCCATAGTGCCCAGAACCAGCGCGATCGTTGCGGTAATGGCGGCAATCCTAATTGATAACCAGGCGGCAGAAAGCATCTGACCGTCGCTGAACAGCGCGTCGTACCAGCGCAGCGACCAACCGCCCCATACCGTGACCAGCCGACTGTCGTTAAAGGAAAACAGAATCAGCAGTACGATTGGCACGTACAAGAAAACATAGCCGAGCACCAACATGACCGCCGAAAACCGGATCGTGATCCCGCTCATGCGTCGCTTTCCTGCTCGCGGCTATAGAGCCATTGGACCAGCATGATCGGGAGCACCAGCAGCAACAGCATCGCAATCGCAACCGCGGACGCGAGCGGCCAGTCACGATTGACGAAAAACTCATCCCACAAGACGCGGCCAATCATCAGAGTTTCCGGACCGCCGAGCAGCGCCGGAATGACAAACTCGCCAACCGCCGGGATGAACACCAGCAATGACCCGGCGATAATCCCCGGTAATGAGAGCGGCAAGGTGATCGACAAGAAGGTACGCCAGGGTGGGCATCCGAGATCGGCTGCCGCCTCAAGCAGATTTGAGTCGAGCCGCTGAAGGCTCGCGAACAGCGGCAGGATCATGAAGGGCAGATAGGAATAGGTGATGCCGAGATAGACCGCGAAATCGGTCTGCAACATCTGGACAGGCTGATCGATGACGCCCAGCCAGATCAACGCGTTGTTGATCACCCCATTGTCTCTCAGGAGACCCATCCAGGCGTAGACCCGGATCAAGAACGACGTCCAAAAAGGCAGGATGATCAGCATCAAAAGACCGGTCCGCCAACGCGGATCGGCGCGGGCGATGGCGTAGGCCATCGGGTAGCCGATCACCAGACAAATCAACGTTGAGAAGAAGGCGATTTTGGCCGAGCTGAGATAGGCGACCCAGTAAAGACGGTCACTGGTCAGGAACGAGTAGTTCGCGAGATTGAGACGGATTTCGAGCGCCAGGTCCTCGCCCCATTGGACCAGCGGCGCGTAAGGTGGCTGAGCAAATTGCGGTTCCGATAGGCTGATCTTCAGAACGATCAGGAACGGCGCCGCAAAGAACACCAGCAGCCAAGCATAGGGGACCGCGACGACGCCAAGACGAGCGCGCCTTGAAAGCCATGCGGTAAGGCGACGGGCGGATTGTCGGCTCATGCTAACGGTCGGCTCAGTCATTGCCAGTCAGTCGGTCAGGACCACGGCGGCAAAGGCCGGCCAGGTTATGAACACTTGATCCTCCCAGGAAATCGGCAGTTCAGTCATCCGATGGGTATTGGGGACGGATACGCGGACCATTTGGCCCGAGGCTAACTCCACGACATAAATCGACTGGCCGCCGAGATAGGCGATCTCATCGACCTTGCCCTTCAGTAGGTTTGGCGCGCCTTCGGCAAGACCGTCCGGCAGATCTTTGCTCAGCGCCATCTTTTCCGGTCGAATAGCAACTGCGACCGGGGCGGCAGTGGGAGCCGCGACGCCGTGATCCACATAGAACCGGACTTGGTCGTTGGCACCCTCAACGAGCGCGTGATCTGCCTCGCTTTCGACCAAGACGCCGTCGAACAAGTTAACCGAGCCGACGAAGCCGGCGACGAAACGCGAGTTAGGATATTCGTAGACCTCGTTCGGCGTGCCGACCTGAACGATACGCCCCTCGTCCATCACTCCGACCCGCGTCGACATGGCCATCGCCTCGCCCTGGTCATGGGTGACGACGACGAAGGTGAGATTGAGTTCCTCCTGGATGTTGACCAGCTCGAATTGGGTTTCCTCGCGCAGCTTTCGGTCCAATGCGGCCAAGGGTTCGTCTAGCAGCAAGACCTTGGGCCGCTTGACCAAACAGCGCGCCAGGGCGACGCGCTGACGTTGCCCGCCGGACAGCTGGTGCGGTTTGCGTCGTGCGAGAGGACCGAGCTTGACCAATTCCAGCGCCTCGCCGACCCGGCGCTTGATTTCCAACGGCGCCAGCCCCTCCTGCCGCAAACCAAAGCCGATATTGCGCGCCAACGACATGTGCGGAAACAGCGCGTAGGACTGAAACATCATGTTGACCGGCCGACGATGGGGCGGCATGTCGGCTAGGTCGTCGCCATCGATGATGATTTGACCCTCGGTCAGCCTCTCAAAACCCGCGATCAGCCTCAGAAGCGTGGTTTTGCCGCAGCCCGATCCGCCCAGCAGGGAGAAGAACTCGCCGCGATAAATATCCAGGCTGACATCATCAACCGCGTAGAAGTCACCGAAGGTTTTGGTGACGCGCTTGATCTCGATGAACGGTTTTTCGTTCGGATCGATCCAGGGCTCGAACCGCGCGGCCGATCGCTCCGCCGGTTGCGGGGCAACCAACGCTGCTCAATCCTGCTAAACGCCGGTGCGAACGCGCGTCCAAAGCCGCGTGCGTTCTCGCGTGGCGTTCATTGGCAAGACCTCGGCCGGAAACAAGCGTTCCTGGGCCTGCTCGGATGTAAAAATCGACTCGTCTTCGACCAGTTCCTGGTCCATCAACGGCCAGGACTCCGGGACAGCGTTGGCGTAAGCGACATAATCGCTGATGCCAGCCATCACGTCGGGACGCAGCACGAAATTCAAGAATGCGTGGGCCGCTTCGGGGTTAGGCGCATCGGCCGGGATTGCCATCATGTCGAACCAGATGATGGTGCCTTCGTCAGGGATCGTATACTCGATATCGATCCCGTTCTCCGCCTCCAAAGCGCGATAATGCGCCTGCAGGACGTCACCCGACCAGCCTACGGCCAGGCAGATCTCGCCATTGGCCAAGTCGTTGACATATTGGGATGAATGGAAATAGCGGATATATGGCCTTATCTCCATAAGAAGTGCCTCAGCCTGGGCCAAGTCGTCGCTTTCGAGCGTGAAGGGATCGAGACCGAGATAGTGCAAGACCAGCGGCAGGATCTCGTCCTGAGAGTCGAGGAATGCAACGCCGCAGTCTGCAAATTGGGCGACGATTTCGGGGTCGAAGACCATCGCCCAGCTATCCACCGGCGCATCGGGCATGCGTTCGGCGATGGCATCGACATTGTAGCCAAATCCGTTGGTGCCCCACTGATAGATGATAGCGTGCTCATTATCAGGGTCGGCTGGGTGCGCCCGTTCCATCAGTGCGGCATCGAGGTATTCCAAATTCGGTATCAGGTCGCGATTCAGCGGCTGATAGATCCCAGCCGCGACCTGCTGTGCCAAAAATGGCATGCTTGACGGTGTCACGACATCGTATCCAGAGCGACCGGCAAGCAGTCGCGTTTCCAGCACCTCGTTACTATCGTAGACGTCGTAGACCGGTTGTATGCCGGTTTCGGCGGCGAAGTCATCGAGTGTGGTCTCGCCGATATAGTCGGTCCAATTGGCGATATGGACCGTATCCTGCGCGGCAGCAGATCCAATGCCAATCAACAGCGCCGGCATCGCCAGACCGGCAAGACGTGAGTGCAACGAGAAAGTCATGGTGTTTTCCTACACTTGAGAACCCGGCAATGGCTAGGCGCGGCCGGGCGTGGAACCAATTTTCGGCTTGATATCTTTTGCACGCGCTTCACTCAAGCCCGTCAAAGATGGTTGACCG
>JBCCER010000062.1:0-23022 GCA_039030175.1 Pseudomonadota bacterium
AAACAGCGCTCCATCTCCTTATGATCGAGACTGCCGTCGGCGTGAAACTTGGTGGTAACCGCCGGTAAGATGCCGTGCCACATACGACGTCTTCTCCTCATCCATACTGATTAGAACTGCCCGCCCCGCTGCTCGGACATGGCCGCGACAGACTCGGTTTGGCAATCGAGCGAACATTGATGTCTTAAAAATATGTTGTCAACGTATCTATGATATATCAAGATTTGATTCACCTTAATCCCGAGCCTTGCCGAGTAACCTTCATATCGCGAGGACGGACCACAAAAGGGGGGTACTCAGATGAAAAAGACGCTCTTTGTCGCAGCGTTGGCACTTTCGACGGCAATGACCACATCGCTCTTCGCTCAGGAGCGTGGCGGGGTTATGACCTTTGCCCGCTATGACGGCTCACGCCTGATCGACCCGATCTACGCTGATCGCAATCCCGACATCTGGATGGTTGGCAGCCTGTTCGACACGCTACTGCGCACCAGCGCCGACAGCCAAAGCGTCGAGCCGGGTTTGGCTGAATCCTATAGCGTTAGCGACGATGGGCTGACGGTATCCCTGACTTTGCGCGACGGGTTGATGTTCTCAGACGGGTCGGACCTGACCGGCGAGGATGTCGTGTTTTCGCTGGATCGCGCCCGCGACCCGGATTTGAGCCCGTGGGCAGGACTGCTAGGTTCCATCAATGAAGTCTCGGCTGACGGGCAGGAGGTTACTTTAAGCCTCGCCAGCCCCGATCCGAGCATCTTGTCGATGTTAGCCACATTCAACACGGCGATCGTTTCGAAGGACGCGTTTGATGCCGCTGAAGGCGCAACCGACCAAGAACGGTCAGCCGCCATCTTCGCGGCAGGCGGTCCGGGTGTCGGATCCGGCCCCTTCTACATGAGCGACTTCGAACAGGGCGCGTCGATGAGTTTCACCGCCAACCCGCATTATTGGCGGATGGGCGCTGACGGCGACCCCCTGCCCTATTTGGATGGCGTCGAGTTCGAAATCATTCCCGATGACGCAACACGCATCCTGAGACTACAGGCCGGCGAGGTCGACGCGGCCGAATTCGTCCCCTTCTCCCGCGTGGCGGAGTTGGAGGCCGATCCCGACATCAATATGGAGCTATTCCCGTCGACGCGGATCATCTACGCGCCGATCAATACCCGCGACACGCGGGCCGATGGCAGCCCGAACCCGCTGGCCGATGTTCGGGTCCGTCAGGCCTTGAACTATGCGATGAACAAAGATGCCTTGATTCAGTTGGTTCTTCAGGGCGCCGGCCAGCCGATGTCATCGCCGTTGATGGCGGCAGCGACGCAGCTTTCTGCCGACCTTAGCCCGCTCTACGCCTACGATATGGACCGGGCGTCTTCCTTGATTGAGGAGGCAGGTCTTCCCGAAGGCACAGAAATCACCTTCACGACCCTTGCGGGTTCGGCCGATGACGCGACGGTGTTTGCAGCCTTGCAACAGATGTGGGCGCCGCTTGGCATCGAGCTTGTGGTCCAGCAGGTGGACAACCCGACGCGTGGGGCAATGAATCGGTCCGGCGAATTCGACATCCATACTTATGGCTGGGTGAACGACGTTAACGATCCGTCGCAGGTCGTCGGTTGGCTGGGATACAACCCCACCGCTCAAGCCGTCGGCACCGGCTGGAACGACGACGAGTTCAACGCGATCTTCGAGGCGGCCAACGTCGAGATCGACCCGGAAACGCGGGCCGAGCAGTACCGTCAGCTACAAGAGATGTATGCCGACGCCGCGCCGCTGCTGTTCATGTGGGAAACGCCGTTTGCCGTGGCCGTATCGAACGATATCACAGGCTACGTCCAGACGCCGCTTGGCAACAACCTGTTTGAAGAAGCGCAAGTAACGCGCTAGTCCTCCCCAAACTAGGCCCCGCCGGATACAACCGGCGGGGTTTTTTGTTCCGAAACGTCCAGGTGGGCGGTCTGCGCTACATTCTGACCAGGCTTTTGTTGATGATCCCGACCTTGTTCTTGGTCATGGTGATCATCTTCTTGCTCGTTCGGCTGCTGCCGGGCGACCCAGCCATCGCCATGGCCGGCGACCGGGCCTCGGACGCTGAGCTAGAGGCGATCCGCGAGCGGCTTGGGCTGAACGAACCCATGCTGGTTCAGTTCTGGCTGTTTTTGAGCAATACGCTTCAGGGTGACCTTGGCCGCTCCATCCTCATGCGGGCGCCCGTGACGCAAACGATCTTCGATCGGCTGCCGACCACCCTTTTACTGACCTTCCTGGCCATGCTGCTTTCTCTGCTGATCGCCGGCCCGCTGGCCTTTGTCGCAGCCCTGCGACGAGGACGGATTGCCGATACGGTCATACGCTCGACCTTCCAAGTCGGCCTGTCGACACCGGTGTTTTATCTCGGCCTGCTTCTACTGACCTTTCTGGCGGCGGGCCTGCATTGGTTCCCGGTCGGCGGCTATGGCGACACGTTCGTGTCCAACCTCTATCATCTGATTTTGCCAGCGATGACGGTCGCGCTCTATACCTCCGCCATCATCATGCGGAACTTGCGCTCGGCCGTGATCGAAGTGCTGGACGCAGAATATGTCCAGTTCGCCAGGGCCAAAGGGCTGGCCGACCGGCTGATCCTGGGGCGGCACGTGTTGCGCAACGCCCTGATCTCGACAGTCACCCTGGTCGGCCTGTCGATCGGCAATTTGATGAGCGGGACCTTGGTTACCGAGACCGTGTTCGCGGTTCCGGGACTGGGCCGGCTCATGCTCGAGGCGATTTTCGCTCGGGACTACCCCTTGATCCAAGGTTTGACACTGACGTTCGCGGTACTGGTGTCGCTGGTCTTCCTGCTAACCGATCTATTCCAAAGCTGGCTCGACCCAAGGATGCGTGCAACATGACGGACAGTCAGGCCGCATCTGTCGAGGCGACGGTACGACGCCGGTCGCGTACTGGCCAAGCCTTGCGCAAGCCTGGGTTCATGATCGGCGTGGGCATCATCGGCTTGTCGACGCTGCTGGCGATCTTTCCGTCGGTCTTTGCGCCGTATGACCCCAACTTCATCGACTACAACGCCGTGCGCCAACCGCCCAGTTGGGCGCACCCGTTCGGCACCGATCTTTTGGGCCGGGACTCACTCTCGCGCGTGATCTGGGCCTACTCCGTCAACATGCAGATGGCCGTCTTCGCCACCGTGTTTGCCTTCACCATCGGCGTCGTGGTCGGCGCCCTGGTCGGGTACTATCGAGGCGTTGCCGACATGATCTTCGGCCGTCTGGTCGACGCTATTATCACCTTTCCCTTCCTGGTCCTGGTCATCGCCGTCGTGGCCGTCCTAGGCCCCGGCCTTGTCAACATGTACATCGCGATCACGGTCGTGGGCTGGGTCTACTACGCACGGCTCATGCGGGCGGAAACGATCGCCCAGATGGGCAACGACTACGCGGCCGCCGGCCGGGTGATGGGCTATTCGAACGCGCGCATCATCTTCCGGCATTTGCTGCCCAACGCCATCACGCCCGTGATCGTCTATTGGATGACCGACATGGCCCTCGCCATTTTGCTGGGGTCGTCGCTCGGCTATCTTGGCCTCGGTGCCCAGCCGCCGCAGGCCGAATGGGGGGTGTTGATTGCCGAAGGACGTAACTTCATCACCACGGCCTGGTGGATGAGCCTGATGCCCGGCATTGCCATTGTGTTGACAGGGCTTGGGTTTTCGCTGATCGGCGACGGGCTGGCCGATCTGTTGCGGCCGCGTGGCTAGGCGCTGGTGACCTGCATGTTGGAAACGATCTTGGCGGTCAAGAACCTGTCGACCACCTTTCATCGTGGCGGTTTGGACCTGCCGGCTGTTCAAGATGTCAGCTTTTCCGTCGGTCGCGGCGAGGTTCTTGGCTTGGTCGGCGAAAGCGGTTCAGGAAAGAGCGTTACCTTACGTTCGATCCTGGGCTTGGCGCGCCGCTACGGTACGGTGACGGGCGAGGTTCTTTGGCAAGGGCAAGACCTCTGTTCCGCGCCTGAGCGAACCTTGCGCCAGGTGCGCGGACGCGACATCGCCATGATCTTTCAAGAGCCGATGACGTCGCTTAACCCGTTACTGACCGTCTCGCTTCAGCTGACCGAAACCTTGCGGGCCCATACGACTCTGAACCGCGCCGAACGCAAGAAAAAGGCGATCGAGATGCTGGATCTGGTGGGCATCCCTTCGGCGGCGTCGCGCCTCGGTGACTACCCCCATCAGTTCTCCGGCGGCATGCGTCAACGCGTGATGATCGCAATCGCGCTGGCCGCCAATCCCAAGCTTCTGCTCGCCGACGAACCGACGACAGCGCTCGACGTGACCATCCAGGCCCAGATCCTGGATCTGATCTTGGATCTCTCAAAGCGGCTGGATATGGGCGTAATCCTGGTAACCCACGATCTCGGCGTTGTGGCCCAGACTTGCGAAAACGTCGCCGTGATGTATGCCGGCCGCATCGTGGAACAAGGGTCGGTCAGACAGGTGCTGCGGGCGCCATTGCACCCCTACACGGTCGGCCTGATGCGCTCCGTGCCCGAAGACGTCCCACCGCGCACGTCGCTGCATTCTGTGCCCGGGACGCCACCGAGCCTGGAATCCCTGCCCCGGGGCTGCGCGTTCGCGCCAAGATGTCAGCGGGCCGAAAGCGCATGCCATACGCAGCGCCCTACCCTCACCGACGTTTCGACAGCACGCCGCGTCGCCTGCTTTCATCCGTTCGAGACGGAAAAGGAACCGGCGGCATGACCGAGCCGATCATCGAAATCAGCGATGTCGCGCTGCAGTTTCGACTGTCCCGATCGATCCTGGATGTGGTCCAGAAGCAGGCCGGGCGTGTTGTTCACGCTCTGAACGGTGTCGATCTCACCTTGTACCGGGGCGAAACCCTCGGCGTTGTTGGCGAATCCGGGTGCGGGAAATCCACTCTCGCCCGTTGCATCGTGCGATTGGTAGCCCCGCAGTCGGGGACGATCCGGTTCGAAGGGCGAGACATCTTCACCGATAAGGCCGTGGCGGGTCGGGACTATAACCGGCGAGTCCAGATGATGTTCCAGGACCCCTATTCGTCCCTTAACCCCCGCATGACGGCCGGGCAGATCTTGGGCGAAGCGCTGCGCGTCCATCAGATGCGGCCGAAATCGCAAATTCGGTCGAGGGTTGCCGAATTGCTGGATCTGGTGCGCCTTTCGCCGGATTCCGCCGATAAGCTGCCCCACGAGTTTTCCGGGGGTCAGCGCCAGCGCATCGCCATCGCCAGGGCCTTGGCCGTTGAGCCCGAGGTGCTGATCGCCGACGAGCTGGTGTCGGCGCTGGATGTTTCCGTCCAGGCCCAAGTGGTCAATCTGTTGCTGGAGCTGCAGGCAAAACTCGGACTGACGATCCTTTTTGTCGCCCATGATTTGCGGCTGGTGCGCCATGTCTCGAACAGAGTGGCGGTGATCTATCTTGGCCGGATCGTCGAAATCGGCGAGTCGGAAACGCTGTTCGCCAACCCCTCGCACCCCTACTCGCAGGCGCTGTTGAGTGCCGCGCCGTCGTTGGACCCCGATGCTGCGTCGACGGCAATCCGACTGTCCGGCGAGTTGCCGTCCCCGTTGAACGTTCCGTCGGGCTGCCCTTTTCATGTGCGCTGCCGTCATGCAACGGAGCTTTGCAGGGACCAGATACCCACCCTGCGTCCGCTTGCCGGACGCGGAGAGGTTGCCTGTCATCACGCGGAAGATATCGGCCATGCCTGAAACGACCCTGTCCACCGTCCCCGTGCGGATTGACGCCCTGCGCGCCGAGCTCGACAGTCGAGGCCTGGATGCGTTCATCGTGCCGCGCTTTGACGCCCATCAGGGCGAGTATGTCGCCCCGCGCGACGAGCGGCTGGCTTGGGTCACCGGCTTCACCGGCTCCGCAGGACTGGCGATCGTGACCGCCGACGTCGTCGCGGTCTTCGTCGACGGCCGCTATACGGTTCAATTGAGCAAACAATGCCCCAGCCCGCCATTTGAGCACCATCACCTGTTCGACGCCCCGCCAGAAGATTGGATCGCCGAACGAATGAGCGCGGGATCGGTGATCGGCTTCGATCCCATGCACCTGCCCCCGACCTGGTATCGCCGCTTCAAAGATGCGGCCGATAGAACTGGCGCGGAATTGATCCCCGTTGAGGCCAATCCCGTCGATGCCGTCTGGGTTGACCAACCGGCGGCGCCGTCAGGCGAGATCTCGACATTTCCACTGCAATTCGCCGGCAAGAAATCGGCCGACAAGCAAACTGATCTGCTCAACGCGATGAACTCGGTCGGCGCTGACTTTGCCGTGGAAACTCAGCCGGACAACATCGCCTGGCTGCTGAACGTGCGTGGCCGGGATGTCGAATTCAATCCAATCCCGCATTCGTTTGTCCTAATGGCAAGCGATGGCGCCACGGTCTGGTTTGTCGACCAGGCAAAGTTCGCGGACGACGTACCGGACGCCCTGCCCAAGGACATTGTCGTCCAGCCCCAAGAGACTTTTTTGCCGACACTAAGACAGCGTTTTGGCAAGGACGACAAGGTGCTGCTTGATCCGGAATTCTCGCCGTCGGCCGTTCTACTTGCTGTCGAGGCTGCAGGCGCCGTCGCGATCGAGCGTCCAAGTGCACTAACGCTGGCAAAGGCGGTCAAGAATGAGACCGAGCTCAACGGTCTACGCGCCTGTCATATTCGCGATGGGGTCGCCTGGACCGAGTTCTCCGCCTGGCTGGCGACCGCCGTGCCAACGAGGGCGGCAGCAGGCGATCCACTCACCGAGCAGGAAGCGGAAGACAAGATCCTGGAGCTTCGCCAAGGCCAGCCCGGCTTCATTTACGAGAGCTTCAAAACCATCTCGGCGGCTGCCGGCAATGCCGCGATGTGTCACTACGCAACCAGCGCGACCAGCAACGCGCTGATCCTTCCCGAGAACCCCTACCTTATCGATTCCGGCGGCCAGTATGTCACCGGCACCACCGACGCGACGCGCAGCATGTCGTTCGGCCAGACGCCCCCAGGGTACGACGAGGCATATACCGCCGTTTACAAGGCGTTCCACGCGTTAGCGACGCTCCGCTTCCCAAAAGGTACGCAAGGCCATCATATCGACGCGATAAGCCGTCGGCCGCTATGGGATCTGGGGCTGGACTACGACCACGGCACGGGACATGGCATAGGGCACTGTCTTTCAGTACACGAACAACCGCAGCGGATTGGGAAAATCTACAATCCCGTGGATCTGAAGCCAGGCATGATGATGTCGATCGAGCCCGGTTACTACGAAGCCGATCGGTTCGGCATCCGGATCGAGAACTTGTTCGAAATCATCGAGGCGGCGGACGGATTCATGGAGTTTCGCAACCTGACTTACGCCCCGATACAGACCGCAACGTTGCTGAACGCCAGGTTGACCCAAGCTGAAAAGGACTGGCTCAACCAGTATCACGCCGACCTAGAGCGCGAGTTGGGACCCCACCTCAGCGACGGCGCGCAGACCTGGCTGGGCTCGGCGATCGAACGGCTGTGACGCTAGCGCAGCAATTCCAGCGCCCGTGCCTTCATATGGCCGATCAGCGACCGCATCGCCTTTTCCGAGCCGCTGGTATCGTTGGCAGAGAAGGCCTCCATGACGGCCATGTGCAGATCTGCCGGCTGGCGCACGCCCTCGTCCGAGCAATAGCGATACCAAAAGCGCCTGCCGTGGGACTGTAGGGGCGCCAGGCAGTTGGTCAGATAAACATTGCCAGATGCGTCGCCCAGGATCGTGTCGAAAGATTTATCGGCGCCAAGGAACAAGCCCAGATCGTTCGACGCCGCGCTGCGTTCCATCATCTCCCTGCACTCGGCAATGCTGCTGTGGTGCCAATTGGAAGCAAAGCGCGTTGCCGTGCGGGCGAAGATCGGCTCCATGACCGCGCGCAACTCGGTCACCTTAACGAAATCGTCGGGCCGAATTTCGGCGATCTTGATTCCGGAGCGCGGCCTGACCTCAATCAACCCCTCCCATGACAGGCGCTGTATGGCCTCTCGGGTGGGCGTCCGGCCCATCCCAACGCGCTCGATCAACTCTCGCTCTGTGATCACGGAGCCCGGCTTTAGCTCCAGCATCACGATCATCTGCTCAAGCCGCAGATAGGCGCCGGTAGATAGGTTGCCCGGCGGGTTTTTCGTCAGATCTTCGAGCATCGAAACGCCTTCGAATATTATCGATATGCTACTTATATATCAAATGGATGAGTAATGCATATCGTTAGTCGGCAAAGCTGCCGACCGTCAAGACGTTCTGTTGTCGTCGTACAGCGCGTCCGGGTTGGGAAGAGCAGTAGCGCCGAGCTGGTAGTTTGGCCGACCGCCGATCGTTACCGGCTGTTTATTCCCACTCAATCGTCCCCGGCGGCTTGGACGTGATGTCGTAGACGACACGGTTTATGCCGCGGACTTCGTTGATGATGCGGGTGGCAACGCGGCCTAGGAAATCGTGGGGGAATGGGTAATAGTCGGCGGTCATGCCATCGGTCGAGGTAACGGCCCGCAGTGCACAGACATTGTCGTACGACCGGCCGTCGCCCATGACGCCCACGGTGCGGACCGGCAGGAGGACGGCAAAAGCCTGCCAGATCGCGTCATAGAGACCGGCTGACGCGATCTCTTCCAGATAGATCGCGTCGGCCTTGCGCAGCACGTCCAGCTTTTCGCGCGTGATCGTGCCGGGAATGCGGATGGCCAGCCCGGGACCTGGGAACGGGTGGCGCCGTATGAACGGCTCGGGCAGGCCGAGTTCACGGCCGAGATCGCGAACCTCGTCCTTAAACAACTCCCGCAGCGGTTCGACCAGCTTCAGCTTCATGTGGTCGGGCAGACCGCCGACATTGTGGTGGGACTTGATGGTGACGCTGGGGCCGCCGGTAAAGCTGACGCTTTCGATCACATCCGGGTAGAGCGTGCCCTGCGCCAAGAATTCGGCGCCGTCGATCTTGCTGGCCTCTTCATCGAACACGTCGATGAAGGCCGCGCCGATGATCTTGCGCTTGGCCTCGGGGTCTTGGACGCCCTCAAGCTTGCCCAGGAAGAGGTCGGAGGCGTCGACATGGACCAGCGGGATGTTGTAGTGGCCGCGAAACAAATCGACGACTTGGGCTGCCTCCCCTGCCCGCATTAGGCCGTGATCGACCAGAATGCAGGTCAACTGGTCGCCAATCGCCTCGTGCAGCAAAACAGCAACAACCGAACTGTCGACGCCGCCCGACAGGCCAAGAATAACCTTGCCGCCGCCAACCTGATCGCGAATTTTCGCCACAGCCTCGTCGCGGAAGGCGGCCATGGTCCAATCGCCCGAACAGCCGGCGACATGGTGGGTGAAGTTTCGCAGCAGGGCCGCCCCGTGAGGGGTGTGCATCACTTCGACGTGGAACTGGACACCATAGAAGCGCCGCTCGTCATCCGCGATGATCGCGAACGGCGCGCCATCACTGACCCCCACCACGCGAAAACCGGGGGGCAATTCGGTCACGCGGTCGCCATGGCTCATCCAGACCTGCTCACGTTGGCCGACCTGCCAAAGACCCTCGAACAAAGCACAGTTCTCACTGACCTTGACGAAGGCGCGGCCGAATTCCTGATGATCGGCCCCCTCGACCTTGCCGCCAAGCTGGGCGCACATGGCCTGCTGGCCGTAGCAAATGCCAAGTACCGGCACGCCGAGTTCAAACACGATCTCCGGCGCACGCGGCGTGTCGGCCTGCGTGACTGAGGCAGGCCCTCCGCTGAGGATAACTGCCTTGGGATTGAATGCCTTGATTGCTTGGTCGGATGCCCGGTTGAACGGCCAGATTTCGCAATAAACGCCGCTTTCCCGCACCCGACGGGCAATCAACTGGGTGACCTGGCTGCCGAAATCGAGGATCAGGACACGGTCATGTACGGCCGCCAATTCCTGTGCCGTGTCAGCTGTCGTCACCGGCGTTCTCCTTCCTCTCCAAAACCGCTGCAAAAAAACCGTCTGTTCCCGTGGTCGCGGGCGAAAGATGCAGGTAATCCCCCTCGACAGGGCGGTCGGCAGCGAACAGGTCCGGCCAGACGGCTCCCACGGGAATGACGCGATAGCCAGGCGTCTCTTCCAAGAAGCGCGCAACCGGGTCCTGATTCTCATTGGCCAACAGGGAGCAGGTGGCATAGATCAAGCGACCGCCTGGCTTGGTCAATCGGCCGGCGCTGGCCAGGATGCGGTCCTGCAACGACGTCAACTCTGCCAGATCGACATCGCGCCAGCGTGCGTCCGGGTTGCGGCGCCAGGCGCCGATGCCGCTGCATGGGGCATCGACCAGGACACGGTCGAACTTGCCCTTTTGCCGCTTTACCCAGCGATCACGCTCAGTGGCCAACAGCCTGGGTTCGATGTTGTCGAGGCCGGCCCGTTTGATGCGCTCCTTAGCGCGGATCAAACGGCCCTGCGACACGTCGCAGGCGACGATCCGGCCCTTGCCGGCCATCGCGGCGGCCATGGCAAGCGACTTGCCGCCGGCCCCGGCGCAAAAGTCAACCACCTGGAAGCCGGGGCGAGCATCGACCAACAAAGAGAGTATCTGCGAACCTTCGTCCTGAACCTCGATCGCACCGCGTCGGAAGGCGTCAACCTGGCCAAGTGGGGGGCGCCCTTCGACCCGCAAGCCGACCGGCGACAGCGGGGTCGGCTGCGACCGAACACCAATGGCGGCCAACTCGTCCCGGATCGCATCACGGTCGCCGCGCTGGGTGTTGACCCTCAGATCCAAGCTCGCCTCGGCGACGAGAGCCATCGCCTCCGCCTCGAACCGATCGCCCAAGCTCGCCTGCAGAGCTTCGGCCGCCCAGTCGGGACATTCGGCACGGACATTGAGCGGCATATCGGGGTCGTCGAGCGGTTGGCCTTCCAGCGCCAGCACTATCTGACGCTCATCATCGGTCAACGCGTCTGGCGCGTATTGCGCACCGTCGAACAAGCCTTCAATGTCGTCGGCGGAGCGGCGATCAACGAGCAGTTGGTAGGCCAGAAGACGATTGCGGCTGGAGATGGCGGCGTTTCGCAGCGACAAATGCCAGTCGAGCCGGGCCTTGTGGCGCAGTGTGCCGTAATAGGCGGCCGCAACCGCACCTCGATCCTTCGCGCCGATGTAACGCCGTTTGCGAAAATAGGCGGCCGCGATCGCGTCTGCTGGACGGTCGCTGTCCTGATCTTCGACTAGCATGTCCAGGGTAGCGGCTAGGCGGGCGGCGGGCGTCATCGACCCTTCGCCCCATTGACTACATGGACCAACAAGTTCGCCACCAAGCCTAGAGCCCGTGTCGATAGTTCGGCGCCTCGCGGGTCACCGTGATGTCGTGAACATGGCTTTCGCGAAGGCCGGCATTGCTTATGCGTACGAATTCGGCCCTTTTCTGAAGATCCTTGATCGTATGGCTGCCGGTATAGCCCATCGCCGCCTTCAACCCGCCGACCAGTTGATGCACGACCTGGCCGACCGGACCCTTGTAGGGGACCCGTCCCTCAACGCCTTCGGGCACCAGTTTCAACGTGTCCGAGACCTCTTGCTGGAAGTAGCGATCGGCCGAACCGCGCGCCATGGCACCGACGGAGCCCATGCCGCGATAGCTCTTGTAGCTTCGTCCTTGATAGAGGATGACCTCTCCCGGCGCTTCGTCGGTTCCGGCGAAGAGTGATCCAATCATCGCGCAGTCCGCACCGGCGGCAAGCGCCTTGGCAAGATCGCCAGAGAATTTGATGCCGCCATCGGCAACGACGGGGATGTCCTGGCGGTTTGCTTCCTCCACCACATCCATGACTGCCGACAGTTGCGGCATGCCAACGCCGGCCACCATCCGGGTCGTACAGATCGACCCCGGACCGATTCCAACCTTGACCGCGTCCGCCCCGGCTCCGATCAGGGCCTTGGCCCCTTCAGCAGTGGCGACGTTGCCTGCAACGATCTGGGTGTAGTTGGTCATGCGGCGGGCCGCTTCCACCCCGGTCAAGACGCCCTGAGAATGGCCGTGGGCGGTGTCGATCACCAGCACATCGACACCGGCATCGAACAGGGCGGCAGCGCGCTCAAGCCCCTTGTCGCCCGTTCCGGTCGCGGCGGCGACACGAAGGCGGCCTTGCTCATCCTTGCAAGCGTGCGGGTAGAGTTGAGCCTTTTCAATGTCCTTGACCGTTATCAGACCGATGCAGCGATAATCGTCATCCACGACCAGCAGCTTCTCGATGCGGTGCTGATGCAGCAAACGCTTGGCGTCCTGCTTGTCCACGCCCTCAAGGACCGTGACCAGATTGTCGCTTGTCATTAGTTCCGAGACGGGCTGTTGCGGGTTAGAGGCAAACCGCACATCGCGGTTGGTCAAAATCCCTACAAGAGGGCCGTTTTCGGCCGTAACTGGAATACCGGAGATCGAATGGCGATCCATCACCGCGAGGGCATCGGCCAACGGGGCGTCGGGTCTGATCGTGATGGGGTTCACGACCATCCCCGATTCGAACCGTTTGACCCGGCGCACCTCCTCAGCCTGGCGGTCGATGTCCAAATTGCGGTGGACGACGCCGAGCCCACCCGACTGGGCCATGGCGATGGCCAAATTGCTTTCGGTGACGGTGTCCATCGCGGCCGAAATTAAGGGAATGCCCAGCGAAATGGATTTTGTCAGGCGGGTCGACGTGTCGGTATCGGCCGGCAAAACGTTGGATGAGAGCGGCTTTAGGAGGACGTCGTCGAATGTAAGTGCGGTGCGAATTTCCATGGGGGACAGGCTCGAATCGGCGGCAGGGAAATTCGCCGCACTATACCGATCGCCTCTTACAAGGAAACCCGCGACGCAGCATGGCACCCTTGAACCCAGATTGGACCTCTTTGGGCGTCAATCGGCGAGCTCTTTCTCACTCTCTTCGATGTCGGCCGACCGGCCACGAAAGCCCAATGCGACCACATAGGTCTCGGCCGAATCCGACCGGCTTGCCCTGGGCTTGGCGTGGACGACTTTTTCGAAGTTCTGCTTCAGCGGCGTCAGCAACGATTGCTCGGCACCGCCTTGGAACAGCTTAGCGACAAAGGTTCCGCCCGGCGCCAAGACCCGGGCGGCGAATTCATAGGCAGCCTCCGCCAGTGCCATAATGCGCAGGTGATCGGTCGACCCGTGACCGGTCGTCGGGGCCGCCATGTCGCTGAGCACGACGTCGACGGGACCGCCAGCGGCCTCAATCAGCCGGTCAGGCGCGTCATCGTCATAAAAATCCATCTCAAGGAAGGTGACACCTGGGATGGCCTCCATCGGGAGGTAATCGAGACCGACAACGCTTCCCTTGCCCTTGGTTCGCTCTACGGCGACTTGACACCAGCCGCCTGGGGCAGCGCCAAGATCGACGATGCGCTGTCCTGGCTTCAGAAACTTAAAGCGGTCGTCCAACTGCATCAGCTTGAAGGCGGCGCGCGAGCGCAAGCCCTGCTTCTTGGCCTCCGCCACATAGGGATCGTTTAGCTGACGCTGCAACCACTGCGTCGAAGAAGGCCGCCGGCGCTTGGCCGTCTTGACGCGCACCGAAAGCCCTCGCCCGGTCGGCGTCGATCGCTTCCCCGCCATGCCAAGTTTCCCTAGAGCAACACCACTTATGCCGGCGAGCGAGACATGCCCGACATCATGAGATCGAACAAGATGCCCTCGCGGACACCACGGTCAGCGACGCGCAACTGCGAAACCGGCCAAAGCCGTCCAATGGCCTCGAAAACAGCGCATCCCGCCACCACTAGATCGGATCGCTCGCGGCCGATGCAAGGCTCCGCCGCCCGTCCTTTGAAATCGAGGGCTAGCAAGGATCGGCTGACCGCAATCGCGGTCTCCATATCCAGATAGCTGCCATCAACCCGCGACCGATCGTAGCGAGGCAAGCCCATGGACACGCCGGCCAAGGTGGTGACCGTGCCGGAAGACCCAATCATCTGCACCCGGTCCGCCGAGACCAAATCGGCAATGCCGTGAACGGCGTCGAATCTGGCCAATACCGACATCACCTCGTCGATGATGGTTTCGTACCGGTCTTCCGACATGCGGTCGCCGCCGAACCGCTCGGAGAGGTTGACGACCCCCAAAGACAGGCTGACGCTGTCTATCAACACCGCCGCGCCGGTATCGGCCGATACGCTCAGCCACATGACTTCCGTCGACCCGCCGCCGATATCGAAAACAATGGCATGGCGGCGGTGCCGGTCGAGCAGAGGCGCGCAGCCTGACAACGCCAGCCGAGCCTCCTCGGCCGGGCTGATAAGCTCCAGCTTCAGGCCCGTCTCGCGCGCCACACGGGCCCGGAACTGATCGAAATTGCCGGCCTTCCGGCACGCTTCCGTGGCCACCGCCCGGCTCGCCGTTACGCCACGGCGACGAATCTTGGATGCACAGATCCGCAAGGCCCCAATCGTTCGGCCCATCGATTCCGGGCTTAACCGGCCATTGACGTCAACGCCTTGGCCGAGCCGGACAATGCGGCTGAAGGCGTCGATTACCTTGAAGCCCCGGTCGGCCGGCTGGGCGACCAGCAACCTACAATTGTTCGTGCCAAGATCGACCGCCGCACAGATGCCACCGCCGCGCAAATCCGGGTCCAGGCCGACCGGCGCTGCTTTCTGCAGAGCCAAGTTGTCGGTCAAGGAAGCGGGCTGGGACAAAGCAAAATCCTAGGTTTTCGGAATTACGACTAATTCGTGGCGCTTTTTCGTCACTGTTTTGTCATCGTAGCCCTTCGCCGGCTGGACGCCAAGGTAAACGACCATTTACTTAGCGCTTTGTCGCCATGCGCCCAGGCCTGGTTCGCCACGTTTTGAAAATGAGATCGCCACCAAACCCTTACCCGGTCTAACACTTTGTCTTCGCGCCAGCAGGACCTATAGCAAAAGCTGATATCGCGCCGATTGGATTCAAATGGGAAGTTTTCGAACAGGGTCTTATTCTCGGCAGTGGTCGGACTGGGGGTAGAGATGGATCAGGCGATAGCAGACGTCTTCGAGACCAACCTTATCGTGAATGGCGACTGGGTGCCGGCCGCCGGTGGGCAGCGCTATGAGGTGCGCAATCCCGCACGGCCCAGCGAGGTCGTCGGTCAGGCAGCGCGGGCCGACGCCAGCGACGTCAATGCCGCGATGGAGGCGGCGCACGCGGCGTTTCCAAGCTGGTCAGCGCTCACCTACGCAGAGCGAGCAGAGTATCTGCGCGCGATTTCGAACAACCTTGTCGACGATGAAAACGCGCTGAAATCACGCATCAAACTGTTCACGCGTGAGCACGGAAAGGTCCTGAAAGAGTCCGGTATCGAGATGACCCGGCTTGGCGACCGGTTTGACCTGTTCGCAACCTACGCCGATCGACTTGCGCAGGACGACGAACTTTCCGGACCGCCGTTTGACAGTATCATCACCCGACAAGCCTTTGGCGTGGCGCTGCTGATCGTCCCCTGGAACTGGCCGCTCTCGATTTTGGGCGCCAAGCTGCCCCAGGCCTTGGTGGCCGGCAATACGGTAGTGATCAAGATCGCCAACGAGGCGCCCTTGGCACCAGCCCTCGCGATTCAGAAGATGGCTGAGGTTTTGCCCAAGGGCGTCATCAACCTGATCACCGGACGGTCGTCGGAGATCGGGGATGCCTTGCTGGGTCACCCCTACGTTCGTCGGATCAACTTCACCGGATCGATCGCCGCTGGCCGATATGTCATGGCCAAAGCGTCAGAAGGTCTGAAACCAGTGACGCTGGAGTTGGGCGGTAACGATCCGGCCCTCATCATGGAGGATGCGGATCTCGACGACGGCGCCTTTCAGCGCATGGTGATGGGTACGTTCCTGACCTCCGGACAGATCTGCATGGCCTTGAAGCGGCTGTATGTGCACAGATCCCGCTATGAAGAGGTCGTTGATCGGTTCACAGCCTTGGCCGGGCGCGCGATCGTCGGCGACGGGTTGGACCCGGAAGTGACAATGGGTCCGGTCAACAATGCCGCCCAGCATGAGATCATCGCCAACATGGTCGCCGAGGCGACATCGCGCGGGGCCACGGTAACGCCCGTGGGCACCGTAAAGGACAAGGACCTGTTCCAGCAGGGCTATTTCCATCGGCCGACCATCGTCACCAATGCCGATCACGATCTGCTGGTGGTGCGCGAGGAGCAGTTCGGTCCGGTCCTGCCGATCTTGCCTTTCGACACCGAAGCGGAGGCGATCGCCCTGGCCAATGACAGCGACTATGGCCTGTGCTCGTCCGTCTGGTCAGCGGATCGCGACCGCGCGGTGCGGATCGCCAGGCAATTGGAATCCGGCTACACCTATCTCAATGGCCACGGCCCCATGGCGCAAGACAGCCGGGCGCCATTCGGGGGTTTCAAGAACAGCGGTATCGGTCGGAATCTTGGATACGAGGGCATTTTAGAGTTCCAGCAGTACCACAGCATTTCCGGCGCCCCGGGCTTCTTGTTTTCGTGACACAGGTACACCCGCCCTTCTTTCCCCCAGTGCGCGGCCGTAGCTAGATGGCGGGGGCCTTCGTTCCCAAAGCCGACAAGTCGGCGCGCGCTGAATCGATGACGGCAGGCGGCGTGTTGCTCGCCCGTCTGAAAGCCCTTGGCGTCGACTATATCTTCGCCAATTCCGGTACCGACTTTCCGCCGATTATCGAAGGGCTCGCCGAGGCGTCGGCCGACGATATTGACCTGCCCGAGGCCCTCGTGATGCCGCATGAGAGTGCGGCAATGGGCATGGCCCACGGCTATTATCTTGCCACTGGACGCCCGCAAGCGGTGATGGCCCACACAAATGTCGGCCTGGCGAATTGCGCGATCGGCGCGATCAACGCAGCGGCTGAAAGCGTGCCCATCCTGCTGTTTTCGGGACGGACCCCTATCCTTGAAAAAGGCCGTCTGGGCGCGCGCTCGGTTCCGATCGGCTGGGGTCAGGAGATGCGGGACCAAACAGCCCTGGTGCGCGAGGCCTGCAAATGGGACTACGAGCTGCGATATCCCGAGCAGGCCATCGATTTGGTGGATAGGGCCCACGGTATTGCCCTGTCGACCCCACCTGGCCCGGTATACATCAGCCTGCCGCGCGAGCCGCTGAGCGATGTTTGCCCAGCAGACGGGCTTGACTCCCCACCAACGATGGCCCCGGCAGTGGCGGCACCCCAGGCGTCCGATATCGCCAAAGTCGCAAAGATCCTAGCGAAAGCGGATCGGCCCGTAATCATAGCCCAGCATGGCGCGGGGTCCGTGGAGGGTTTTGAGACCCTGACCCGTCTGGTGAATGAATGGGCGATTCCGGTTTGCCACTATTGGGCCCTGCAGGTCGCGATCTCAACCGACGACCCGATGTATGTCGGCAGAGATCCGGAACCCTGGATCTCGGAAGCAGATGCCGTTGTCATACTCGACAGTTTGGCGCCCTGGTCGCCCGAAATCCATCAGCCGGCGCCGGATTGTCCAGTTATTCAAATCGGCCCTGACCCGCTTCACAGCAGGTTTCCAATCCGCAATTTTCGCGCCGATCTGTCGATCTTGAGCGGTACGGCGCCGGCCATCGCGGCATTGGCAAAGGCGCTGGAGCCTTTGGCCGCCGCGCATCAGACAAAATGTGAAGTCCGCCGTGAGAAAATCATGGACCGGTCCGACGCTATTCGAGCACGGATGGAGGGCGTTGCCACCGCGGGCAGCGGCACACCGTTGACAAAGGCCTGGGCCAGCCACTGTCTTTCCCAATCGTTGAGCGATCACGGCCCGTCAACCGTCATAACCGAACTTGGCTGCCCGCTCGACTTCCTCAGCCGCACTGAGCACAACAGCTTCCAATTGGCGCCGCACTCCGGCGGTCTCGGGTGGGGTTTCCCCTGCGCCTTGGGCATCCAACTGGCCGATCGGGAGCGGATTGTGGTGGCGACCTTGGGGGACGGCTCATACCTTTTCTCCAACCCTGCCGTATGCCACCAGATTGCAGAAGCACTGGACTTACCGGTACTGGTACTGATCTTGAACAACGCCGAATGGCGCGCGGTGCGTCAGTCCGTCCTAGAGATTTATCCTGACGGACACGCATCAAAAGCCAATCAAATGCCGATGACCTCTTTGGCGCCGCATCCCGACTTCGTCAAAATCGCCGAGGCCAGCCGTGCGTGGGCCCGTCGCGTTGCCAAAGGGCCTGATTTGCCGGGCGTTCTCGCCGCTGCGATTGAGCACGTCCAAAGCAAGCGAACGCAAGCCCTGGTCGAGGTCGTCCTGGGTGACTAGCATGATCAAAACCCATAAGAATCAATTCTGAACAGAGGAGGAGAAACCGTGAACCATCGATCCATTCTTAGCACTTGCGCCCTGTCAGCCGTCTTGGTCGCCAGCATGGGGCTTATGGCACCCGTATCCGCCCAAGAGCAATTCAGCCTGGCGTATTTCATGGGACCAGGACATCCGATGAACCGCGCCGTTTTCACCCCGTTTGCAGAGCGGCTGGAAGAGGTTTCCGGCGGCGAGCTTACCGTGGAACAGTTTCCAGGGGGCGCGCTGAACTCGGCGCCGCCACGGCAATATGCGACCGTCGTCGAGGGCGTGGCCGATGTGGTGTTTGCCCTACCCGGGTACACCGCGCAGCTATTCCCGATCACGAATGTGATCACCGTGCCGAACGTAGCTGCCGACGCCGTGGACGGTACGGAGGCTCTGTGGCGCGCGCGGGATTTGATTGAAGAGGAATTCGATGCCCATATCCTGGCCATGTGGACCAACGCGGCGCCGGTCCTGATCACCGATGATGTGCCGATCACTAGCCTTGAAGATATGGACGGACTGGTCGTTCGGGTGACGTCGGCACAGGATGTACCGTTTATCGAAGCGCTCGGTGCCAGTGCCGTTTCTCAGCCGGTATCGGTGATCAACCAGAACCTGACCAACGGCACGATCGATGCCATCGCGATCGACCCGAGCGCCATCGGCTCCTTCAATCTTTGGGAGCCGGCCAACTACGTTACCACCGGCCTTCCGGGTTCGGGTTCGGCGTTTGTACTGCTGATGAACCAAGAGGTCTATGACGGGCTGACCGATCAGCAGCGGGCCTGGGTCGACGAGGCGAGCGGCGAATGGCTCAGCTTGAGCGGCGGACAGGCCTATCTCGAAGACGCGCTGCGCGGTATCGAAGTTGCTCGCGACAATGGTGTCGAAATCATCGAACTGTCGGATGATGAAGTCGCCCGCTTCAATGAGGCGATGGCACCCGCGATGGAGGCTTTCATGGAAAGCACGATCTCCGGCGACCTGACCGGCGCCGACATCGTCAACATCATGCAAGGCAACTAAACCCCGAAAGCAGGAAGTAGCGTTAGGACATGGCGGACCGGGTTGCCGGGCCACAGCGGCTGCTGGGGTGGGTGGACAAGATTTCCAACCTGCTGGCGGTCGTTGGTGGAATCGCGACGGTCGCGCTGGTCGGCGTGACCGTTGTCGCCGTGTTCTATCGCTACGTGCTGAACGACCCGCTATTCGGCGTCAACGATATCTCGACCATGCTGCTCACGGTCTGTGTCGCCGGCTCGATCTGCTATGGCAGTCGGGTTGGCGCCAATGTCTATGTCGACGTGCTTGGCATGGTCGGTGGGCGCAAGGTTACGCGGTACACCGATATCGTGGTCCGGGCGCTGGGCGCCGTCGTCGTCGCACTCACGGCATACGCCCTTTATGAGCAAAGCCTGTGCGGGGCGATGTGCGGTTACTTCACACCCAACCTGGCGATCTCGCAGCAGCCCTTCTATTGGTTCATGGTCGCCGGAATGGCGACCTATGCCGTCATCCTGGTCTTGGAACTGATCGTCGGGATCGTCCATATCGGGGACCCGAAAGACCCGAACGAGCACGATTGACCGGCCATGGGTAATTTGGAAATCGGCCTGCTCGGCTTTCTGGTTTTGGTAATCCTGCTGGTAATCCGTATGCCGGTTGGTACCGCCATGCTGCTGGTCGGCACCGGCGGCCTTTACATCCTGAGCCCACGCGGCGCCCTGCCGACATTGGCAGGGGAGGTATTCTCCATCTCGTCGGTTTACTCGCTGACCATCCTACCGCTGTTCGTGCTGATGGGTAATTTGGCCGGCGTGTCCGGCATGTCTCGAGATCTCTACGATGCCGCGCAAAGTTGGTTTGGCCATTTCAGAGGCGGGCTCGCCTCCTCCACTGTGGTGGGCTGTGCCGGCTTTTCGGCCTTGTCAGGCTCGTCCCTGGCGTCGGCGGTCACGATGGGACGGGTCGCCCTGCCGGAAATGCAGCGCCGCAACTATGCCGACAGCCTCGCTACCGGATCGATCGCCGCCGGTGGGACGCTGGGCATCCTTATCCCCCCATCGGCCGGTTTTGTGGTCTATGCGATTTTGACCGAGGAATCCATCGGCCGATTGTTCATGGCAGGTGTCCTGCCCGGGCTGATGCTGACCGGCCTGTTCATTCTCGGGATCACGATTCTGGTTCGGCGCAATCCTGAACTGGCGCCTGCCTCGCCTCACCGCGAAAGCTTGCAACTGCGCATGCGGTCGCTGGGCCGCGCGAGCTGGATCATCTCGATCATCCTCATTACCATCGGCGGCATCTATCTCGGCGTGTTCTCTGCTGTCGAGGCGGCCGGCATCGGCGCTTTCCTAGCGTTTCTGGTCGCCTTGTTCCGCGGGACGCTGACCTGGGCAGCCTGCAAAGAGGTCATCGCCTATACAACGCGCTCGACTGCTACGACGTTCATCATCCTAATGGGCGCGTTCGTATTCACACCCTTCGTCGCCCGGACCGGCATTCCGGCCGCCATTGTGGATGGACTAGTCAGCCTAGGCCTTGGACCTTATGGCGTTCTGCTGCTGATTTTGGCGGTGCTCATCATTCTGGGCACCTTCCTGGAGGGCTTTGCGATCCTGGTGCTGACCCTGCCGCTCATCCAGCCGATCATGGAGACCTACGGCTTCGATCTCGTCTGGTTCGGCGTTCTGATGGTCATAGTGCTTGAAATGGGCCTGATTTCGCCGCCGGTCGGCATCAATGTCTTTGTCGTAAAAGGCATCGCGCCGGGTGTTTCGATGAACACAATATTTCGCGGGATCTGGCCGTTTTGGTTTGCGATGTTGATTGCCATTCTGATCCTCGTCGCCGTGCCGGAAATTGCACTGCTGCTGCCCAACACGATGTTTGGCGGCGGTTGACGATGGTAAGCAACGATATCGCGTTCTGCGGTCGAAAAAGCGGCGAGTTGGCCGGATAGCCTCAGCGAGAACGTCAGTCAAATCCTCGACCCTGCAAGACAACTTAAAATGTTTACCTGCGTCGGTCCTCTGGAGACATCGTACTTGCTGCACACCAAATATGGGCTCCGTACCGAGACCACTCCCGCAGACTGAGCGCCTCTTTGCAGCCGTTTTACTCGACTTTTGCAGCGAAAATGTGAAATACTCAAATCGGCTCGCAGGTTTCGGTAAGCAATGGATTGGTTTTGCCCATCGAAGGGGGACGCTGCATCAATCCGATCAAGCTTCGGTTGCTACCAGAAACTGTAGCCTGCAAGAGCCGGTGTTCGTCGATAAGGGGAGAACTGCAAGGTTACTCGCCAGCACAATGGCGAGACTCGCAACAAGAGACATGAAACGGTCTTCGGCACCCGAATCGAAGGATATCGGTCTCGCTCTCTTCACGCCCAAACAGTATGCGCGGCTGTTGAGCAACGGCAAACGCAGCGCCGGGCGGCTGACCGCGGGTCAGCAAAAAATTGACTACCATCCGGTCGTCAAGCTGATCGACCCGGTGACAAATGCCGTCTGGCTGGTGACCGAAATCGACCCCACGAATCCGACGATCGCAACCGGATTGATTGATTTGGGCGACAGGAACCCGAGTGTCGGAGAGATCGACCTGCGCAGCTTGGTCCGTTCAGGCCGTGTGCGAGATTTGGGGGTCCGCGCAGACAATACATTCCGGTCGGCCGGGCGTTTGTCATCCTATGTCCAAACCGCCAAGGCGATTGGCCGAGTCATTGCTTGAAGCGCGCTCTGCAAGCTTCCCCAAAAAACTAGTCGCGAATGATAACGGTTTGCAAAATTTGTGGCCGTCGTGATAATTGATGCGAATTATTCGCACTTGCACTCAACGATGGAGCCCATTCCTCATGCGCCGTTCGCTCTCACGACCCATTGGTCGCTCAACCCTGCCAGCTATGTTGCTTCTGGCGATTGCGGCCCCGGCTCACGCGCAGCCGGATCAATCGGCTGTCATGACGACGTATGCCGATATCGCCCATGCGATGTATGACGACTCGCTAAGCGCTGCCAGAGCTCTGGATGAAGCTGCGCAGCAGTTGGTTTCCGACCCCAGCGAGGCCAACCTTGACGCCGCCCGCCAAGCCTGGCTCGCCGCACGCGTCCCTTATCAACAGACAGAAGTCTACCGTTTCGGCAACCCGATCGTCGATGACTGGGAGGGACGTGTAAATGCCTGGCCCCTCGATGAAGGGCTGATCGACTATGTCGATGCCAGCCAATACGGCGATGCCAGCGACGAAAACCTGTTCTATACGGCCAATGTAATCGCCAACCCGGAATTTGCCTTCGGCGGGACCACGATCGACGCTTCTTCGATTACCCCCATGCTGCTGCAAGACTCATTGCACGAAGTGGACGGCGTAGAGGCCAATGTCGCCACCGGCTATCACGCGGTCGAATTTCTGCTTTGGGGCCAAGACCTGAACGGCACCGGACCGGGCGCTGGGTCACGACCGGCATCTGACTTCGACACCGCCAATTGCACTGGCGGCAACTGCGATCGGCGGGGCGAATATCTCACGGCCGCGACAGCCCTGTTGGTCAGTGACTTGGAAGAGATGGTTGACCATTGGTCGGATGACGGCGCCGCGCGCGCCGAAGTCATGGCCGACCCAGCCGTTGCCGGCCCGTCGGCGATCGTCACCGGATTGGGCAGCCTTTCGTATGGCGAACTCGCCGGTGAGCGCATGC
>JBCCER010000063.1:0-22948 GCA_039030175.1 Pseudomonadota bacterium
ACGGCCAGACCGACCGACCCGGCGTCGAGATAGTACCGGCTCAGCGCACGTTGCCGCCGCTCGTCCAGCTGTCGCGCCTCGGTCAGCGCCAGCGGGTGGGCGGGGATGACACCGCCACGCCGGAAGGCCGCCAACGCGTCGCTGGGTATGTCGCCGATCTGCATGAAGTCAGTGGAGCCAAATTCCGATAAGTAACTGATGAGTTACTTACAGCGCGAAGGCCGAGCCGTCAATCAGAACTCGTCAAGAAATTGCAAAGATGACTAGAGGGCCGATCAGGGGCGCAGATAGCCGAGGATGATGTCGACTACATGCTCGCGCCGCTCGCGCAGGGCGCCTGGCGCTTCGAGCTGACGGTTGAAGATGGCCGACAGCGTGTAGCGGTTGGAGAAGTAGAAATAGCTGATGCCGGCGATCGAGATGTAGAGCTGAACTGGGTCGACGCCCGTTCGAAATTGGCCGCTCTTAGCGCCGCGCTCCAGCAACTCTGAAATAAGCTCGACCAGCGGCATGTTCAGGCTGCGTGCGACATTCGAGGCACGCACATGGGCAGCGCCATGCAGGTTTTCCTCATTCAGCAGCTTGACGAATTCCGGGTGTTTCAAGAACCAGTCAAAGCTAAAGGCAACGAGCTGGCCCATAGCTTCGACAGGGTCGCGGCTGGTGAGCTGCAAGGCGGCTTCGCTGCCTCTGATCTCGGCGTAGGTGTCTTCGAGGACCGCCTGAAAGAGCCCTTCCTTCGAGCCGAAATAGTGATAGATCATGCGCTTATTGGCGCCGGCTCGCCGCGCGATGTCATCCGTGCGTGCGCCTTCAAGGCCCTTGGCCGCGAATTCCTGCGTCGCCGCGGCCAGGATGCTGGCACGCGTCCGCTCCGGATCGCGCGTCGTCCGCTCGGTGCTGCCGTTGCCTAATTCACCGGCGGGTTTGATGTCAGTAGTTTCCGTCACGCACTTCAAAATGGGTTGGTTTGCCAAGCGATGCCCCGCCGGAGTCGACCCAGGCGGCGGTCCAGTCTAGCAGCTTCGCTAGCGGAACGGTCGGATATCCGAAAAGGCGCGTTTGTTCATTGGTATTCACCAGCCAAGCGGTTGGCGCCTCGTCGCCCTCAATTTGCGGGGTCTTGCCCAATCGCAGGCCGATGCCTTCGGCCATGGCCCGCACGCTTGCAACCTCCGGCCCCGAAACGTTCAGGGGCGATGTCGGAGTGGTGCAGTGTTTCAACGTGCTAAGGGCGCAAGCATTGGCGTCGCCCTGCCAGATGATGTTCACATGCCCCATCGTTGCCGAGACGGGTTGCTCGTCCCGCACGGCCGTCGCGATGTCATGCAACACGCCGTACCGCATATCGATGGCGTAGCTGAGCCGGATCAGCCGGCCAGGCGTGCCCAATCGGCTGCTGTAATAGTCGAACATCCGCTCGCGTCCGACGCATGAGGCTGCGTATTCGCCCGGTGGCGGTGTCGGCGGTGTCGCCTCGGTCGCCCCCTGATGGCGAATATCGACAAAGGGGTAAACGCAGGCGGTTGAGAAGGCCACGATGCGAGACGCAGCAAAGTGCTCGGCAACGATTGCCGGAACCAACGCGTTCATCGCCCAGGTCAAAGGCTGGTTGCCGGCCGAGCCGAACTTGCGTCCAGCCATAAAGACGACATTGTCGGTAACGTCCAACTGGCTGACGGCAGCGCGATCCAGCAGGTCGCACGTGATGGTTTCAACGCCGGCGGTCTCCAGCCGTTCCTTTACGGCGGTATCTGTAAAGCGGGCGACACCGATCACGCGCTTCTCAGGCGCCGCGCGCTTGGCCAGGATCGCCAGCGATGGCCCCATCTTGCCGCCGACCCCGAGAACAGTGATGTCGCCGGGAACGGCGCGCAAATCGTCGACCAGCGCATCGGTCGGCCGACTCATGAACTCATCCAGTGCCGCTTCGTCCGCGAAGCTGTCGGGCAGGTCGATCATACTGCGCCCCCTTCCTCAAGCATGGAAAAATGCCAGTCAGCCTCGGCAATCTTGTCATCGAGGTTGGGCGGTGTGGCAACGCCGAGCCCGGGGACTTGCATTGACCCCAAGGATAGGCTGCCATCCTCGATCTTCAGAGCGACGGTATCGCCGTGTCGTTCGTAAAGATCCGGGTTCTCCGCCACCGCCTGCTGGCGTTCGGCACTCGACAAATGGTCGAGCCCGCGAAAGTAATGGTGGCCGTTGCGCTCCACATGGCTGATGCCCAGCGTGGCGACCACGGCGAGGTCTGCCTGTAGGGGGACCACCGCCAAATTGGTCAGATCCTCGGCAGACTGGAAGTAGTACCCCGGCCGGGCGCGCTGGTTCTGACGCTCGGCCAATGCCGCATTGAGCAGCGACCGATAGATGCCTTTGCAGTTTTTGTGGCTGACGCCGCGATACCCCAACTCGATGGCTTCGGCATAGGCCTCGGTCCATCCGTCGGCTTCGTCTATGAGAAGCGGTTTGCCAATGGCAGCAAGTGCCGGCTCCGGCAGTGTTTCGGCAAGTGCAATGGCGCGATCCAGCGGCTGTTCGACGAACAGGATCGACTCGTAGAAATCCGCAAGGCTCGAAGTGGAGCGAATCCGCTCCATCAGCGCGACGAAATCGTCGAGCGACTTGTACTGCTCGTTTCCGTCCAGTGTGACGGCGATTGGCCGGCCAGCGGCAGTCATTACGGCGGCAATTTTCTCGAGGCGATCGATGTCATTTCCGAGATCGCCGGCGACCTTCACCTTCAGGTATCGCAGCCCGTCGACGCGCAGATAGTCTTCCAGCGTGGTCGGAAAGCCATCGTCCGGCACGTCTTCCTGCGCGGCATCGGCAGCGGTCAGCGGATCAACAAGACCGATCGTATGGCGCAGCGCCACCTTGTCGAGCGACCGGTCGGGCAGGGCACTGAGATGGGCGCAGGGCTCCAAGACTGGAAACACGTTGCGGCAATTGATGCCCAAGGTGTCCTTGCGAACCATCTCGTCGAACGTCTGGCCGGAAAGCCGGCCGGTGGCGTCGATCACGGCCCGTTCCATCATCGAGGCAGCGAACGAGGCGCCCAACCGATTGAACCCGTCGTCGAGCGCGCGCCGCTCGATCTCATGCCGCGTGTCGCGCCAGAGGGCGAAAGGCGTGTCGGCGGGCGTGTCCACATAGATTTCTCTGGCATGCCCAAGTGTTCTCAACAGGTCAGCCACATTGTCGGCGGGCGTCTTGTCGGGGTCCTTATCGAACCATTTGAACGCCGGAATGTCGGACGCGAAGCCCTTGCCGATCCGGCCGTCCGCCATTTCGACTGTCACCTCAAGCAAGCTGACGGGCGCCGCCGTTAGCGTGACGACGCCAAAGCGAAATGGCATGCGCGCAAAGGCGTTGGAGATAACCAGCCTGGTATCTCTCACCCAAAGACGAGGCGCGTCCTGGCTCACGCTACGCCCTCCATAATGCCTCGGAGGTATCCGGAGGCAACCGCAGCCGTGGTCGGGCCGTCGGGTCTGTAGTCGAAGGGCTCAACCGCGACTGGCCCCGTGAAGCCGACTGCGGAAAGCGCCTCGAAGACCGGTCCGAACCGGTCCTCCCCCTGGCCGGGCGCGCGCTGGTTTCGGTCGTTTACTTGGATATGCGCGAGATGACCGGACGGCCACCATTGCCGGATGATCTCGGCAACCGGCCTGTCCTCGGCCAGCGCCGCTGCGGACGTGTCGATCATCGTTTTTAAGGCAGGGTTGTTAACGGTCTCAACGATTTCGACCGCTTCGGACACGGTGTTGATGAAGTCGGTCTCGCGCGGGGCCAGTGGCTCTATGCAATAGGTCACACCGGCGGCCTGTGCGGCCTCGGCGACGGAGGCCAGGCACCCGACAGCGTTGTCGCGGGCAGCGCTTGGCGAACCGGCATCGCCCAGCCTGCGTTGCGCGGGCGAGCCATGGACCAAGACGGTGCCGCCGAGTGCAGCGCACATGTCGACCAAGATGCGCATGACGTCCGTGGTGCGCTGACGAAGATTGGCGTCGTCGGTGGTGATCGAAAGTCCCGCCGGCGCAATCAGCAGCCAGTGAAGGCCGGTAATCAGAAGCCCATGATCCTCCACGATCTGGCGGTAGCCGGAGAGGTCGGTGTTGGTGAGCTTGTCAGGCGCATCCGACAATGTGAAGGGCGCGACCTCCAACCCAGCATAGCCAAGTTCAGCGGCGAGCTTGCACTGGTCGGCAAAGGCCAAATCGCGCAGCACTTCATTACAAAGGCTAAGGTCGAACATCTCTCACCCCGGCAGTCTGACGAAGAACAGTCGCTCGAACACAAACGCCACGCCGGCCCCGGTAACGGCGGCGATGGCAAGGGCGATCGCGATATTGGGCAAGCGCGGCAGCCGGCCGAGCGCCATGCCCTCCGTCGCAACGATGAACACGAACACAAACAGCATGGTCGCCAGCCAGAAGGGCAGCCAGCCGAATAGGCCGAGCGCGTAGCCCAAGGTCAGCACCAGCACGAGAGCAGTGCGCCGAACGGCAGCGGCCTTGGCGAAATCACGGACCGAGTTGCTTGTCAGGTTCAGCCGCCAGCCGCCGCGAAGGATCGACCGGATCAGCATGGCCACACCGCAGGCGCACAAGATGATGCCCAGCAGAGCCGGCACAATGCCGGGAACGGTGTAGGGATTGACGTTCAGATGGTCGAGCCGGGGCAGGCGCAAACTCTCGATCAGCACGGCAGCGCCGAACATGGTCAAGACGATCGACGATACGAAATCCAGCCGGTCCATTCGCGAGGGCGTCATGACATGTCCTCGCTCCCGTTCTGGGCGGCCCGCTTGCCGAGCAGACGAGCAAACAACCGCCGCGACGACGGCATGCTGACGAGGATGAACAGCAGCGCCGAGCCGAACAGCACGATACTGATCGGCCGCGAGAAGAAGGGCGTCAGATCACCATCGGTCAGCACCAGCCCCCGCCGCAGGCTCTTATCCAGGATATCGCCAAGAACGATGCCAAGGATCAGCGGCGCCATCGGATATTTCAGTTCGCGCAGGATGAAACCCAGAACGCCAAATACCAGCATGACCCAAACATCGAAGGTTCGGCTGGCGATGGCGAAAGCGCCGACGGTACACAGAACGAAGATGACGGGCATCAGCCGTTCGCGGGTCACCCGCAAAACCAGCAACAGCGGCTTGGTCATCAGCAGACCGATCACGAGCATGGCGCAGGTCGCCAGGAACACCATGGCGACAACCGAGAAGACGAAGTCGGGAAACTCGATCATGATCAACGGCCCCGGCCGGATGCCGTGGATAATCATGGCCGCTAGCAAGACGGCGGCGGGCGCCGATCCGGGCACGGCGAGTGTGAGTACCGGAATCAGTGCGCCTGGCACTGCGGCGTTGTTTCCCGTCTCTGCCGCCATCAGCCCTTCGACCGACCCCTTGCCGAACTTGTCCTTCTCGCGCGAGGACTGGCGGGCGGCGGCGTAAGAGGCCCAGGCCCCCATATCCTCACCGACACCGGGCACGAGGCCCATGAAGGTTCCAATCAGGCCCGAGCGAATGGCAGTGAAGCGATAGCGCGCGGCCTGGCGAATGCCGGACCAGATGCTACCGACCTTGCCGCGCACCACTTCGTAGGACTGGTTGCGCATGACGGTCAGGATCTCAGCAAAGCCGAACGCGCCGACCATCGCCGGCAAAAGGCCGATGCCACCTGCGAGGTCCGTCGAGCCATAGGCAAAACGCGGTACGGCGTGAATGCCTTCTTGACCGATCATGGCCACGAACAGCCCTAGGAAGCCGGCGATCCAGCCTTTCAGCGGATCGTCCAGCGCGGTTAGCTGACCGGCGATCAGCACGCCGAACACGGCCAGCCAAAAGAACTCAAATGCGCCGAACGACAGGGCAAATTCGGCTAGGGCAGGCGCTACGACAGCCAATGCCAGCATGCCGATCAGCCCCCCCACGAACGAGCCGGTTGTGGCAATCGCCATGGCGCGGCCCGCCTGACCCGAACGGGCCAGCGGATAGCCATCCAGAGACGTCGCAGCGTTTGCCGGTGTGCCGGGAATGTTCAGCAGAATTGCACTGCGGCTGCCGCCATAGATGGCGCCGACATACATGCAGATCAGGATCAGGATCGCCCGATCCGCTTCCATCTGGAAGGTCAGCGTGGTCATCAGCGCCACGCCCAACGTTGCTGTCAGGCCCGGCAGCATGCCGACGACAATGCCCAGCAACGTCGCCCACAGCACATCGACGATGGCAAAGCTAGTGACGAATCCGGCAATGGCCGACAGGAATGATTCTAGGCCTGCCAACGGGATAAGCCTCGCCGTTCTATGCGGTTAGATGCCGGCATGTCGTGTCGAAATACAAAGCCCCTGACGCTGAGCGCCAGCGCCAGGGGCAATGATTGCCACCGAATGATTACGGACGTGCGATACCGTAATCTTCCGGATTGTTGGGCGCTTGACCGCTGTCATAGAGCAGCCAGGCATTTTGCTGCAGGATCGGACGGGCGGCCGCCTGCGCATCCGCGCCCATCGACGGGTCGAAGAACGCGCCGCGATTGGCGGCATACTCAGCCAACGCGTCTGAGTTCATGATCACATCGGCCCAGACAGCGTCCATCGTCTCGGTCACTTCGGCCGGTACGTCCGACGGGGCCCAGATGCCGAAATAGTTGTTGGCGGTTTGGATATCCGGCAGCCAGTCGGTGATCGCCGGAATTGAGCCAAAGCCCTCAAGCTCGAGCGGCGCCGCAGCGACCACAGCCAACGGAATGATTCGGCCGGCGCGGATCATCTCCGCTTGCTCGGAGGCGAGCTGGGTGGTGATGTTGGTCTCACCGGCGACCGTCGCCAGCACTGCAGGATTGCCGCCGTCATAGGTCACGTGCCGGTATTCGACATCCCCGGCCTGGGCGATCGCCTGCATGGCGTTGTGGCCGCCTGACGTGACCCCCGCCGTTGCGACTGTCACTTCGCCCGGGTTGGCCGCCATAGCTGCCATCAGATCGGCGAAGTTTTCGTAACCAGCGTCCGGGTTGGCCCCGACGACGGCGACATTGGCGATGTGCAGATAGAGGTTCCAGTCTTCGATCGGCACGTCGAGCATGTCGAGAACGGGGTAGCTGCCCAGATCGACAGCCGCGCCCGCTGCCCAGGTCAAACCGTCATGCGGCGCCTGCCAGGCGTTGGTCGTACCGACAGAGCCGGAGGCGCCCGGCTGGTTGACGATGACCACCGTCTGTCCCAGCGCGTCTTCCAGTTCGCCCGCTAGCACGCGTGTTACGCTATCGGTCGACCCGCCAGCCGACCAAGGTACGATGATGGTAACGGGTTCCGCCGGTTGCCAAGAATTGTTCTGGGCAATGGCCGGTGCACTGACAGCCAAAATGGCCGCGGAAATCAGCAAGGTGCGTTTGTTGAGCACGATCATCCTCCCCCTTCTACTGCCCTGCGAAACAGTTCCGCAGGCATAAGTAACTCACTGGATACTTATGAGGATGGGCGCAAGGAGAACCTAGAGTCAAGCCGCGCTTTCGATCAAATCGCTTGCAAGCTCTTGCAAAAAAAGGCCGCGTTGGTTGTCGGTTTCCCGGACGCTAGTCGATGCGCAGCCCAGCGGTATCGAACTTGTGGATTCTCGTATCGTCCGGGGTCAGGAAGATCTTATCGCCATAATGCATGTCGATCTCACCGCCGGCTCGAACCGTAATCGGGTCGGACCTTCCATCCATATGAACGTGGAAGAAGGTGTCCGACCCCAAATGCTCCGACACCCCGACAGTGCCCTGCCACGGGCCGGTCGTCGGCGACGGTTCGATATGCTCTGGCCGCACGCCGATCGTGTGGGCGCCGTGCTTGCCGGCTTCCTCGCCCTCCAGAAAGTTCATCTTCGGGCTGCCGATGAAGCCGGCGACAAACAGGTTTCGCGGCGCGCGGTAGAGCTCAAGCGGCGAGCCCACCTGCTCGATGTTGCCTGCCCGCAAAACCACGATCTTGTCAGCCATGGTCATGGCCTCGACCTGATCGTGGGTGACGTAGATCATCGTGGTCTTCAAACGTTCATGCAGCTCTGAAATCTCAAGCCGCATGCCCACGCGCAGTGCCGCATCCAGGTTGGAAAGGGGTTCGTCGAACAGGAACGCAGCCGGTTCGCGCACGATGGCCCGGCCGATCGCGACACGCTGGCGCTGACCACCCGAAAGCTGTCCGGGCCGCCTGTCAAGATAGTCTGTCAGGTTCAAGACGTTGGCCGCGGCCTCGACACGCCGGTCTTGCTCGGCCTTATCGAGTTTCGCCATCCGGAGAGGGAAGGCGATGTTCTTGCGCACGGACATGTGCGGGTAGAGGGCATAGCTTTGAAACACCATGGCGAGGCCGCGCTTGGCTGGCGGCATCGCCGTTGTGTCGGCTCCATCGATCTGGATCTGACCCGTGGTGACGTCCTCAAGCCCGGCAATCAGACGCAGCAAGGTGGATTTGCCACACCCCGAAGGACCCACGAAAACGACGAACTCGCCGTCTTCGATAGATAGATCCAGCGGCGGAATCACCTCGGTGTCGCCGAACGCCTTTTGGACTTTGTTGAGTGTAATGCGTCCCATGACCGTTCCCCCTATTTCACCGCGCCGAAGGTCAGACCGCGGACCAGTTGTTTCTGGCTGAACCAGCCCATGATCAAGATCGGCGCAATCGCCATAATGCTGGCGGCGCTAAGCTTGGCGTAGAAAAGTCCCTCTGGGCTGGAATAACTGGCGATGAATGCCGTCAATGGGGCGGCATTGGCCGCCGTCAGGTTCAGCGTCCAAAACGCCTCGTTCCATGCCAGGATGATGTTCAACAGCACCGTGGATGCCATCCCCGGGATTGCCATCGGGACCAGCACGAACAGTACCTCTTCGCGCAGCCCGGCCCCGTCCATCCGCGCGGCCTCCAGGATCTCGCCTGGGATCTCGCGGAAGTAGGTGTAGAGCATCCAAATGATGATCGGCAGGTTGATGAGCGTGAGCACGATCACCAGGCCGATTTGGGTGTCCAACAGCCCCGTATCCCGGAAGATCAAATAGATCGGGATCAGCACACCCACCGGCGGCAGCATCTTTGTGGAGAGCATCCACATCAGCACGTTCTTGGTGTGCTTGGCCGGCACAAAGGCCATGGACCAAGCGGCTGGGATCGCGATCACCAGTCCGACCAAGGTGGAGCCAAGCGAGATGATCACCGAATTGGTGAAGTGCTTGAAGTAGTCGGACCGTTCTTGGACAGCGCCGAAGCTTTCAAATGTCCAGGATGAAAACAGCACTTCGAACGGCGCCCTGATGGCATCGCCCTCGGATTTGAAGGCCAAGACGGCGATCCAGATGATCGGGAAGAACATCAGCAGGCCGAGGCCCCAGCCGATGACCGTGTTGACCGATTTCTGTTGTCTGGTGACTTCGCGGGCCATGGCGTCCGGTCCTCCTCAGGCGTCCAGGTTCTTGCCGATCATCCGCATGAGGAAGATGGCAACGATGTTGGCGAGGATGATGGCGAGCACGCCACCGGCGGAGCCCAATCCCACGTCGTATTGCAACAACGACGATACGTAGATCAGGTAGGTCAGCGTCGTCGTCGCAGTACCGGGTCCGCCATTGGTGGTGACCAGGATTTCGGCGAAGATCGACAAGAGGAAGATGGTCTGGATCAAAATCACGACCGTGATCGCGCGCGCCAGGTGCGGCAGCATGATGAACCAGAAACGGTTGAACCAGCTCGCACCATCCATTTCCGCAGCCTCAAGCTGCTCTTGGTCCAGCGATTGCAGCGCGGTCAGGAGGATCAGCGTGGCAAAGGGCAGCCACTGCCAGCTCACGATCCAAATGATCGAAAGCAGCGGTATCTGCGAGAAGAAGTCAATCGGCTCCAAACCCAGTGCCAACGCGATATGCGCGAAGATTCCGTTTACTGGGTTCATGAACATGTTCTTCCAGACCAGGCCCGACACAGTAGGCATGACGAAGAACGGCGCGATCATGAAGATGCGGACAATGCCCTGTCCCCACATCGGCAGGTCGAGCAGAAGTGCAAATAGGATCCCGAAGACGACCGTGATCAGCAAGACCCCGCCAACAAGCAGAAACGTATTGGTGATGGCAGCGGTGAAGCTGGGATCGGTAATGAAGTAGTAGTAGTTGTCCCACCCCGTTAGGGTCTCGGTTCCCGGCATCAACAAATTGTAGCGCAGGAACGAGAAATAGATCGTCAACCCCAGCGGAACCAGCATCCACGCGAGGAGCAGGATCACCGCAGGTGAGATCATCATGCGCGCAGACGCGCGGGATTGCTGCGTAGCCACGGCCGGTCCCCCAAAAATTGTTGGCAGGGCGCGCTAGCTGGCGCGCCCTGCCTGTTGGCCGATTACTGGATGTAACCTGCGCGAGACATCTCGCGCTCAGCGAAGCTCTGCGAATTGGCGAGAGCTTCGTCAACGGACTGCTGTCCGGCCAAAGCCGCTGCAATCTGTTGACCGACATAGTTGCCGATGCCCTGGAATTCAGGGATCGCCACGAACTGAACGCCCGTATAAGGCACCGGGTCAGCCGTCGGGTTCGCCGGGTCGGCAGCCAAGATCGAGTTCAGAACGGTTGCCGCAAACGGCGCGGCTTCCTGATAGGCCGGGTTGTCATAGGTCGACGCCCGAGTGCCCGGAGGTGCTGAGACCCAGCCCACTTCCTGACCGACGAGGTTGACATATTCCTCTGAGGTCGCCCAAGCGAGGAAGTCTTTCGCCGCGTCGACATGCTGCGAGCTGGTCGGGATCGCCAACGCCCACGCCCAGAACCAGCCGGTGCCGCGGTCCGTGACCTGCATCGGCGCTTGGAAGAACCCGGTCGTATCTGCAACCGAGCTTTCCTCTGGGTTGTAGATGTAGCCGGCAGCCGATGTCGCATCGACCCAGGTGGCGCAACGACCGTCGGCGAACAACGCCCGGTTCTCGTTGTGGCCGTTATTGGCCGAACCCGGAGGTCCGTATTCGGTCACAAGGTCAACATAGTAGTTGATGGCATTGTGCCACTGCTCGGAATCGATCTGCGGGTTCCAGTCCATGTCGAACCAGCGGCCGCCGAACGCGTTCACGAGCGGGCCGACGAACGCCATGTTCTCACCCCAGCCCGGCTTGCCGCGCTGGCAGGTGCCGAAGATGCCGTTGTCCGGATCATGGACCTGAGCCACGATTTCAGCGAAATCATCGTAGGTCATCTGCTCGCTCGGCACCTCGATACCAGCGGCGTCGAACAGGTCGGTGCGATAGAAAGTGAACGAGCTCTCAGCGTAGAACGGCACCGCATACAACGTGCCATTGGCCGACAGACCGTTGCGGACAGCTTCGAAAATATCGTCGTAGTTGTAGTCATCGCCCAAATCGTCGAGGGCAACGAGCCAGTCCTGCGCGCCCCAAATCGGGGCCTCATAGGCGCCGATGGTGATGATATCGAACGAGCCTGAACCGGTTGCGATGTCAGTCGTCACCCGCTGACGCAGGGTGTTTTCTTCCAACACGACCCAGTTGACGGTGTTACCCGTCGCTTCTTCCCAGAACGGTGACAACTGCTGCATGATGATCATGTCTGAGTTGTTGACCGTTGCGATGGTGATTTCTTCCGCCTGTGCGACGGCAGTTCCTGCCAGCAGCACAGCCGTCAGCGATCCCAACGACAAAGCTTTACGCATTACATAGTCCTCCCTTGATCATGGCCATGGTCTTGGGCGTCCATTTTTCGAGCAATTGCCCAACCCCTGGTCATTCTTCCGATATTGCGTTACCGTGTCAAGAGCATTTGCTCGGTGCGTGAGCATTGACTCATAGTGAGGTGCTGCAGACATAGAGATTGGGCTGGGCCTGCGTGGCGGCGCCGGTTGCAAAATGAGGCTGATTTGACATCGGGTGTGTGCCGGCAAGGGGGGGAGAAATGGACGGGGTAAGCGCCAGGCGGACGAGGCGAGACCAGCGGCTTGACGAAGCTGCCCGTGTCGCCTGGCTCTATTTCATCGCCGGCAAGACCCAGGACGAAATCGCCAGTGACATGCAGCTCTCGCGCCAGGCGGTTCAGCGTCTGGTCACCATGGCGGTGAAGGAAAAACTGATTCATTTCCAAGTCCGCCATCAGGTAGCGTCTTGCATGGAACTTGCCGAGCGTTTGACGGATCGATTCGGTCTTGAGCTCTGCGAAGTCGTCCCGACAGATCCCGATGCGCCGGAATCGACGGCCGGCGTCGCCATAGCGACCGCGAACAGGATGGAACGGCTGCTTAATGCCGAGGCGCCGATCGTGCTTTGTGTCGGTTCGGGTCGGACGATGCGCGCGGCGGTCGAAGAGATCCACGGACTGCATCGACCTCAGCACAAGATCGTGGCTCTCGTTGGCTCCATGGCGGCGGACGGCCACGCGACCGAATATGACGTGGTGATGCGGCTTGCCGACAAAATCGGCGCCCAGCGGTTTCCGGCGCCCGTGCCCGTCCAGGCACGATCGATCGAGGAGCGCAAACTGCTTCAATCGCTGTCTATCTACCGGTCACTACTAACGTTGCGGGAGCAAGCGAAGGCAAGTTTCCTCGGCATTGCAGAGGTCGCCTGGCAGGCTCCGCTGCATCGCGACGGGTTCTTTAGCGATGCCGATTTGTCTGGCTTGATCGACCAGGGGGCGATCGGGGAGCTCACCGGCTGGGCGTTCGACGAGGAAGGGCGTCTTCTTGACGAAGACTACAATGGCAAGATCGTCAGCTTGCCATTGGAGACGCCCCCCAAACGTCTGACTGTCCTCGTGGCATGCGGACACCTCAAGACCTTGCCGTTAAGGGCGGCGCTCACGGGCCGGCTCGCAAATGGGCTGATCACCGACGAACGCACGGCGGACGCAATATTGAGTTCCTAGCGAACTCGCCGAATCGCGGTTTTGAGCCGGCTCAACCTACTTTTGATGTGCCCGAGCCCAACGCGATGGTTGCGGGTGGTTTGGTTTTGCCGACCGCTTGACGCGCTCTAACCCCTTGTGCGATCATTAGCTCAATAGGTGAGCAAATACCTAAAACGGCCGCTAGCCTATCCAAAGAGGGCGGCGGTAAGGGGAGGACCCATGTATCTCGAGAAGTACGATCTTTCTGGCCGAAACGCGTTAATTACCGGGGCTGGGCAAGGAATTGGCGCGGCGTGCGCCCGCGCCCTTGGAGAGGCTGGCGCCCGTATTTTCGTCGCCGATATCGAGCATGGGCGCGGCGGCGACAAGATGGAGGAGTTACGCAGCTTGGGCATCGAGGCGCACCACGTCCATCTGGACGTTACGAACTCCAGCCAAGTCGACGAGGTAACCGGCAGGATCGCCGCTGATCACGGTCCCATTGCCGTCTTGGTAAATAATGCCGGTGTTGCCGACAGCGATGTGCGGGCCGAGGACACCTCAGACGACCATTGGCGGTTTCACATGGACGTCAATCTCGATGGGGTCTTTTGGTGTTGCCGTGCCGTGGGCCGCCAGATGTTGGAGGCTGGGTCGGGCTCGATCGTCAATATCGGCTCGATGTCCGGCCACATCGTCAACAAGCCGCAGCCACAATCCTTCTACAACGCATCGAAGGCGGCCGTGCATCATTTGACCCGGTCGCTGGCGGCCGAGTGGGGCGGACGGGGCGTTCGGGTGAACGCCGTCGCACCGACCTATATCGAAACGCCGCTCACCAAATTCGGCATGCAAGACAAGAACATGTACGACACCTGGATCGAGATGACGCCGATGGCCCGTGTTGGGCAGCCGGACGAGATCGGCTCGGTGGTCTTGTTCCTCGCCTCGGATGCCGCAAGCCTACTCACCGGTGCGATCATTCATGCGGACGGCGGATATAGCTGCTGGTGAGCGTTCGCGCCTCTAAACGGAAACATCAGCCCCTTGTATGACTACATCATCGTCGGCGGTGGTAGCGCCGGATGCGTGACCGCCGGCCGGCTGGTCGGCGAATTCGGTGCGCGCGTTTTGTTGCTGGAGCAGGGTGGAAGTGACCGCCATCCGCTGCTGCGGATGCCGGCGGGATTCATCAAGATGTTGAAGGGCAGCCGCTACCTGACCTTTCATAAGACGCTGCCGCAGGAACAGCTCGATGGACGGGTGCACGACTTGCCTCAGGGCCATGTGCTCGGCGGCGGTTCTACGGTCAACGCCATGGTCTATATGCGCGGCCGGCCTTCTGATTATCAGCACTGGGTCGATGCCACCGGCGATGAAGGCTGGGGCTGGGACAGTATGCTGAAGCACTATGTCCGTCAGGAAAGTAACCAGCGGCTGAATAACGCTGCCCACGGTGTCGATGGACCGCTGAAGGTCTCAAATCACACTTCCATCTGCGAGATGAGCCATATCTATGTCCGCACCCTGCAGGGCATGGGCCATCCATTCACGTCCGACTTCAATGCAGGCGAACAGCGCGGTGTCGGCTACATGCAACTCACCGCTGCCAATGGGCGCCGCTGTAGCGCGGTCGACGCTTTCCTGAGCCCCGTCCAGGAAAATGAGCGGCTGACGATCAAGCTGAACGCTGACGTTCAACGCCTCGTCATCGAAAACGGCAAGGTCACCGGCGTTGAGTTTGACACGGGCAAGGGCCGCGAAACGGCGCATGCCAGCGCCGAGGTCATCGTCACCGCCGGCGCCTTCGGATCGCCGAAGTTGCTGATGCTGTCGGGCATCGGCCCCGCGGACCATCTGGGCGAACTCGGCATCGAGACGGTCGCCGACTTGCCGGGTGTCGGTCAGAACCTTATGGATCATCACGAGGTTCCGGTCGTGGCCTCAACGGATGGCGCCTATGGTTATTTCCGTGAGGATGTCGGCTGGAAGATGATCCGTAACGGGCTGCAATACATGCTGTTCCGCAGCGGTCCGGTTACCAGCAACGGCGTTGAGGCCTGCGCCTTTGTCGACCCTTATGGCGGCGATGCCGAGCCGGCGATCAAGCTCTACTGCGTACCCACGGTCTATCTCGACCGAGACATCTCCAGCGTGAAGCCCACTCATGGGGTCACGTTGAATTCCTGCCTTGTGCAGCCGCGATCGCGCGGCTGGATGAAGCTGGCTTCTGCCAACCCGGCCGACATGCCGCTGATACAATCGAACTATCTGGCCGACCCGGGCGATGTAAGAGACGAGATCGCAGGCCTGCGCTTTGCTCGCCAGGTGCTTGCTAGCCATCCCCTGTCCGACGTGGTTACGGGCGAACTGTTCCCCGGGGCTGACATTGACGATGATGAAGCGCTCGCCGCCCATTGCCGCCGAACGGTCAAGACCAACTACCACGCCAGCGGCACCTGTCGCATGGGCCGCGAAGACGATCCGATGGCGGTCCTGACACCAGATCTTCGGGTGAAGGGGGTGGAGGGACTGCGTGTGTTCGATGTTTCGGCCATGCCGCACCTAGTAAGCGCGAATACCAACGCGCCTGTGATGGCGGTTGCCGATCGGGCGGTGGATCTAATGATGGGCCAAACCTAGTATCCGCATCCCGAACGTTTCGTTCTCCAGCAGGGACAAGAACCGATGAAGCTGAAGGACAAGGTCGCGTTGATTACAGGCGGTGCCGGCGGCATCGGCGCGGCCATAGCTGGACGCTATGTGGCCGAGGGCGCATCCGTCGCCGTTGCCGATATTGACCTGAATGCTGCTCGGGCACTCGCCGAGAAGCTGGGCCAGCACGCGATCGGCCTTGCCCTCGACGTGACCCATCGTGCCTCAATCGACGCGGCGGTCGCGACGACGGTAGAGACTTTCGGTCGCCTCGATATCCTGGTGAACAATGCCGCGATCTACGACATTGAGAACATCGTCGACATCACCGAGGAAAGCTACGACAGGCAGTTCGCGGTCAACGTCAAGGGTTTGCTCTTCACGCTGCAGGCGGGCGCACGGGAGATGGTTGCCCAAGGCGATGGCGGCAAGATCATCAATCTGGCGTCTCAGGCGGGTCGGCGTGGCGAGCCCGATGCTGCCGTCTATTGCGCCAGCAAGGCCGCCGTCATTAGCTTCACCCAGTCCGCCGGCCTCGATCTCATCCGCTACGGCATCAACGTCAATGGCCTGTCTCCAGGCGTGGTCGACACGCCGATGTGGGACCATGTCGACGCGCTGTTCGCCAAAAAGGAAGGAAGGCCGATCGGCGACAAGAAACGGGAGGTGAGCGAGGCGGTTCCCTATGGCCGCATGGGCCGACCCAATGACCTCACTGGCGCCGCCGTTTTCCTAGCTTCATCCGACGCGGATTATGTCGTCGCCCAGACGCTGAATGTCGATGGCGGCAATTGGATGAGTTGACGGTCCTTCGCCTACTCATCCAGCCCACAATCGCTTTCTGGCTCCACCGACCCTAGACCCGCGTCCTCGACATCCTTGGTTCGTTGCCAGAAGATGTCATGCATGATCTGGCTCTTGCCCGTTTCGATATCCGCGTCGCGGACGATGGCAAGACGTTCGAGCATCGTGTCGATTGTCGGTACCGGCTCGCCGCGTCTGGCCTCCGGGGCTGCGTCGCGCAAACCCTTGCACTGGTAGCAGATGCCCTGTTTTGAGACCAAGCTGCACAGGCCCTCATAGGTCTCAGCCATCTCCTTGCGTGCGGCCGTCAGGCGGTGGCGCAGGACCGACTCGGTGATTTCCAGCGCCTTGGCTGCCTCGCGCGTATCCATGCCCATGACGTCGCGCAGCACCAGGGCGGCCTGGTCGTCCGGCGCCAGCGAGCGGCCAACGCAGACGAAGCAGTAGGCAATATGCTCGCGAACCTCGTAACTGAACTCCGGCGCCATGATCGCACCCACGGCCTCCATACCGTACCCTTCGTTCGAGGCGCAAAGATTAGCGTAGGCGACCTGGGCCTCCGGCCGCCAGCGTTGCTGGCGGCGCAAATGGTCGATGGCAAGGCGCGTACCGATGGCACACAGCCAGGTGGAAAAGCGCGACTTTCCCTGGAATTCCGCGATCCCATCCCAGGCGCGCAGCAGCGTGTCCTGGACGATATCCTCTGTGTCCTCCGGGTGGCCGACAAGCCGCCGGACGACCGTCCGAAGCGGCTTGCGGGCTTGGCGGACCAGGGCTTGGAAGGCGGCGCGATCCTTCGCGCAGGCCTGGGCGACCAGAGCCGTCTCGCTCAGGTCGCCGTTTAGGTCTTCGCTGGGACTGGGCGTCATGCCTTTGTCGCCTTGAAGCTGTCGCGCTGAAACATACGGTCGCGCCATGCGGCCAGATGGGGATTGGCGCTGACCAGCTCCGCTGCTTTGCCTGCACTGCAACCATAGGCGATCATCGGGGCCAGAAACAGATCGGCGAGCGAGACTGTCTGGCCGGCCAAATACGGACGGTCGCTGAGGGCTTGATCGACAATGGCCAGATCCTTCTCTGCCGTTTCCAACGCCTCCTCGGTTGCCTCATCCCCGTCGAGCCCCGCGCCGACCAGGTCGTCGTATAGATAGTCGTTGCCAGCGCTGATCCACTGGCGCATGCGCGCCTTGTCGACCGGGTCGGACGGTTGCAGAGGAGGGCCGTTGAAGGCCTCGTCGATATAGCCAGCGATGGCCAGAGTCTCGAACAGCTTTACCGACCCATTTTCCATGGCCGGCATCTTCAAGAACGGATGGACGGCGGCGTGTGAGGGTTCGCGAAAGGCCAGCGGCACGACCTCATAGTCGACCCCCTTCTCGCGGGCGGCCATGCAGGCGGTTCGGACAAAGGTGCTTTGGGGAAAGCCATGGATTTTCAAAGAACTCATCGAAGGTCTCCTTTTCAGGTTGGTTACCTTCGGTCAGACGAACCAGGCCTGAGATTCCGCCAAAGCTTTGAAAGATAACGGTTTTCCTGCTCTCTTCGACTCATCGGTATTTTGACTGTTTGCCCGTCAAATTGCCGGAAATGCGGCTTGGCGCCGACCACATGCCTGTAGAAGCCGCCATGAGACGGCGCTGAAATGGGGTGATTCAGACAAAGAGAGGGTCGCATGGTCGGCGTGAAAAGTGTGCTGGTTGCCGGGGCCGGAAACATCGGGCAGAGCATTGGTGCCATGCTCACCGCGTCCGGCGGCTATCGGGTAACGATTGCCGATCTTGAGCAGGCGGCCCTCGACAGGATCACACCTTCCCATGCCGCGGATACAATCCGCCTGGACATGTCGGACGTCGCCGCCGTTGCCAAAGCGCTCCAAGGCAAGTTCGCGGTGTTGAGCGCGCTGCCCTACTACCTGACCAAGGGCTTGGCCGAGGCAGCGTCGTCGGTCGGCGTCCATTATCTTGATCTGACCGAAGATGTGGCGAGTACTCGCCATGTGCGCGACCTGGCAAAGTCGGCGGGCAGTGCCTTCATTCCCCAATGCGGCCTAGCGCCGGGTTTCGTGTCGATCGTGGCCAACGATCTGGCCCAGCGGTTCGATACGCTGGAGGCGCTGCGTATGCGGGTCGGCGCCCTGCCGCAATACCCGTCCAACGCTTTGAACTACAACCTCACTTGGAGCACGGACGGGGTCATTAATGAGTATATCGAGCCGTGCGAGGCCGTCGTCGACGGCAGGTGGCGCGAAGTTTCGGCCCTAGGGGATCTTGAGGAGTTTTCGCTCGACGGCGTCCGTTTCGAGGCCTTCAACACCTCGGGCGGCCTAGGCTCCTTGTGCGAGACGCTGGAGGGCAAGGTTCAGACGCTGAACTACAAGACCATTCGCTATCCCGGCCACTGTTTCATCATGAAGGCGCTGCTGAACGATCTGGGCCTGCGCAATCGGCGCGACCTACTGCGCGACATTTTAGTGAACGCGATCCCGGCGACCCATCAGGATGTTGTGGTCGTCTTCGTGACAGCAACCGGCCATCGCGACGGCGTGTTCCTGCAGGAAACCTTCGCCCGCAAGGTTCATGGCCGTGCCATCAACGGCATAGAAATTTCGGCCATCCAGATGACGACGGCAGCGGGCATTTGCGGCGCGTTGGATCTGGTAGCTAGCGGGACGCTGCCGCAATCCGGTTTGATCCTGCAGGAAGATATCCCCCTCGACACGTTCCTGGCCAATCGTTTCGGCGCCTACTACGCCGACCCTGCGCTCAGCCAGATGTTGAAGGTTGCCTGACCGAAGAGACCGATCGCCATGTGTAATACGACACATGTTTCTTCCGCCGCGCGCGATCGCTTTCGCATGGCTCGGCGACCACGACCGACCGATAATGCGTGCGATAACCGGCGAATTGCCGGATCATGGTCTTCTCGAACCAGGAGAGGGGCCATGAGCGGAAATCAGCTTTATCGGGACGATATTGATCGACGATTGGTCACGTTGCTACAGGCCGATGCGCGCGCCTCGACATCGTCATTGGCCCGCCGCCTCGGCGTGGCACGTTCCACCGTTCACGAGCGCATCGCGCGGCTGGAGAAATCAGGTGTCATCACGGGTTACGCCGCGATCTTGGCCCGAAACCCGTCTGACGAGAATTCCCAGGCGCTGGTCATGCTGTCGGTCAATCAGCAAAAATCGCGTCAAGTCGTCGATCGGCTGAACGCCTTTCCCGAGATCAAACTCGCCCTGGCCGTCAGCGGCGAACACGATCTGTTTCTCAGTGTCGAAGCCCCAAGGCTTGAAGATCTCGACGCCCTGCTAGACGAGATCGCGATCATCCCCGGTGTAGAACGCACCAAGTCCTGGATCGTTTTGGCGCGCAAGTTCGACCGCCGCTATCTCGAAATCATGCGTCAGGTGGGTCTTAGCGACGGCCCGGCGGAGAGCGGGTAGCGAGTAGGGCGATGATCGAGGCGACCGCTATTTCCAGCCGACCGAAATTGGTCGCCTCGCTACGGAAACGTTCTCGGCAGCAAGCCTTGCTGGAACCATTGGATCAGGCTGTAGATGCTGTAGATCGGCACGTCCAGACGCCGGCGCAGGTCGACCGCATAGGGCACCATGTTGGTGCATTCCAGCACGATGGCGCCGATATCGTCGCGACCCCGCATCAGCGCGTCGCCTGCATCCAGCAGGTCCAGCCGCGCGGCCTCGACATCCATCTCAAGCTCGTTCTCAAGGATGACACGCGAAAATTCTCGTCCGCTGTCAGTGCCTTGAACCGGTGTGTCGAGCGGAACCCCGGCAGCGGCCATATGATCCTCGGTCAGCGTATTGGCCGAAATGGTCAACACGCCGACACGCTGGCCCTTGGGCAATGTCGCCTGGACCATGGGCACCTGCATCAGCGCCGATGTCGCGACCGGAACAGGAACGGCAGCCTGCAGTTCGGCCTGGAAGAGGGAAAGAAAACCGCAATTGGTGGTGATGCCGTCTGCGCCAATCGCGACAAGTTCTCGGGCGCCGTCGATGAACGCTTCGAGCAGCCCTTCGGCCCGGTTGCGAACCACCCGTTCAGGGGAGGCATCGCTGATCACTTTGTAGAGCACTGGGAACGGCCAGGTTCCCGCATAGCCCATATCGCCCGGGATACGCGGGAACTTCGCGTCGAGCATCAAGATGCCGAGCGACGCGCCATAGACCGATTTGCCGCCTTGCGCCTTCATCTAGCGGACCTCTGCCGTACGCGGTGGGTCCAGATAGATACGCGAATAGCCTTCGCGGACCGCTTTCACAATGTCTTCCCTTCTGCTCAGGATGTGTTGGCGCATGATGGTGGCAGCCTCTTCGCCGTCGCCTTTCATGATGGCCTCGAGAATGGCGCGATGCTCATTTTGCGTGAAGCGCCGGCGCTCTTCCATGTCGATCCAGCGGATGAACCGGATTTTCAAGTTGGTCTTGGCCAACTGGTCGACCAGGGCCTGGTTACCGGTGAGTTCGGCCAGGCTTCCGTGAAAATGCTCATCGAGTCGAACAAGCTCGATTTCGTCGCGGCCTTCATTGTCTGGCCCGGTTTCGTCCAGGAAGGTTTCAAGCTTCTTCAAATCGTCGCGGTCTGCACGTTCCGCCGTCAGTCGGGCGATTTCGCACTCGAGAGCCACCCTCAACTCATAGAGATCCAAGATCGCCTTGGGGGCCAGCTCGCGGCAATAAAAGCCTTTGCCGGGGTCGAAAGTCAGCAGTCCATCGGCGACCAGCCTGTTGAGCGCTTCGCGCACCGGTGTCCGGCTGGTGCCGAATTGTTTGGCGATCTCGCCCTCATTGAGCCGCTCGCGCGGCTTCAGACGAAAGGTGGCCGCCATCGAGCCAATGTCTTCATAGACACGGGCCACGATACTGGAACCGATTTGGGCCGTTTCGCTGGTCATCCCGCCAGTCACCTATCAGAACAGCGCCATCCGAACCACCATACGCATTGTCTAGAGTCCTTTGTCATCCAGACGCTCAACGTTGACAGAGCTAGGCACTTCGTTTTGAATACCATCCTGTATACAGCCTTGTCTACGGACCGGGTAAAGCAGAGATGGCAAGACGATGAGGGCGGCATGACCGGGGGCGGCAATCAACTCACCGGTGCGGAAGCAATGGTGCGCATGCTGGAAGCGCACAAGGTGGACACGGTGTTCGGCCTGTGCGGCGACACCACCCTGCCATTCTATGACGCGCTTTACCGCATCGGGCAGAACATCCGGCATATCCTGACCCGCGACGAGCGCTCAGCCGGCTATATGGCGGACGCCTATGCCCGCGTGACCGGCAAGGTCGGCGTGTGCGAGGGGCCGAGCGGGGGCGGGGCCACCTACATTCTGCCGGGCGTCGTGGAGGCCAACGAATCCTCGATCCCCATCCTGGCCATCAATTCGGACGTCTCGACCGGCTCGATCGGCAAATATCCGTTGACCGAGCTTGACCAAAATTCCCTATTTCGCCCGCTGACCAAGTGGAACGGCGTCATCCCGCAGGCATCGATGCTGCCGGGTATGGTCCGCACCGCCTTTCGCGGCATGACGACGGGGCGGCCAGGCGCGGCCCATCTTGGTCTGCCGTTCGACGTGCAAAAGGATCCCGTCGACGATTCTGAAATCTGGGCGCAGGAAGAACTCGGCCGCTTCCCGGCTTGGCCGACCGCACCGGCCGCATCGGTGGTCGAAGATACGGTTCGCGCGCTGCTTGAGGCACGCAGGCCCCTGATTGTCTGCGGTGGCGGCGTCGTGAATTCGGGCGGGGAGGCTGAACTCGACCGTCTGGCAAGCCGGTTGGATCTGACGGTTGCGACCACGATCAGCGGACAAGGATCGCTTGCCGACACTCATCCGAACTGTTTGGGCGTTGTGGGCAGCAATGGCGGTACACCGCCGACCCGCGCCATGGTGGACGAGGCCGACCTCATCATCTTCATCGCCTGCCGCGCCGGGTCCGTGACGACTGAGCGCTGGCGCTCCCCGGCGCCGGGCACGGCAAAGATCATCCATATCGACAGTGACCCAATGGTGATCAGCGCTGTCTATCAAACCGACATTGCGATGGTTGCCGACGCGCGTTTGGCCCTCGCGGCCATCAACGAAGCGCTGGACGATCATGCGGGCGAGCTACCCAATTTCGGTGCCGTCGCCGCCATTCAAAAGGCCAAGGCTGAGAAATTCGCCGACTTCGACCCGCTGGCCGCAAGCGACCAATCGCCGATCCTGCCGGAGCGGGTGACGCGCACCTTGAATGACCTGCTGCCGGACGACGCGGTGGTTGTGGCAGATCCGGGCACGCCATGCCCCTACATCTCTGGCTTTTTTCGTCAGGCCAAATCGGGCCGGCACTTCATCACCAATCGTGCGCACGGGGCGCTGGGCTATTCCATGTCCGCGTCCGTTGGGGCGCAAGTCGGACGTCCCAATGCCAAGGTGGTCGCCGTTATGGGCGACGGCAGCTTCGGCTTCACGGCTGGGGAGTTCGAGACGGTAACGAGGCTCGGCCTGCCGATCACCTTTGTCGTGTTCTCCAACAGCGTCTTCGGCTGGATCAAGGCTGGTCAAAAATCTGGCTTTGGCGAGCGTTACTATGGTGTCGATTTCAA
>JBCCER010000064.1:0-22730 GCA_039030175.1 Pseudomonadota bacterium
AACATCTCGACAAAGTCCGAACCGGAGATGGTGAAAAACGGCACGTTGGCTTCGCCGGCGACGGCGCGCGCAATGAGCGTCTTACCGGTACCAGGCGGGCCGACCAGCAAAACGCCCTTGGGGATCTTGCCGCCGAGACGCTGGAACTTCTGAGGGTCTTTCAAAAACTCGACGACCTCTTCGAGTTCCTGTTTGGCCTCATCAACGCCAGCGACATCGTCAAAGGTCACGCGACCGGTGCGTTCCGTCAGAAGGCGGGCGCGCGATTTGCCGAAACCCATGGCCCGGCTGCCACCGCCCTGCATTTGGCGCATGAAAAAGATCCAGACGCCGATCAGCAGCAGCATTGGGAACCAGCTGATCAGAATCTGCTGGAGAATGCTGGACCGTTCTTGCGGCGCCACACTGAAGCGCACACCAGCCTCTTCCAGCCGGTTCACCAGGCTACTGTCGTTAGGCGCGACCGTTGTGAAATTCTGGCCACTGCCATAGCGGCCGGTAATCTCATCGCCGGAAATCGTCACCTCGGCCACGCGACCAGTGTCGACAGCGCTCAAAAAATCGGAGTAGGCAATGGACGAGCCGCCGCCGGAGTTGTTGCTGCTCTGGAACAGGTTGAACAACGCCACCAACAACAGGCCAATAATGACCCAAAGCGCCAAATTCTTACCAAAACTGCTCACGCCAAAATGCCTTTCATCAGCTGCCGGCAACGCCAATTGAGGTGCGATCGGCCATCGTAGTCTTCCTAAATAAGTGCGTCATTCGCTCAAACAACTCTTAAGATGCCGCCAAAAGCGGCGCTAGTAAGCGGCTGCGGCGGGCGGAACCTTACTAAAAGTGGCTTCCGGGCGCCAGGACGTCCGATTGTACCGCGCGAACACGTCACGGGCACGGCGACTAGTGCGCCATCGCGCCAAAGGGACGGAAGGCCCCGCAACGCGGCATTTGGCGCCCTCTCGACCCGATGGTCGCGGGTGGCATCGCCGAGCGGGGCAATCACACCCTCGCATGGCGCGGTTACGAAAAACCGTCGGTCCCAACGCACCGTTTCACCGGCCGATACCGATGTGCGATCCGAGATGCGAACACTTTCGCGGGTAACAACCAACCTGACTCCAGCTGCGATGTGGCAACCACCAATCGTTCTGCCAGCGACACCAGAGCGCAGTGCGAAACATGCCTCCTCAAGCGCCCGTGGCGAAGGCATGTAATCCGATCCACGTACGGTCCTAACGATGCGGCCCAAAGCTGATGAGCCGACCTCCGTTCGCAGCAACGCTGGGTCGGCCACAACGTATCCCTGCTGATGTACGGCGACATATCGAGCCAAAGCCTCAATGAGGTCACGATCTCTGTTCCTTCGGCGATTAGCCTCGCCGGACGCTCGCTGCTGCCACAAAGAAGCAGCAGCCGGCCGCCGCGCCAAACGTCTGCGCAATCGGGGCCGGGCATACCGTTCGTTTAGATTGGTTGGGTCATCGATCCAGGTCTGATTCCAGCCCCGCAACGTCGCACGCAGGCGGTCGCGTCCGATCGACAACAGGGGCCGCAGCAGGCGAATCTGATCAAGCTCTCTTTCCGCCGCCATACCGGCAATCCCGTCCGGGCCGCTACGCCTAGTCCATCTGAATGCAGCCGTTTCGGCTTGGTCATCGGCGGTGTGGCCGACAAGCAAATGAAGGATGCCTTCGGCCCCGCAAACCTCTTCCAACAGCGCGTATCTACCCAGGCGGGCCGATTTTTGGCTGGTCCCCGACGGGGTCCAGCACAAGATCCGATGCGCGATGCCGAGGCCGTGCATCCAAGCCTCGACACGCTTGGCCTCATCCCGAGAACCCTTACGCAGGCCGTGGTCGACCGTCAGGGCCAAAACCTTGCCGCCACGATGTCGCGCCCAGCGATCCGCCAACCGACACAAGGCAAGGCTGTCCGAACCACCCGACACCGCGACCGCGATGCTCGGGTTTGGCTCGAACGGCGCGAACGAAGCCATCAGGCGGGAAAACGAGTCGTCACCAATCGGTTGCGCTGACTGAATGGCCGAATGCTGCCTAGCCGCACTGCAAGCGGGCAAGTTCGTCTCGAGCACGCTGAGCCATATCCGGCGGAGCCGTTGGAAAGCTGATGAGCAATTGGCTAAACGCGCTGCACGCCTCCCGATTACGGCTGATTGCCGTCAGGGAAAGGCCAAGCTTGAACAAGCTGTCCATTGCTTTGCTTCCGGTGGGATAGCGCCGATAGCCGACGCTGAACGCGTTCGCTGCAGCCTCAAACTGGCCCTGAGCAAACAATGTCTCGCCCAGCCAGTATTGCGCATTACTCGCCAGCGGATTGTTTGGATATTGCAAGACGAAGCCGGAGAATCCGCGCTGTGCACCGTCGAAGTTGCCGGCCTGCATTAGGGCAAAGGCATCATTGTACGTGCGTGCGGCTTCGTCGGACCCCGGCGCTGCTCCATCAGTGCCGCTGGTGACGCCTAGAGAGCCCAGAGTTCCGGCAGTTGGTGGTGCTGCGGTCGTTGTTCCGCCTCCCGTCGTCACAGGCGGCGTCGATGGCGAGGGCACTGCCGGGCCAAGACTACCGGTCGTGCTGGAAGACCCTCCCGAACCGCCGCCTTCGAGCTCAGACAGCCTGAATTCGATATCGTTCAGCGCCCGTTCCAGCCGGTCGTTCATGGTCCGGTTTTCGAACTGAAGCTGTTCGACCTGCCCCAAAATCTGGCGAAGAGATTGCTCCAATTGTCCGAGCCGCAACTCAACCTGCGCGGCATAACCGTCAGGCAGAGCCTGCGCCACCTGTACCGGCACCCCAAGGACGTCGCCCAGCGCCTCTACTTGGATCTCAGCAGCGGCCAGCCTTGCCTCGATCTCGGCATCGATTGGCGTGGTCTGGGCAACAGCCGAAAGAGAACCGACCACCGTAAAAATGCTCAGCGCACTAACAGCGACGGCAGATCTAAAGTGATGAGTCATCAGGTCATTCCTCGGTTCACCGCGACCATGTAATCGGGGGCGTATCGCAGCCCAAATGCCAATCCGGTCAACAGCGTCAAGGGGCGTCGAATAATGACGCCCCTCGCCTAGAGTCGTCACTCTCAGTTGACGACTGAGACGCCGCGGCGGTTTTGGGCCCAAGCCGAATCGTTGCTGCCGACCACTGCAGGCCGTTCCTTGCCGTACGAGACAGTTACCAACCGGGTCGGGGCGATACCCAACGCAATCAGATAGTTGCGGACGGTCACGGCCCGGCGTTCGCCAAGTGCCAGATTGTATTCGCGGGTACCGCGTTCATCGGCGTGCCCCTCGATGATCAGCAGGACATCTGGGTATTCCTGAAGCCAAGCCGCCTGGGCCTGCAAGGTCGCCTGGCCCTGAGACGTCAGATCATAACTGTCGAAATCGAAGAACACGCGGTCGCCGACATTAACGACCAGATCTTCTTGAGAGCCGGGAACGACGTTGCCCGCGATCGCGTCGCCGGCGCCCCCTGGGGTTGTATCGGACGCCGAACTGCAGGCTACCAGCAAGAACGCCGCCGCTATGATTGTCAGTATCTTAGTACCCATCATTAGGTCCCCCGATCAGGGTTGTGTGCCGGTCTCCGGCGAAGAATGCCGCAGGGCGGCACTGCTCAGTTAACAAGGTCGCCAGAGAAATAGGCCTTACTGGCTGCATTAAGCTATCTTACAGCCCACTAAGGCAACAGGGGCGACCAAGCTGGGTCGGAACCGCCGATTGGCGTCGGAACCGGCCAAGTGCGCCCGGTGGTCAGGTCAACGGCATGCAGGCGGGAAACGCTGCCCGCGCCGCTGGGTGTCGTCGAAAAATACATCAAAACGCGACCATTCGGGGCCCATGTCGGACCCTCGACATTGAAGCCCTCCGCCAGCAGCCGCTCGCCACTCCCGTCGGTCCGCATCACACCGATGTAAAAACGACCGTTGAGAATCTTGGTAAACGCAATCAGATCGCCGCGAGGCGACCAGACCGGGCTGGCGTAGCGCCCCTCGCCGAAGCTGATGCGCCGCACGTTGGAACCGCTGGCGCTCATCACATAGATCTGCTGGGCGCCGCCGCGATCTGATTCGAACACGACTTCGCTGCCATCCGGTGAGAATGATCCACCGGTATCGATGCCGGGGCTGTTTGTCAGCCTGGTACGCTGGCGAGTTCTGAGGTCCAGAAGGTAGAGGTCGGAATTGCCATTCTCGGCAAAACTGAAAATGACCCGGTTACCGTCAGGCGAAAAGCGCGGCGCGAAGGTCATGCCGGGGAAATCGCCTAAGAGTTCCTGCCGGCCTGTATCGATGTTGAACAGATAGACCCGCGGCTGGTTGTTCAAATAGGCAAGATAAGTGATTTCCTGAGTGGACGGCGAGAAACGCGGCGTCAGTACCAAGTTCTCGCCGCCAGTCAGATAGCGGTGGTTTTCGCCATCCTGGTCCATGATCGCCAAACGCTTGATCCGGGCATTGGCCGGCCCGCTCTCAGCGATATAGACGATACGGGTATCGAAATAGCCGTCATCGCCGGTCACTCGGCTATAGACCGCGTCTGAGATCTGATGGGCGATACGGCGCCAGCTTTCCGGCTCAGCAGAATAGGCAAAGCCGATTAACTGACTCTCAGCGACCACGTCCCAAAGCCGGAATTCTACGTTAAGGCGGCCGTCGCCCAGAAGCTGAACGCGACCGGCCACCAAAACTTGCGCGTTGATAATCCGCCAATCGGCAAACCGAACATTGGTGGTGAGTTCTGCGGCCGGTTGAATAAAGGCGGACGCATCGATGGGGGCAAAAATACCGGATCGGCCCAAATTAGCGGTGATAACCGACGCAATGTCGCGGCCGTATTGGCTTGCCGAATCACTGTCGCCGACAAAGTCGACGATAGCGATCGGCACAGGGTCGAAAACGCCCTCGGTTACATCGACAATCACCTGTGCGGACGATGTCCTGCCGACAAAACCCATGAAAATCAACGCGATAAACACGAAGATCTTAGGCGCGGACCGATGCATTCCGGTCATGTGTGACTCCCCCTGATTGCCACCGAAGCCTGTTCGTCCAACGGCTGGGAACAACTCGAGCGGTCGGGACTGTCCCCGCAAAAGTGGGCAAGTCCAAGGCAGATTCGGCAACCCCCGGCCATGATTCCCGATCAATAGACCGACACCGCCCAATGCGCAATTGCCCAGCTTGGTCAGAACATATCGCGTGGATTGAAATTAAACTGGTATTCCTCGCCATTGCCAAACCCTTGCGAAGGTGCCGGCAGGGGCTGACAAGCAGGATTCCTAACCGCACGCAGAGCCGATTCTGCGGCCGATCTCAGAACGGCATCCGTAGCCTCTCCGGTCACCCCTTGAATCTGTGCGCTTTGAACAGTGCCGTCGGAGTTCATGCGCGCCAGAATCGTAACGCGAACGGTTTCAATGAAGGGTGCCCCACGATCGACGTTCCAGCACGTTCTAAGCGCAAGCGCGATCGCCCTCTCCTCGCTTGCCGGCAGCCGCGTGGGAGTCGATGGAGGGGTCGGGTCCGTGCCTGCTATTTCGTCAAGCAGGTTCCCAAGCTGATCCGACGCCGCCTGGGTATCCTGCACCGGTTCCGGTTCGGGTGACGGCGGCGGCGGGATGTTGGCAGGTCTTGGCGGGCGCTGTCCCGGGACCGGCGGTACAAAGGGTCCTTCCTCGACTTCTTCCTCAGCGAGGGTTTCTAACAGACCTTCAATGCTCGCGACCTCGTCTTCTTCCGGCTCGGGCTCAGGCTCAGGCTCAGGCTCAGGTTCAGGCTCCGGTTCTGGCTCTGGCTCAGGCTCAGGCTCAGGTTCCGGCTCGGGCTCAGGTTCCGGCTCAGGCTCAGGCTCAGGCTGAGGCTGAGGTTCTGGCTCTGGCTCTGGTTCTGGTTCTGGTTCTGGTTCTGGTTCGGGCAGCGGTTCTGGCACCGGAACTGGTTCAGGTTCGGGTTCCGGCGTCGGTGTCGGCTCGGGCTCCGGTGGCGGGGGTGGCGGTGGTTCGGGAGGAGGCGGTGGAGGCAATGGCGGCTCAGGCGCCGCAGCGATGTCTGGGGAAGGCTCGGGCGAGCGGATTTCAGGTGCCTGGGCAACCTGAGGCTCCTCAGGGCTTTCCGGCTCGATTGTTGGCGGCGCCTGCGCCTCCTCGGCCCCATCGGGCTCGACGCTAGGTGCCGGCTCAGTCTCCGGCCGGTCGACCGCAAAGGCCTCATCAGGGTCCGGAGTGCCAAAATCTCCGAGGCTGGGTAGCTCGTTAGGCCTTACGATCGCAACGGGAACCGAGGCGGTCGCGCCGATATCGGGCGGTGCCGGATTAAGAAACGGCAGGCCAAAAATCAGCAGCAGAATGACCAGCGCATGAAGCGCGGTCGATATGACAAAGCTGCGGCGCATCGCCTTACTGGGCCGGCTCCTGAGGCAATTCTGCGACCAGCGAAACCCGCTCGAAGCCTGCCGAGTTGATTGCGCCCATAACTTCCATGATGCGGCCATAAAGCAATCCGCGGTCGCCGCGAATGTAGATTTGCGCTTCTGGGTTGGCTTCGGTGATTGCGATCAGCAGAGGCACCAGATTCGGCATTTCCACTTCGGTCTCTTGGACGAATATGGCGCCGGCGTCGGTGACTGAGACGACAAGCGGCTCTTCCTGGTTGGGAATATTCTGCGCCTCAGTCCGTGGCAGATCGACCGGGACACCGACCGTCAGAAGCGGAGCGGTGACCATAAAAACGATCAGCAGCACCAGCATCACGTCGACAAACGGTGTGACGTTGATTTCGGACATCGGGCGGTATCCGCCGCGGCCATTCTTGCGCCGCAGACCGCCATTGGTCATGCCGGCCATCGTCTAACCTCGCTCTTCGAGGTAGCGGCCTAGGATCGCACTGAACTCGCCGGCAAACGACTCCAGGCGCTCTGCGAACTTGGACAGGTCATTGGAGAATTTGTTGTAGGCCGCGCTGGCCGGAATGGCGGCGAACAGGCCAAGCGCGGTGGCGAACAAGGCCTCGGCAATACCGGGCGCAACGACGGCAAGGCTGGTGTTCGCTGTAGCAGCGATAGCGACAAAGGCGTTCATGATACCCCAAACCGTGCCGAACAAGCCGATAAAGGGTGCGGTTGAGCCGACCGAGGCCAGGAACGTCATACCCCGCTCCATCGAGGCCATTTCGCGCGCGATGGTCACGTCCATGACCTTGTCGATGCGCTGCTGAATGCTGGCGCGCAGGGGTTCGTTCGAGGCAAGGCCGCGATCCGTCGCATGCCGCCACTCTTTCATCGCCGAGGCAAAAACGGCCGACATGGCGTCCGGTGGGTTGGCACCCACCCTGTCGTAGAGATCCTCAAGCGAGCCGCCGGACCAAAACTCGTCCTCAAAGCTGTTGGCGTCCCGATTGACTCGGCGCATCCCCGCCAGCTTGTTGAAGATGATCGCCCAGCACCAGATCGACGCCAGAAGCAGCATCAGCATGACCAGCTTAACGACGAGGTCCGCCTGGAGGAACAGGCCCCACAACGTGATGTCAACGCCCGCCCCTTCATTGCCCAGCGTGTTTCCGACGCCCGGCAGCGGAGCCAACTCCGTGACCTCCGTTACCGACTCTTGTGCAATGGCACTAACGGCCGACAAGGCGGGCACAAGCAAGCTCACGCCGAGTGTTCCGATGCCCGAAAGCACCAACTTCGGAAAGGACATGGCTCGCATCAGTATTCTCCCCGCACCGGTATCCATTCCTAACGACCCCTTGTTACGCCTTGGCGACTACGCACTAACGGTTTCCGAGCTTGCACTGATTGCCCGATCAATCGGCCCCTTGACCATTTGCGGTAGGCGTACCGGTCGACCAGATCGGTTTACACAGACAAGCTGCACCTCAATGACGCACAGGCATCGATCGTGGCACCAGATTTCCTGTTGCATCTCGAGAATCGCCGCCCCCAAACCGGTTGCCCTTGTTCGGACGTCGAGCAGATCATCAAGCCGAGCGGGTGCGCGAAAGTCGATGGATGCACGGCGAAGCGCGAACGCGACACCGGTCTCGGCGAGCATCTTTTGCTGCTGGACACCCAGCTGACGTAGGACCTCGGTACGCGCTCGTTCGGCGAAATTGAGATAGCGGGCGTGGTAGACGACACCGCCCCCGTCCGTGTCTTCCCAATAGACGCGAATTGGCATGCGGTGTTCCATGCCAACGAACTCACCGGATAGGCCGGAAACGTCGCTCATTCGCCGGTCTCGCCGCCGGTGAGTTGATCGCGCAGCAAATCGAACTGGGCATCATCGCGCTTAGGCGGCATCAGGCCGAGATGGCGATATCCGTCGTCCGCCAGCATGCGTCCGCGAGAGGTGCGAAGCAGGAGTCCCTGCTGGATCAGAAACGGCTCGATGACCTCTTCGATCGTATCGCGCTGTTCGGATAGCGCTGCGGCTAGGGTTTCGACACCAACCGGGCCGCCATTGTACTTGTCCGCGATCATGCTGAGATAGCGCCGGTCCATCCGATCCAAACCGCGCTTATCGACATCGAGTCTATCCAACGCAGCGTCTGCCTCGATGGCGCCGATCTCGCTGGTGCCTGCGACGGCGGCAAAATCCCTTACCCGGCGCAGCAGTCGGCCGGCAACCCTTGGCGTACCACGAGCACGACGCGCGATTTCCGACGCGCCGACGGCGGTCAGCGGGCAATCCAGCAGTGCGGCACCGCGCGTCACGATCAATTCCAACTCCTCCGCCGTATAGAAATCGAGCCTGAGAGGAATGCCAAACCGCTCCCTCAGCGGTGTGGTGATCAAGCCCGAGCGAGTCGTCGCCCCAACCAACGTGAACGGCGGCAAGTCGATCCTTACAGAACGCGCGGCCGGCCCCTCGCCAATGATCAGGTCGAGCTGGAAATCCTCCATGGCGGGATAGAGAATCTCCTCAACGGCGGGATTAAGGCGATGAATTTCGTCAATAAAAAGGACATCCCGGGGCTGAAGATTGGTCAGAATTGCCGCCAAATCGCCTGCCCTGGCGATCACCGGACCGGACGTCGCCCGAAATCCGACACCCAGTTCGCGCGAGACGATCTGGCTGAGCGTGGTCTTGCCAAGCCCCGGTGGGCCGAAGAGCAAAACATGATCCAGCGCATCGCCACGGCCGCGCGCCGCTTCGATAAAAACCGCCAGGTTTTCGCGCACCTTGCGCTGGCCGATGAAGTCTTTCAGGGCCTGTGGACGAAGCGAGGCCTCGGCCGCGTCGCCCTCGGCAAAACCGGCGCCGACTGTCCGATCCTGATGCTGATCTGCACTCACGACGCTAGTTCTTTCAGCGCGGCCGGGATCAGTTCTTCGACGGTCGCCCTGTCGCCGAGGGTCTGCGACACGCGGGCGATGGCGCCAAAGGCCTCAGAACGGCCATAGCCAAGATTGATCAGCGCTGAAACGGCGTCATCTGCGGCGCCGGTCGGCGGAACGGCTGCCGAGGAGGGTGCGGCGGCGGATTTGGGCGCGAGACTGATGCCGCCGACTTTATCCTTCAATTCGGACAGAATTCGACCGGCGAGCTTAGGTCCGACCCCGTCGGCCCTGGTCAGCATGGCCTTGTCCTGCGCGGCAATCGCTGTCGTCAGTTCATCGGGCGACGAAACACTCAAGATCGACAGCGCGTGGCGCCCGCCTACCCCCTGTACAGTGGTCAGCAGCCGATACCAGGCGCGTTCGGCTTCCTCAGCGAAACCATAAAGGTGGAAATGGTCTTCGCGAACGTGGGTTTCGATAAAGGCCACAACTCGTGAGCCCAGGGAACCCCAGCGGTCAAGAGATCGTCGTGAGCAGAAGACCTGATAGCCAACGCCGTTCACATCGATGATGGCCTGACCATCATCGGTGCTGTCCAAGGTACCGGTTAGCTTGGCAATCATCGCGCGGCGACGCTCAGCGGACGGCCATCAATGCGCGCGGCGGTTTGGCTGTGATGGGCATGGCAAATAGCGGCAGCGAGGGCATCGGCGGCATCGGGTGACGAAATTGCAATACCGGGCAGCAAGCGGCCGACCATGGCCTGTACCTGCACCTTGTCCGCATGCCCGGCCCCCACAACCGATTTCTTGATGTGGTTGGCGCCGTACTCCGCCACCGTCAGACCGGCGCGAGCGGGGGCTAGCATCACCACCCCCCGGGCCATGCCAAGCTTCAAGGTTGAGGTTGGGTTCTTGTTGACAAATGTCTCTTCGATGGCGGCCGCATCGGGTCTGTAATGTTCAATCACCTCCGCCAAGCCATCCTGTAGCGAGAGCAGGCGCGCAGAGAGCGCATCTTTCTGCGAGGTATCGACCCGACCGTCGGCGACATGGCGCAGCCGGCTGCCTTCAACATCAATAATCCCCCAGCCCGTGTGGCGCAGACCCGGATCAAGGCCGAGTATCCGCATCGACGCCGCGCCCCGTCTAAGCCGTCAGCTTGGCCAAGACCTCGTCGGAGATCTCGAAGTTCGTAGAAACCCGTTGTACGTCGTCGCTGTCGTCTAGCGCCTCGACCAGGTTCAGCACGCTCTGTGCCTGTCCTTCGTCGATTGGCGTTGTCGTGCTAGGGCGCCACACGAGGCCCGCTTGGTCAGGCTCCCCCAGGGCCACTTCGAGGGCGTCTCGAACGCTGGAGAAATCGTCCGGCTCCGTCGTGATTGTGTGGCCAGTGCTGTTGCTTTCACAGTCGCGTGCACCGGCGTCGAGGGCAGCCTCAAACACCGTGTCCGCATCGCCAGCCTCAGGCAGGTAGGTGATCTCGCCTACCCGCTCGAACATGAAACTGACTGAGTTGGTCTCGCCCAGATTGCCGCCATACTTGTTGAAGATCGATCGGACCTCCGCCGCCGTGCGATTGCGATTATCGGTCAGCGCTTCAACGATCACGGCAATACCCGCCGGTCCGTAGCCTTCGTAGCGCATCTCGACGAAATCGGCGTCGCCCTCTCCGCCGGTCGCCTTCTTGATCGCGCGCTCGATATTGTCCTTCGGCATGGATTCCTTGCGGGCGGCAGCGATCGCCGACCTTAGCCGAGGGTTCATCGCCGGGTCAGGCAGTCCAAGCTTGGCCGAGACCGTGATCTCACGAGCCAGCTTCGTAAAGACCTTGGCGCGCTTGGCATCCTGCGCGCCCTTGCGATACATGATGTTCTTGAATTGGGAATGTCCGGCCATGGCCCCGGCCTCGTCTTTCTCTCGACAACGTACGACCGGCACCCTTGCCTGGCCGAAATGAAGGCGCGCACTATCGCGCTTTTCTGGGCCTTGTCAAAGCCTGGGAAACAGCGCGATCTGACACAGTATATAGCGGATCGGCCGAAATCCGATGGCTTATGTTGGGGTATCGGCCGAAGCGGCGTCCAAATCGGCGATTGGCGAGGCGCGCTGCAATCGCCCGCCTAGCCGGAGCGGCTCGACCTGGGTCGCCAATCCCGTCTTGTCATCTGTGGTGACGAACAGACCACAGATCGTCGCCTGCCCTTCAGCAGGCGTCATCCGCTCACCGGGGATCTTGGTGGTAAACCGGCTCATCACCGATTCCTTCTTCATGCCGATCACGCTGTCGAAATCGCCGCACATGCCGGCGTCCGTCTGATACGCCGTCCCGCCAGGCAAAATCTGCATATCGGCCGTTGGGATATGGGTGTGCGTGCCGACGACCAAGCTCACCCGTCCGTCCAGATAGTGACCCATAGCCATCTTTTCACTGGTCGCCTCGCCGTGGAAATCGACGACGATGGCATCGGCCTCACGCGGCATACTGATGTCGGCAAGCAAGTTGTCGACGCACGCAAAGGGGTCATCCAGCGGGTCCATAAAGACGCGGGCCATGACGTTGGCAACCAGGACCGAGTGTCCGTTGCGACCGGTCAGCAGGCTTGCCCCGCGCCCCGGTGTTCCTTCTGGGAAGTTGGCGGGGCGCAGCAAGCGGCGGTCGCCGTCGATGGCCGTCAAAATCTCCCGTTGGGACCAGATGTGATTGCCGGACGTCAAACAATCCGCACCAGCCTCGTAGAACGCCTCGGCTATTTTGACCGTTAGCCCGAAACCATGGGCGGCATTCTCGGCATTGACGATGACGAAGTCGGCCTCCAGCCGGTCGCGAAGGCGCGGCAGCCATTCCACAACCGCCTGCCTGCCGGCCCGGCCGACCACATCTCCAAGAAACAACAAACGCATGAAAGGCCCTAAAGGGATACGGGATAGAAAACGTCGCTCTCGGTCACGACACCGTCGAGCCCCGCATCGTGGCGGCCGACTTCCAGCCGATCAACCCTTTGCCCAGCGAATGCAACCCCGATCGCCTGAACGGGTTTGCGAGCGCGAAGATCGATCAGTGTTCTGTCGTAGTATCCGCCCCCATAGCCCAATCGGTTGCCGAGATTGTCGAACGCCAACATCGGCACCAGCAGGATATCTGGCACAACGACCGGAGAGGCGTCAGTCGGTTGATGAGTGCCATAGGGCCCATCAGCAAGCTCAGTCGTATCGTCCCATGCCCTGAATATCAGCGGTCGATGCCTGTCGATGACGACCGGTAGTGCCGTCACAACACCGCTTTCGCGAAGACGAAGGCAGAGGGGGCGGACATCGATCTCGTTACCCATCGGCCAATAACCGGACACCGTCATGTCTGGCACAATAAGGATTGAAGCAAGGAATTGCTCGGCTAAAGCCTCGGCCGCCGCCGGACCGGAACTCTCGAACAGTTTTTGCCGGATAATCCGGGCTTGGCGTCTTCGCTGCCGTTTGTCTTTGTCTAAGATGTCAGCGCCAAGATCGAGAGTAGCGGAGCCGCCTTGGCCGTTGGTCATGTCCTATCCTCTTGGGCCCTGCTAAGCAGGTGGGCGCCATGATAACGAGGCCTCGACCCCGTCAGAGACAGCTCCCTAGAGGAACTCTATCGGCCCCAGGGATAAAAGGACCTCACGCACCACGCAGCCCCGCTACCTCGAGAGATCTAAGCGCGCTCCAGCCGAACCGCAAGTTCTTCGATGCGCCCGGCGATCCGGCCCAGGGAATCAGCGACCTCCGGGCTATCGACAACTGAGGCAACGCCGCCAGATTGCTGATTGGCGTCGAACAACTCATCCGCGACCATCAAGCTGACCATCACGAGAAGCTGCGAATCCGTGGCGTTTGGCGCCTGCTGGCGCAGCTCTGCCAACCGGGTTTCCAGGAAGCTGGCAACCTCGCGCACACGGTCTTCCTGGCCGTCCTCGCAAGCTATCGGATATTGACGTCCGTTCAGGACGATTTCGACACGCGCCATCGCCGATTACCTTTTTAGAACGTCTTCGAGGGTCTTGATTGCCTGGTCGACGCGTGCAGCGATCTCGGCCGCATCCGCTTCGGTCTGCCGATCAACGGCGTCGAGCAGGGACTGCTGGCGCGTCTCACGATTGGCCAGCGCCTTTTCCAGCCGGTCGAGCGCTGCATCCATGCGCGCCACCGAACCGACCAACTCCTCGCCTGTCTGTCCCCCGTCGTCCTGCATTCCATCGCCGCTTATGTTTCGGCTGCCGCTTTTGCGGCCAAACCATTAGGAATTAAGACATTAGGATCATGGGAGAGCCCCGTCAATTGGTGCGCCCAACCGACCCTTCGCCTATAGACGGCCTAGGTGCCGCAAACCTCAATCCGAAGCGAGGTCGTCATTGTGTTGACGAAGACGTTCTCTGACGCCATGGTGCGCCGCCGAACGCGCCGGGCCGCGCCTGGCCGGTCTTCGTAACAACCCATGCTATACCCAGAAAGGCTTGCCGGTCCGCCCCATGCCTGCCTCCTCCGACACGACCGTCGACCATCAAACCGTTAGCCATGACCAGATGGCCAACGCGATCCGCTTCCTTTCTATGGATGCGGTGCAGCATGCCAATGCCGGCCACCCTGGCATGCCGATGGGTATGGCCGATGTGGCGACGGTGCTCTACAGCAAGTTTTTGAAGTTCGACCCATCCTGGCCGTCTTGGCCCGATCGCGACCGGTTCGTCCTGTCGGCCGGCCATGGCTCGATGCTGCTTTACGCCGTCAATTATATGACTGGCTACGAAAAGGTGACGATGGCGGAGATTGAGCGGTTCCGCCAGGTCGGCTCATTGACCGCCGGTCACCCCGAGGTGGACGTTGAAGCCGGTATCGAAACCACCACAGGCCCGCTGGGACAGGGATTGGGCAACGCCGTCGGGATGGCGCTAGCCGAACGGATCTTGAATGCCGAATTCGGCAGCGATCTGGTCGACCATCACACCTACGCCATCTGCGGCGATGGCTGCATGATGGAAGGGATCAGTCACGAGGCCTGTTCGCTAGCCGGACACCTTAAGCTGTCGCGGCTGATCGTCCTCTACGACGACAATCACATTTCGATTGATGGCCCGACGTCGCTCTCGTTCACCGACGAGACTGCCGAACGGTTTCGCGGCTATGGCTGGGACGTGCAGAAGATCGACGGCCATGACCCCGACGCGATCGAGAAAGCGATTGCCCACGCACAGACAACCGACACACCGTCGCTGATCTGCTGCCGCACGACCATCGGTTTCGGTGCACCGCATAAAGCCGGAACTGCCAGCGCACACGGATCACCGCTTGGTCCGGATGAGATCGCCGGGGCACGCGAAGCGCTAAACTGGCCATACGAGCCATTTGTTGTGCCTGACGATATCACCGCCTCGTGGCGAGCTGTTGGAAAGCGCAGCAGAGCCGTTAGCGCAACCTGGCGCGGCCGGCACGCCAACGCCTCCAACCGCGCCGGATTTGATCAGGCAGTATCCGGAGATATCTCCGCCTCGGTTTCTTCCGCTACCCAGGCAGCCAAACAAGCCTTCCTCGATGAGCCGACAAAAATCGCAAGCAGGGCAGCTTCGGGTAAGACGTTAGAGCATCTGGTCCCGGCGATTCCGTCGCTGATTGGCGGGTCAGCGGATCTGACCCCATCGAACAACACCAAGGTGAAGAATTTCGACGAGATTAACACCGACAGCTATGGTGGCCGCTATATCCATTATGGAGTGCGCGAGCACGGCATGGCCGCGACCATGAATGGGTTGGCTCTGCATGGTGGCATCGTGCCCTACGGTGGAACGTTCCTAACATTCACCGACTATTGTCGGCCCTCCATTCGTTTGTCGGCCTTGATGCATCAACGGGTCGTCTATGTGATGACCCATGACTCAATCGGCTTGGGCGAAGATGGGCCGACCCATCAGCCGATCGAACATCTGTCGAGCCTCAGGGCGATGCCAAATCTCCATGTACTGCGCCCTGCCGACGCGGTGGAGACGGCGGAATGCTGGGAACTCGCGCTCAACAACACCCACACGCCAAGCATCCTTGCGCTTACCCGCCAGGGATTGCCGCCTCTGCGCGACGGTTCGGTTGACGGCAATCCATGCGCGCGAGGTGCCTATGTCCTCCGTGAGGCGGAGGGCGACGCAGCCGTTACGCTGCTGGCAACAGGTTCGGAGGTGTCGCTCGCGGTCGAGGCGCGCGACTTGTTGCAGGCCGAGGGGATCGGCACGCGGGTCGTGTCCATGCCTTGCTGGGAACTGTTCGAAGAGCAGGACAAGGCCTATCAAGAATCCGTGTTGGCGCCAGGCACAGCGAAAGTTGCCGTCGAAGCGGGTGTACAGCTCGGCTGGGATCGCTATATCGGCCCTGAGGGGCGGTTTATCGGCATGACCGGTTTTGGCGCTTCCGGCAAGGGACCAGATCTCTACGCCCATTTCGGTATCACGGCGGAGGCAGTTGCGAGCGCCGCCCGTGAACTTGTCTAAAACGTTCCAATCGGGCCTAGCCCCATTGCAAGTTTCTGGAGGACATCTATGACCGTAAAAGTCGCCATCAACGGCTTTGGCCGCATTGGCCGCCTTGTCTTGCGCGCGATCTATGAATCGGGCCGAGACGACATCTCAGTCGTCGCGATCAACGATTTGGCCGATGTGGAAACCAACGCCCACCTGCTGAAATACGACAGCGTGCATGGCCGCTTCCCCTTCTCGGTCGAAGCCGACGGCGACACGCTGGTGGTTAATGGCGACCGGATCAAAGTACTGTCGAATCCCAACCCGGCCGATCTGGGTCTTGGCGATCTTGGCGTCGATATCGCCATGGAATGCTCCGGCCGGTTCACCAAGCGGGACGATGCGGCCAAGCTGCTGGCGTCTGGCGCAAGGAAGGTGCTGATCAGTGCCCCGGCAACAGATGAGGACATCACGGTCGTCTATGGGGTCAACCACGACAAGCTGACGTCCGACCACAGGATCGTCTCTAACGCCTCGTGCACGACCAACTGCCTAACGCCGGTTGTCCATGTGCTGAACCAGGCGATCGGTGTCGATCATGGCTTCATGACCACAATCCACAGCTACACCGGGGACCAGCGCATCGTCGACACGATGCACAAGGATCTGCATCGGGCCCGTGCCGCGGCGGTCAACATCATCCCGACGTCGACCGGAGCCGCCCGCGCCGTTGGCAAGGTGCTGCCGGAATTGAATGGCAAACTGGACGGTGTGGCCATGCGCGTGCCGACACCGAATGTTTCTGTCGTCGATCTGAAATTCGTAGCCAGCCGCGCGACATCGGTCGACGAGGTCAACAATGCGATCAAGGCTGCCGTCGCGGACGGTCCGCTGAAAGGCATCCTTGATTGCTACGATGAGCCATTAGTGTCGTCGGACTTCAACCACGACACCCATTCCTCGATCTTCGCCTTGAAGGAAACCAAAGTCGTCGAGGGAACGCTGGTCCGCATCCTGACCTGGTACGACAATGAATGGGGCTTCTCCTGCCGCATGAGCGATACGGCCATTGCCATGGCGAAGGCTGGCTGAACTCGTCAGGCGGCTGCTTGCGGCTGTTCAGTTTCAGAAGCGTCCTCGTCCTGATCGGGCGGGGGCGCTTTTTCTTTGTCCGACCGGCGTTTGCTCGATTTCGGCCGTACGAATGCGACCAAATCAGTCTCGCCGTCACGTCCCCTCAAGGAAACGGGGCCAAGCTGCTCAATTTCAATGCCGTTGGGCAGTTCCAAAAGCATGGCGAAATCGGCCGTCGCGACCAGGCTGCGGTCGAGCCTCTTGGCCTCTCCCTCTAGCCGCGCGGTCGTGTTGAGCGTGTCGCCGAAATAGACGATCGCGCGTTTGGCGTCGCCGCAGGCAGCCATGACCGTCGGCCCACCGTGGAGCGCGCCGCGCACAACTGGCTCGACGCCAAACGCATTGCGGTAGGAACGGCGTTGCCGTGCCAGTAGATCTTGAATGGCAAAGAAACAGACCACTGGACGAGCATCCGTTGGCTGACGCGGCCAGGTCACGATGACTTCGTCGCCGATATAGGCATGGATCTCGCCCCCTGCCTCAAGGACTGTCTCGCCGATGTCAAAGAAGAAGCGGCTTAGCAGCCCCTGAAAGGCTACGTCACCAAGCTTCTGGGCCATCTCCGTCGAGCCAGCAAGGTCGACAAAAAGAAAAACCCGCTCTTCCTCCAGCGGGCTCTGGTATCGGCCAATCAACAGATTGCCTAGCACCCTCGGCCCAATGATGTGCATGACCTCGATCACCAAGGCGCACAACGCGACGATGACCAGGACGTAAAGATAGAGGGAAATCTCCGTCGGAAAGCCGTCCATCTGGACAATGCCGTCGTCCAGACCATCCGTGATGACGCCAGTGATCGGGATCGACAAGAGTATGATAGGGACGATCACCGCCATTCGCGGCAGAAACGCCAGGCGCCGGATCGGCTTGCCCAGCCGTGTTGGCAACACAAAGATCAAGAAACCCCAGACGAGCAAGCCGCCGACGGCGCCCTCGTCCAATGTTTGCCAGACACCAAGCTGGCCTTCATGAAACAAAAGAGCGTATAGCGGCCCCGCGAAGACCGTTATCAGCCACAACACGCCAAACAGCCAAAGGCGATAGCGGGTTCTTCGTCTGAGGGTTAAGCGCATCGGGGGCATGCCTTGTCGCTTGAGCGGGGGTAGCGATGATAGCAGCGGCAACCAAAAGGGGCGAGCCGCCGCCTGAAGACACCAACCGACGGTCGGCATATGGTGGACTGATTGATTTGCGCTGGGCAGGAACGAGGAATTTGTCTCGTCAACAAAGCAGACTGCGCCATGGCCACCGATGACGACGGGGCCGTCTGCGTCACCGACTTGAAGACCGCCTTGCTGGCGGCAGAAACCGCTTGGCGTATGGGATACCCCCTCTTGTTGATCAGCGAGACCGATGCCGGCATTCACACCGGCGGCGGCTGGTGGCGAGCATTAACCGGCCAGGTCCAAGAGGCCTTTCCGGACCTCAAGCTCACAGCCTTACTCGATTGCGGCGACCTGCCTGGCGCCGCCCTCGGCGCGATCCGGGCAGGGTGCGAGGATTTGATCGTCGCCTCCGCCTCCCCGGCACTCTTGGCCTTTGCAAAGGCCCGCGATGTGAGATTGCACGATCCGCCGACGCGGGTTTTGACGCTCGGACGGCTGAACAACCGCACAGGTCATGTCATCGAACGCTTTTTGGCTGGAAATTTCTAGCATCGCTCGGCAGAGCCATTGCTCGGCCAGACGCTGCGAGCTAATCAATCACGCTCACGATTTGTGTTCAGCCGACTCCTGCCGCTAATTCTCATGTCCAATTCACAGTTCTTCCTCGTCACACCGCCAAGCCCCCAAAGTGCTGCCTTCAGGCCGCAACTGATGAGCCTGCTCGATGCTGTTCCAGTGGCAAGTGTTTTGCTTTTGCCGGGCGACACAAATGATGAAGCACTGCGTCCGACGGTCGAGGCTCTTCGTCCCGTGGTCCAAGATCGCGGGATCGCATTTCTGATCGACGGGCGACCTGCCCTTGCCGCGCAGACAGGCTGCGACGGCGTCCATACCTGCCCCGCCGGGCCACCTTATGGAGAGTGCCGCCGAGTCGTCGGTCCGCAGGCGATCGTCGGCTATTCCTGCCGAAACAATAGGCACAACGCGATGGTCCACGCCGAACTCGGGGCAGACTACATCGTATTCGGCGAAAGCAACCCGAGCGATGAGGACACGGCCAACACACTCGAACTGATCGAATGGTGGTCGGAGTTGATGGAGATCCCTTCCGTCGCGCTCGACCGGCTAACCAATGGCAACGCTAGGGAGTTCGCCGAGGCAGGCGCCGACTTTTTGGCGATCGGTCCCACACTGTGGGATGACCCCGTCACAGCCGTCAAAGAGGCCAATCGGCTTGCAAAGTACGTTGACCTGATCTGAGGTCAGACACGCCGCATCGCCGCTTCGATCGGTGCCAGATGCGCCTCCCCCGCCGGAATAAAGTGTAGCAGCACGTTGAAGGCGTGAACCATGCCATCGGCAAGATGAAAAGCAGTCGGCACACCGGCGTTGCTTAGCCGATCGGCATAATGGTGCGCCTCGCCGCTGAGTGGGTCGCATTCGGCGGCAACGATAACAGTATCCGGCAGATTAGGTGGCGGCGGCGCGAGTGCCGGAGACGCGAGCGGGTCGCGCATATCGCCGCCGGCTATATAGCATTCGCGCATCCACTCCAGCTCGTCCCGATCGAGGCCATAGCCTTCGGCAAATGCGTTTACGGAATCTTCCGACAACGTCATGTCCAACCAAGGGCAAAACAGATAGGTCAACGAGATCTTCGGCCCTCTACTGACCGCCGCCAGTCGACTGACCGCCGAGGCAAGCCCGCCACCGGCGCTTGTGCCTCCAACCATCAATCTTGTGGGGTCGCCGCCGTAACGGCCGGCATTGCGCGCCGTCCAAAGCAGCGCGTCATAGCCATCATCGACTGCTGCCGGAAATGGGTGTTCGGGGCCCTTCCGATAGTTTGCCGAGAACACAACGGCATCCGTGCGTTGGGCCAATCGATAGGCCTCGTGCGCGCTGTCCTCGATGCCGCCGATCACATATCCCCCGCCGTGGAAATATAGAACGGTTGGTAGCGGTTCGTCGCCGGCATCACGCGGCCGAATGATTCTGATGTCCAACTCGCCCGACCGTGCCGGAAACGTGCGGTTTTCCACCCGCATGTCGGGCAGCGGCGGGCGCTTGGCGAGAATGGCCTCGCGAATAATTCGACGCAGGCGCTTAGGCCCCAATTCGCGGGACGATGGCAGGTTGTTTTCCTGCTTCCAATCATCGACCAGCTTCAAATAGGCTTCAGCTTCGGGGTGAAGCGACATTCGACTTCCTTATGCACTGCATTCAGTCCCAAGGCGGCGAGACCGGCGCCCAGAGCACATCTTCAATGGTGGTGGCGTGCGTCGCCAACATTACCAGCCGATCGAAGCCAAGGGCGATGCCCGCACAGTCCGGCAACCCGCCCCCAAGATCCGGCTCCAGCGCTGCCAGAAAGTCGCGATCGATCGGGTAGCTGTGGCCGTAAAGTTCATGTTTTAGCGACTGATCAGCCTCGAACCTTTTGCGCTGTTCGGCAGCGTCCGTCAACTCGCCAAAAGCATTCGCCAGTTCGAGGCCCGAGACATAGATTTCAAATCGCTCGCATAGATGCGGAGCGGCGGGCTTCGGCCTAGACAGAGCGGCCATGGAGATTGGATAGTCGGTCAAAACAGTCGGAACCGGATGGCCAAGATTGGGTTCTATTCGGTCTAGGAAGATCCGGAAGAACACATCGTCCCATTGATCGCCCTCATGGGGGTCGATTCCGATTCGCCGCGCCTGACGCGACAGCAGGTCGATGTCGGGAAGACAAGGGTCGGGCGCCGTGGCAATCAAATCGATATCGGCATAGCGCTGGAATGCTTCCGCTACGGTGATGACTTTCCAGTCGCCAAACGGATCGCTTTCGCGCCCGGACCAGAAGAGCCGATCGGTTCCAGCGGCCTTGGCAGCCGATCGCAGCAACCCGACACAATCTTCGATCAGATCATGGTAGCCCTGCCCCGCCCGGTACCACTCCAGCATCGTAAACTCGGGATGGTGGGTCGCCGACCCCTCACCATTTCGAAACACCCGCGCCAGCTGATAGATCCGGGGCAAACCACCGGCTAGTAGCTTCTTCATGGCGAATTCGGGCGAGGTGTGCAGATACATTGACGCGCTTGTCTCGCCCGGTCGTTCGAGCTCGGTGGCGAATGCCTTCAAATGCGGTTCCATGCCGGGCGACCACTGCACCGCAGGGGTTTCGACCGCCAGAAAGTCGCGGCCGTCGAAGTACGCTTCCGTGGCCTTGCGGACCTTAGACCGGCCTTCAAGGAACACCCGGCGCCGCGCAAGCTGATCGGCACGCCACCAGGGCGCGACGAACGGTCTCGACCCGCCGACTTTGCCTTCGCTCATGGACATTCTCCATTACCCAGACTGCGCGTTGCCAGCAATCGGGCATGCTGATAGGTTCCGCGCCGCGCGCGGGCAGGTGGGCACCGCTGCAGCCCTGGTGAAGAGTTAAGGATTCGCATGAAGATCAACGCCATTAATATTCGGCCAGGCAATGTGCTGGAGTATGAGGGCAAACTGATGCAGGTCACCAAGATCGACCTGATCCAGCCCGGTAAGGGCAATGCCGTCATCCAGGTTGCCATGAAGGATGTCCGAACCGGAATCAAGACGCAAAATCGCTGGCGGACCCAAGAGACCGTTGAACGGGCAAGGCTCGACGAGGCGGAGGTGCAGTTTCTGTTCAAGGATGGCGATCAATACACCTTCATGGACAATGAGAGCTTCGAGCAGTTCATGCTTACAGAAGAAGCGATCGGTGACCCCGCCGTCTATTTGCAGGAGGGGATGGTCTGCACGGCAACCATGTATGAGGGCTCCCCGCTTTCGATGGAATTGCCTGCGACCGTGACCATGGAGGTCGTCGAGGCTGAGCCGGTGGTGAAGGGCCAGACCGCGTCGTCCTCGTTCAAGCCCGGCTTGCTGGAAAACGGGGCCAAGGTGATGGTGCCGCCCCACATTGAGGTCGGCACTCGCGTGGTGGTCAATACCGGCGACGGCAGCTATGTCGAACGCGCCAAAAACTAGCGCGTCTGTTACCTAAACCAAAAGGCCTAGCCTCTTTATGACCATCTCGAACCCCAGCCGGCGGGGAGCAGGCAGCACCGCCGGATCCCCCTTGATCAACGTTATGGTGCGGGCGGCAGAACGGGCTGCAAGGCAATTGGTGCGCGACTTCGGCGAGGTCGAGCAGTTGCAGGTGTCCCGCAAGGGGCCGGCTGATTTCGTATCGCAAGCCGACTTGAAGGCTGAAAAGACCATCACAACCGAACTGGCAAAGGCTCGCCCCAGTTTCGGCTTTCTAATGGAAGAGAGCGGCACCAAGGAAGGCCAGGACGCCGACTGGCGCTGGATCGTAGACCCGCTGGATGGCACGACGAACTTCCTGCACGGCCTGCCCCATTGGGCGATTTCGATCGCTGCCGAGGAAAAGGGAGAGATCGTTGCGGGTGTGGTCTTGAACCCAATCTCCAACGAGCTTTTTTGGGCCGAAAAGGGCAAAGGCGCGTTTTTGAACGACCGACGTCTCCGAGTCAGCAGCCGGCGAACCTTGCAAGAAGCGGTGCTGGCGACAGGGATTCCGTTCCTGGGGCATGGGGATATTTCAACCTTCCAGGCCGAGTTAACCCGCCTGATGCCCCAGGTCGCAGGCATCCGACGCTATGGAGCCGCCGCGCTGGATTTGGCGTTCGTGGCAGCGGGCCGCTTCGACGGGTTTTGGGAAAGCAAACTGAACGCCTGGGACGTCGC
>JBCCER010000065.1:0-22477 GCA_039030175.1 Pseudomonadota bacterium
ACATCTCGACGCTTTCTGTCACGGGGTTGACCTCAAACCCGACGATCTTCGAGCACGCCATTGCCCAAAGCACGGATTATGACACCGCGATTTCTCAACTGCTGGGCAAAGGTTTCTCCACCGAGCAGCTCTTCTTCGAGCTTGCTGTCGAGGATCTCGTCGCTGCAGCTGACCTGTTCCGACCGATCCACGAGGCAACAGTGGGAGTGGACGGTTTCGTTTCGCTCGAGGTTTCTCCCACTCTTGCGGACGACGCCGATGGTACGATCGAGGAAGCCAAACGCCTGCATGGTCAGGCGCAGCGCCCCAACCTGTTCATCAAGGTCCCAGGCACCGAGGCAGGTACGGTGGCAATTGAAGAGCTGATCTTCGCGGGTGTGCCAATCAACGTGACCCTGCTGTTCTCACGCGAACATTATTTGGCGGCGGCGGAAGCCTATCTTCGCGGACTGGAGCGCCGGCACGAGGCGGGGTTGTCTCTTGATATTGCCTCCGTCGCGTCCTTGTTCATCTCGCGCTGGGACGTGGCGGCCAACAAAACCTTGCCTGCCGAGCATCACAACAAGCTGGGCATCGCCGTCGGACAGCGGACGTTCACGGCCTATCTCAACCTACTCGCGTCCGATCGGTGGCAGAAGCTTGCGGCAGCCGGTGCACGGCCACAAAGGCTGCTATGGGCCAGTACCGGCTCGAAAGACCCGTCGCTGCCGAAAGGCTACTATGTTACGGCCCTCGCCGCCGACAACACGGTTAACACGATGCCAGAGGCAACGTTGCTGGCGTTTGGAGAAAGCGGCGAGGTTGGGGATTTGATGACCGGAGACGCAAGCCAAGCCGAATCCGACATAGCAGCGGTTGAGCAAGCCGGCGTTTCGATCGACGGCCTGGCGGCAGAGCTTCAGATCCAAGGCCGGGACTCCTTCGTCGACTCGTTCGACAAGCTGCTGGGCGCCATCGAGCAGAAAGTCGCTAGCCTGAAAGCTGCGTGATCAGCCGGCCTCTGTGCCGGCTAGAATTAATGAACTGAGGCCCGTTCGGCCGTCCGAAGAAAGGAACCTGGTAATGCAACTCGGAATGATCGGCCTTGGCCGTATGGGCGCCAACATGGTCCGCCGCCTGATGCGCGACGGGCATGATTGCGTCGTCTTCGATGTCAGCCCGGATGCGGTGAAGGAACTGGAAGGCGAAGGGGCAACAGGCGCGTCGTCCATGCAGGACCTGGTCGCCAAGTTGGATAAGCCGCGCGCCGCCTGGATGATGGTTCCGGCGGCGGTCGTGGAGCAAACGCTTGACGCCTTGGCGGAAGTGATGGAGCCCGGCGACATCATCATAGACGGTGGCAACTCTTACTACCGGGACGACATCGACCGGGCGAAGAAGCTGCAACCAAAGGGCATCCACTATGTCGATGTCGGCACCAGCGGCGGCGTTTGGGGGCTAGAACGCGGCTTTTGCCAAATGATCGGCGGTCCGGACGAGGCGGTGAAGCATCTCGACAGCGTGTTCGCCTCCCTCGCCCCGACCATCGACTCCGCACCGCGCACGCCGGGCCGCGAGAACATGGGCGGTACGTCCGAGCACGGCTATCTCCACTGCGGACCGTCCGGTGCCGGCCATTTCGTTAAGATGGTCCACAACGGCATCGAGTACGGTGTCATGGCCGCCTACGCTGAGGGGTTGAACGTCTTGCGCAACGCTAATATCGGCAACCGTGAGCATGATGTCGACGCCGAAACCACGCCCTTACGCGACCCGGACTATTACAAGTTCGACCTCAACTTGCCCGACGTGGCCGAAGTTTGGCGGCGCGGCAGCGTGATCAGTTCATGGCTGTTGGATCTAACCGCGCAGGCATTGGCAAAGGACGCCCAGCTTTCGAGCTTCGAGGGAAGGGTGAGCGATTCCGGTGAAGGGCGCTGGACCGTTAAGGCCGCCATCGACGAGGGGGTACCAGCCCACGTTCTGTCCTCTGCCCTCTATGAGCGGTTCAGTTCGCGGGGCGAGGCTGACTTTGCCGATCGTTGCCTCTCGGCGATGCGCTTTGCCTTTGGCGGCCATTTGGAGAAGACCGAGTCTTAGGGCACGATAACGGCGCTTTTCGCGACCGATCACACTGCAAAAGAACAGGAACGGGTGATGACCGAACCCAAATCCGACGCCTTTGTCCTCTTTGGCGCGACGGGCGACCTTGCCCACAAAAAGACGTTCTCCTCGCTATACGCGATGGTCCGACGGGGCACGCTTGACGCCCCTATCGTCGGCGTTGCGTATGAGGATTGGACTCTCGAACAACTTCTGCAGCGCGCGCATGAAGGCATCGAAAAGGACCAGGGTTCGGTCGACGAGAAGGTATTCGCCAAGCTCGCCAAATCGCTCAGCTATGTGAGTGGCGACTATCGTGACACGGCCACGTTTGAAAAGTTGAGGGAGAAGCTGGGCGACGCGTCGCGGCCCCTGCACTACCTGGCGATCCCGCCTAGTATGTTCGAGGTCGCGCTCCAGGGTTTGGAGCAGTCCGGCTGTTCGAATAATGCGCGGCTGATGGTTGAAAAGCCATTCGGGCGCGATCTTTCGTCCGCTCGCTGGCTCAATCGCATTTTGCGGCTCGTCTTTGATGAAAAGTCGATCTTTCGGATCGACCATTATCTCGGTAAGGAAGCCGTCCAGAATCTGACATATTTCCGATTCGCAAACTCTTATCTAGAGCCGATTTGGAACCGGAACTTCGTCGAAAGCGTCCAAGTTACCATGGCCGAAGATTTCGGCGTTCAGGGGCGCGGCAAGTTCTACGAAGAGGTTGGCGCGATCCGCGACGTGATCCAAAATCACATGCTGCATCTGATCGTGATGCTGGCGATGGAGCCGCCCTCTGGCCATCTAGCGGAATCCCTCATCGACGAAAAGGTAAACATCACAAAGGCCATCCGCCCGCTGACCGAGGCGGACGTGGTGCGAGGCCAATTCAAGGGCTATCGAGACGAGCCAGGCGTCGCGAAAGACTCCCAGGTTGAGACGTTCGCCGCGGTGAGGTTCTTCATCGACTCCTGGCGGTGGGAGGGTGTGCCTTTCTACGTCCGCGTGGGCAAAAACATGCCGGTCCACGTCAATGAGGCCGTCATTCGCTTGCGCCAGCCGCCCTACAACGTGTTTGGCGAAGATCTCGGCAACACGACCAACTATTTGCGGTTCCGCTTCAGCCCTGAGATCGCCATTGCTCTCGGCTCGCGCAAGAAAACCCCCGGCGCCGGCATGACTGGCGAACAGATCGAGCTCTATGCCTGCGACGAAGTTAAGGGCGAGATGGAGCCGTACGAGAGGCTGTTCGGCGACGCAATGAAGGGCGACAGCACCTTGTTCACCCGCGCAGACGCCAGCGAAATCGCATGGAAAATCATCGACCCGATTATCTCTGATAAGCACAAGGTCCACCCCTACGAGCCGGGCACTTGGGGTCCTGACAAAGAGGTCGCAAAGGTCACCCCGCCGCATGGTTGGGTCAACCCGGTCGAGTAGCCGGCCAATCGACTAGACAAGCGATGAGCACTGGCCACTATCAAATCTGGTTGTTCCGCCACGGGGCGACCGAGTGGAGCACGTCCGGCCGACATACCGGCCGCACCGATCTGCCCCTCAACTTCGAAGGTAGACAAGGAGCAAGCGAAGTCGGCCGCCGGATGAATGGACGCCCGTTTGCTCTGGTCCTTTCCAGCCCTCTCGTCCGGGCGCTGGATACATGTCGATTAGCCGGCTACGGCGACAATGCCGAACAGACCGACGATTTGATGGAATGGGACTATGGCGACTATGAAGGCCGACGCACAGTCGACATCAGGGAGGAAAACCCAGGTTGGCTATTGTGGACTGGCGGCGTACCCAATGGCGAAACCGCCGAACAGGTCGGCGAGCGGGTCGATAGGGTAATCGCACGCACTGAAGAGGCTGGCGGCGACGTCGCTCTTTTTGCCCATGGCCATGTGCTGCGGGTATTGACCGCCCGCTGGTTGGGCCTGCCGCCAATTGACGGCAAGATGTTCGCGCTGGACACGGCCTCAGTCAGCGTGCTCGGTTTTGAGCACGACTATCACGTGATCCGGCGCTGGAACCAGAGAAGCGATTTGGTGGAGGTCGACGACTGATGGAACTACGTGTCCTGCCAAACGCCCCGGCCGTGGCGAATGCCGGCGCCGACTTCATCGCGGACTCTGCCAAGGCTGCGATCGCTGAAAGAGGCAAGTTCGTGTTTGCAGTCAGTGGCGGGCGCACACCCTGGGTCATGTTGACTGCCCTAGCAAAACAATCATTACCATGGGACGCGATCCACATCGTTCAGGTGGACGAACGCGTCGCCCCGGCCAACGACCCCGACCGGAACTTGGCACACCTGAGAGCTTCCCTCCTATCGAAGGCTCCCCTACCGGCTGCCAACATTCACGCAATGCCTGTTGAGGATGCCGACCTGGTTTCTGCAAGCCGGGCCTATGGACAGACGTTAGAGAAGTTAGCGGGCTCGCCCCCGATCCTCGATCTGGTGCATCTGGGGCTGGGCCCCGATGGGCACACCGCGTCTTTGGTTCCCGGCGATCCGGTTCTAGCGGTGAGCGACGAGTTAGTAGGCACAACCGGTGTCTATCAGGGACACCATCGTATGACCCTCACCTACCCGGTCCTGAACCAGGCGCGTTCCTTGATGTTCGTCGTCACCGGAGAAGAGAAGGTCGACGCGCTTGTCAAATTAATGAAACATGACCAAACGATCCCTGCCGGCCGAATCCGCTTGGACAACGCCTTGGTGATTGCCGACCAATCCGCAGCCGGAGACAGCGACCATGGCTGAAGCAACAGCTACTCACAGTTCCACAACCTCACGCTCGCGAACCGTGCTCGCGATCGATGTCGGTGGCAACCACGTCAAAATTCTGGCGTCGCGCCGGCGAATGAAGCGGCAGGCAGATTCCGGCCCGACCATGACCGCTCAGCAGATGGTCGATACGGTCAAACAACTTGCCGAGGGCTGGCACTATGATGTGATCACACTCGGCTATCCGGGCCCCGTGATGCACAGCAAGCCCATGGTCGATCCGGTCAATCTCGGGCCGGGGTGGTCCGGGTTCGACTATGAGGGCGCCTTTGGATGTCCTGTGGTGATCATCAACGATGCCCTGATGCAGGCAATCGGCAGCTACGACGGCGGCCGGATGCTGTTCTTGGGTCTAGGCACCGGGTTGGGGTCGGCAATGATCGTCGACAATGTGGCCCAGCCAATGGAGCTGGCACACCTGCCATATAAGAAGGGTCGCTCCTATGAGGGCTATCTGGGCAATGCGGCCATGAAGCGCCTAGGCAAGAAGAAATGGACAAAGGAGGTGTTTAAGGTCGTCGAACAACTGACCAAGGCACTTGAACCCGACTACACTGTGATTGGCGGTGGCGGCATAAAGAAGCTTGCCGAACTGCCACCAGGCTGTCGCCGCGGCGACAATGCCAATGCCTTCAAGGGCGGCTTCAGAGTGTGGCAAAAGAACGGTGTAATGATCTGACGGGACAGCCCTGGTCAGCCGACACTTTGGCGAAGGGATGAAACGGCGGCCGCTCGATCGTCGCTTCGATATATGAAAGATCCGGAAACGAACAGGCTCGCACCGGCCTTGGCGGCCTCGCCTGCGGTCGATGCGTTGACACCGCCGTCGACCTCGACATCCAGTTCCAGCCCGTCTTCACCGATCCATTCGCGGACCTGGCTAACAACCGCCAGCTGTTCGCTCAAGAATGACTGTCCGCCAAACCCCGGAGCCACGGTCATGACCAGCACCATATCGACATCGTCCAGATAATCGCGCACAGCACCGGCCGGTGTACCGGGGCTAAGGCTGATGCCGGGCCGGCCGCCCGCCTCACGGATCTCCCGAAAGACCCGGCGCGGTCGCGCGCTGGCTTCGACATGAAAGATGACGAAGTCGGCGCCTGCCTCTGCAAATTTGGCCGCGCATTGGTCCGGATTGGTGATCATCAAATCGGCCTCAAGCGGCTTGGTCGTCAAACGCCGCATCGCCTTCAGGATCGGAAAGCCAAAGCTTAGATTGGGCACGAAATGCCCATCCATGACATCAACCTGATAGCGGTCGACATGGTCGTCCACCGACGCGACCTCCGACGCCAGGTCGGTGAAATCACAATCGAGAATCGAAGCAACGATACGGTTGGCCATGCCGTCAGTCTTAACAGACTACGCGGCATGCACCTACGCCGGCTTTAATAGAGCTCGCAGCCGATATTCTGGCGTCTGCGCCAACGATACTGAATAATGGCCCGTTCTAAGCGCATCGCGCCGCAATTTCACAGAAGGGTATCCAGCCGTGTCTTATGAGCCCATCGACAACTACGCGATGATCGGTGACATGCACACCGTTGCCTTGGTCAGCGTCAGGGGTTCCGTCGACTGGATGTGTATGCCTCGGTTCGATTCCCCAAGCGTGTTCGCCGCCATGCTGGACGACAAGAAGGGCGGCTATTTTCGCATCACAGCCGAAGACGGCGACGTCACCTGCAAGCAATTTTATTGGCCAGGTACCAATGTCTTGGTGACCCGCTTCTTATCGGAGGAAGGCGCCGCCGAACTGACCGACTTCATGCCGGTACATCAGTCCGACAAGACCGAACCGAGGCACCGGGAACTGGTGCGCCGGATCACGGCAGTGAGAGGCGAGATCAACTGCCTGATGGAATGCCGACCCGCGTTCAATTTTGCGCGTGAAGGCCACGAAATCAGCCTGGTCGAGAACGGCGCGATCTTTCATTCCAAGGATCTTGATCTCGGACTAGCAACCAGCACGCCGCTGGAGGTCGACGGCGATGGCGTCTGCGCCAGGTTCACGCTTCGCGAGGGTCAGAGCGCGGTCTTTGTCCTGCGCCATCGTACGCCCAAACAGGGTGTCGGGGTTCACCTGTCTGAGCGTGCCTGCGAGAACTCGTTTCGCGAGACCGTCACGTTTTGGCGGCAGTGGCTGTCGACATCCCGCTATACCGGACGGTGGCGCGAGATGGTCGAGCGTTCGGCGCTTGCCCTTAAGCTGCTTACCTATGAGCCGACCGGGGCGATTGTGGCAGCCCCCACATGCAGCCTGCCGGAGAGCGTTGGCGGCGAAAGAAACTGGGACTATCGCTATACCTGGATCCGCGATTCTGCCTTTACGATCTACTCGTTTCTGCGCCTAGGCTTCACCCATGAGGCATCGCAGTTCTTGAAATTCATCATGACCCGCTGTGGCAAGGCCAATCCCGACGGGTCTTTGCAAATCATGTATGGCATCGACGGCCGCGAGAGGCTGACGGAGGAAACCCTCGACCACCTTGACGGCTATCGCGGATCGCGTCCGGTCCGCGTCGGCAACGACGCCCATAAACAGTTTCAACTCGATATCTATGGCGAGCTGCTGGACGCGATTTATCTCTACGACAAGTATGGCGAGCCGATTTCATACGAGCTCTGGCAAACCGTTGAAGCGCTGGTCAACTGGGTTTGCGAGAATTGGCACCGGCCCGATGACGGCATTTGGGAGGTGCGCGGCAGCCAGCAGCATTTCGTATTCTCGAAACTGATGTGCTGGGTCGCGATCGACCGGGCACTGCGCATCTCCGCCAACCGAGCCTTTCCCTGCGACCGCATACGCTGGCAAAGTGTGCGCGATGAAATCTACCATGCCATCATGGAGAAGGGCTGGAACGAAGAGATGCAATCCTTCGTTCAATCCTTTGGCGGCGACACGTTGGATGCCTCGAACCTGATGATGGTGTTGACCCTTTTTGTCTCGCCTGTCGACCCACGGATTTTGAAGACGCTAGAAGCGATACTGAGGCCACCCGAAGATGGCGGTCTAGTCGCCAATCACCTGGTCTACCGCTACAATGTCGAGCAAACGGAGGACGGGCTGTCCGGCGGCGAAAGCACCTTCAACATCTGCACCTTCTGGCTGGTCGAGGCCTTAACAAGAGCCGGCCGTTTCGACCGTGCACGCCTGGAAGAAGCGCGGCTCATGTTCGAGCGCATGCTGGGCTTTGCCAACCATGTCGGCCTTTATGCCGAGGAAACCGCGCTGAACGGCGAGGGTTTGGGCAATTTCCCTCAAGCGTTTACCCATTTGGCAACGATCAGCGCAGCCGTCAATCTCGACCGAGCGCTGGGCAACAGCCCTTGATCGAAACCTAGGTCAAAGCCAAGGATGACCGGTCACCTCGTTCCGGCAATCGGGTAAAGCACCGATTTCTGGGCCAGGCAGCGTCAGAGTGCCTCTGCCTTCACCGAGGAATGGACGGCGTCCACGCGCACCGTCTCTAAATCGCGCTCGGTGATAGCAAAATTCTCGCCCATCAGTGTCTCGACACCTGCCACCAAGGCAGTTGCATCCAGCCCGTAGTAACGCATGAGATAAGGGCGCGAGCCGCCATGGGCGTAGGTGTCCTTAAGACCCAGCCTAACAAGCCGCTTTCCGATACCATTGTCGGCCATGATCTCGGCCAGCAGCGAGCCTATGCCGCCAGTGATGACATGGTTTTCAAGAGTAATCACGCCGCCCATGACGGACCCGATATGATCGAGAATGGCTTTCTCATCGAACGGCTTGATCGTGTTTAGATGCAGATGCCGGATGGAAACCCCGGCCTTCGCCAGCGCACTACCTGCGCGCAGGGCCTCCTCGGTCGTGATGCCGGCTGTAACGATGAGAACATCGTCGCCTTCACTGAGCACCCTCATCTCGCCGACCTTAATGGGCGTATCGAATAGCCGAGGCACCGAGCCGCGCAAGACCCGGCAATAGACCGGTCCGTCTATACTGTCAGCAGCCTCGCAGATGCTTTCCACTTCTGTCGCGTCGCCCGTTTCCAGGACGGTCATGTTGGGGATGGAGCGCATCACTGCGATGTCTTCGATGGCTTGGTGGGTCATACCGCCCGGGGTCGTGACGCCCGGCAGGAAACCCATCAACCGGACCTTGCGCCGAGGGTACGCGATCGACGCCATCAACTGGTCATAGGGTCGTCGATAAAGAAAGACGCCGAATGTGTGAATGAAGGGTCTGAACCCCGCGAGCCCGAGGCCACCGGCAAAGCTGAGCATGTTCTGTTCCGCCATGCCGAGCGACAGGAACCGGTCTGGATACTTGTCGCGAAACCGATCGATCTCGCAGGACGAGGTCAAATCGGCTGACAGGCACAGCACTTCCGGATGGGCCAACGCATGGGCCTCAAAGGCGCGCTCATACGGACGATTTACCATTTCGACCATTTCGCCGATCCCCTTAATGTGCGTAGTCGACCGGCTCGACGCCTAAAGAGGCCGCAACCTCCCGGTTCATGCGCGCCCTCTCGTCCTCCGACTTGAACCGAACGTAGTGAAGCCTAGGGAACCGTTCCTCGAGCACCGGCATGCCTCGAAACGGCGATGTGTTCGCGAGGATAATCAAGGGCTGATCCGGGTGGGGCGTTTCGGCTGCCTCGCGCATTTCATCGATGTCGTGCCCGTCCACCGATACGACCTTGGCGCCGAACTCCTCCATCTTTCGTTGGATATCGCGCACCTCCATGACGCTATCCATCGCCCCATCGCATTGCTGGCGATTGACATCCATGATGGCCTTGAGATTGTCGATCCGGTGGTGGGCGCAGGCTTGGATCGCCTCCCAAGTTTGGCCCTCTTGAACCTCGCCGTCAGACATGTAGACCCAGACGCGCCCCTTCTCGCCCCGCCGCCGACGGCCCCACGCTAGGCCCGCTGCTGTCGATAGTCCGATACCGAGCGTGCCGTTATGGACCTCCATCCCCGGCGAATGCTCGGCCCCGATCATCTCAACCGACGAGCCGTCCTTGTTGAACATCTCCAACCCCTCGGGCGCCATCCGGCCGACCTCGATCAATGTGGCGTAGGCCACCAGCGCGTAGTGTGCCGGAGCAATGAACAACCGATCGTATTCGGGCTCGAACGGGCCGTTGTAGCCGGCACCCGTGCGATATCCAATGTTGCTAGCCGACGGTACGCCGCCGAACGGTTTGGGAATCATAGGCAAGGTCGGCTCACCTAAATTGAGTTCTTCATTATAGAGCCAGGCCATCTGTTCAGCCGCCGAGCAGGCTTGTGAGAGATAGCCGCCATTGTTGCGCATGGCGTGCTCGAAGACGCGCCGTCTGATGCCCAGCGCCACGTCTTCCGTCAGCCGCTCGTTTCTCATTCTGCAAGTCCGATGTCGCCTAACTGCCGCGTGACATTTGACATTCTTTTTGACAAATGTCAACGCAAGAGCCCGCTCGGATATGGACTAGATCGAGGTCTAGCGCAGCTTTCGTTGCGCGATTGCGAGTGCCAAAACCGACACCAAGATGATGCCCGACAACGCGTCCTTGGTATTGAAATTGAGGCCCATAAGGTTCAGGCCGTTGGTGATGACGCCGAGGAAAAGAACGGCGATCAAGGTACCCAACACGTTTGGCCGGCCTCGCGGGTGGAGGGCGGCGCCTATGAATACCGCGGCGATGGCATCGAGTAGATATGAAAAGCCTGACAAGGGCGTGAACATCCGGATGCTGGCGGCCGCAATCAACCCACCCACCGCGCAGGTCATCGCGGCCACGATGAAGGAGGCGATCAACAGCCTGTTCGCGCGCAAGCCCGCGACAATTGCAGCGGAGCGTTGCATGCCCAAGGCATGGAGCCGGCGCCCGATGATCGAGCGCTCAAGAACGATGAAGTAGAGGACGCAGATTACCGAAGCGATGATCACTTCCATTGGCACGCCAAAAATGTCGCCGACCGCGAAGTCCCGAAACTCCTGCGGCATGCGCCGGTAAGAAATCGGCCCGCCACCGCCCGTGAAGATCCGCTGTACGGACGAGCCGATGAAGAAAGTCCCCAAAGTGGCCATGAACGGGCTGACCTTGAGCCCAACCACTAGCGCCGCGTTCAGCATACCGACGAGACTGCCGCCGCCGATGCCAATCAACGCGGCACCCCACCAATCGACGCCATATTCGGACATCGCCACGACGGCAAAGGCCGCGCCAAAATCAAGCGCAATGCCGACGGACAGGTCGATGCCGCCAGTCGCGACGATGAGAGTCATCGCCAGCGCAACCACCAGCAATATTGCCGACCCTTCGACGATGTTGCTGAGATTTGTGGGCTGTAGAAACACGGGGTTCATGGCCGCAAAAAATGCCAGGAACCCAACGATCAAGAGCAAAAAGCCATAACGGACAAGGATAGAACGCAATGTTCCGCGCTGCCGTTGGGCTACCACGTTTTGCGCCTTTTCGTCGCCGACTGACATTATCTTGTCCGCGCGGAGATAACGCCGAGGGCGACGACGATCAAGATTAGCGAGCCCTTGATAAGGCCGGTCCAGAAGACGTTGACACCCATCTGCTTAAACCCGGTGGCCAGTGCCGCAACCAGCACTGCGCCAAGGGCAGCGCCCCAAACCGTTACGACCCGTCTGGGCGAAAACGAGGCGCCGAGGAAGGTGGCCAGCACCATCTCCAGCATCAGATTGTCCTCGGTTCCCGGCGAACTTCCTGACCCGCGTGCGAGGACCAAGAACGAGGAGAGGAACCCGGTTATCGCTGCCAACACAAATGACCAGAACAGAAAGTGGTTCGGACTGAGGCCTGATACCTCGGCGGCATCTCGGCTACCCCCGACCGCCTGAAGATTGGCACCCCATTTGGTCCGGTGGACGAGAAAGATCAGCACAACCGCTGCGACCAGCGTCACCACAACCGACGACGGCAGGCCGGCGATGCGACCGTCCCTCAGGAAAATGATGAGCGGCTCGTCGACATCGATCCGGCGGCTAGACGTGACAACATTGTTTACCCCAACCACCGCGACAAACATCGCCAGGCTTGCCAATAAGGGGGTCATCCCAATCCTGGTCACTAAGACGCCATTGATGGCACCAACGACGAGCGCGGCGCCTAGCGCCATTGCGGCCGCAAGGGCCAGCGGCGTACCGGCAACGGTCAGTTGCTGGGCCATAATTCCGGCTGCAAGAATGGCTGTGGCGGGTATCGAAAGATCGATGCCGCCGGAGACCACATCGTCGCCGCCCGCCATCACAACGATGGACAGCCCAAGGCAAACAACAACCACCGGTGCGCTTTGCTTGAGGATCAGTTGAATGGCCTCCCAGGTCAGGAAGCTCGGCACCGTGAGGCCGATATAGATCAGCATCGACACAAAAATGATCAGGGGCGCCAAACCGATCAGACGCCGAAAATCTACGCCCGGTACTTCAGCGGATGTTCTATCCGCCATGAGAAACCTCTGGCTGTGTCGCGGCCCCGGTCGTCATGGCGACAAGCTGATCGATTCCCAAATCCTCACCCTTGGAAGCAAAAATGATCTCACCCCGCATCATCACCAAGATCCTGTCGCACAAACCGACAAGCTCGCCCGGGTCAGAGGATGAGATCACGATGCCGGCACCACGCTTCGCCAGGCGGGCGATCAGCTGGTAGATCTCAACCTTGGCACCGACATCAACGCCGACGGTTGGCTCGTCCAGAATGAACACCTTGGCATCGGTCGCCAGCCAGCGGCCAAGCACGACCTTTTGCTGATTGCCGCCGCTTAATGTGCGGGTGATAGCCTCTGGGTTTGTCGGCCTGATATCGAGGTCGGCGATCAAGCCTTCGGCCCGATCTCCGGCCGCTTTACGTAACTCCCACCCATAAGCAGACACCTTGTCCAGGGAAGCCAGATTGATGTTCTCTTGCACGTTCATCGGCAAGACCAAGCCGTCGTGGCGCCGGTCTCTTGGAACCAAAACAACGCCTCGACTAACTGCATCGGCGGGACTCGAAAGTTTCAGTGACCGGCCTGCGACCTCGAGCGTTCCGCTGCGAATCTTACGAAGGCCGTAAAGCGCCTCGATCAACTCTTTGCGGCCAGAGCCGATCAGCCCCGCTACACCGATGATCTCGCCTTGGTGCAAATCCAGGTCGACATCGTCGAAATGGGCGCCATCCGACAGGCCGTGCGCGCTCAAGATTGGTGTGCCGGGGTTGCCCCGATGGTCCGGATAAAGGCCGCTAAGCTCGCGCCCCACCATCGCCGTGATCAAATCGTCAGCGCTGTCACGCGAGACCTGATCGAACCGGGCGACCGTTTTGCCGTTTCGGAAAACCGTGACTCGGTCGCAGATGTCGGTGATCTCCGACAGATAATGCGAGACGTAGATCATTGAGATACCGCGCGACTTAAGCCGTCGAATGGCATTGAAAAGCTTGTCGATTTCGCCGCTATCCAAGGGGGCGGTCGGCTCGTCGAACACGACCAGTCGCGCCTGATCATCGATCAGGGCGCGGGCGATCTGCACCAACTTGCGCTCGTCGGTGCTGAGTTCACGGATCAGCTTTGTGCCGTCAATTTCCGTCCCGAGCGACTCGCGAAAAAACCGCTCGGTCCGACGCCGCATCTCCCGTCTTCTAAGGCCCGTCGGTCCCGACAGCTCTTGGCCCATGAACACCGACTCCCAAACCGAGAAGTGCGGGACCAGGTGTAGTTCCTGATGGATAAAGCGCACTCCAGCCTGATGGACCGAGGTTGGTGTGATCGCGGTCAGTTCTTCGCCGCCGATGAAGATACGACCGGCGTCGACGGAATAGACGCCGGCGAGCACCTTGATGGCGGTCGACTTCCCGGCGCCGTTCTCCCCGACCAAGCCATGGATCTCGCCTTCCGCGACCGTTAGCGACGCGCCGTCAAGCGCGCGAACGCCGGGAAAGGACTTTGAGATATCCTGCATACGCAGAATGTCTTCAGCCATCGCAGCCGCAGTATCCAAATTGTAAGACGAGACAACCTACCCCGCCGGCCGTCTCGATGACACCTATCGAGACGACCGTCACAGGGAGGAGACGGATCAATTGCACCTGCTCGCCGCCAACCATTGGCAGACTAGCGAGCGCGGCGCAAAAGTTTCGCTAGTCGAGCGTTCCGTAGCCCAAATCGCTATAGGCCTGTCGGGCGCCGTCCTGTCCGAAAACCGGCACGACATCGACATATGTCTGTGGCAAGAGCGTCTCGCCGGCGAAGTGGGCCGCGACGTTATGCGCAGCCGTGGAGCCGATAAGGCGAGGCTGCTGAGCGACATTGGCCACAAACGGGCTGCCGTCCTCGGCCATGATCTCAAGCGTATCGGGTCCGCCATCAAGGGCTGTGACAAGTACGTCTGTGCGCCCCGCCTCCTCAAGAGCTTGGACGACACCGATCGCCGGCTGGTCCCAACAGGCGACATGGATCGCGTCGATCGACCCTTCCGGGTACTGGCTCAACAGGTCCAGCGTTTGTCGACGGGCATCTTCCGGCGCGTTGGCGAACTCCTCGGCGAGTTCGGGCTGGATGATCTCAATGCCGGGATAATCGTCCAAAACATACTTCCAAAGGCCGGCGCGAATACCACAAATCCGAAGGGCGCCCTCGAACGCGTTGAACACGGCAACACGGCCTTCGCCGCCGATGGCGTCCGCCATGTAGCGGCCGATGGTGGTGCCCATATAATAGTTGTCGGAGGTCGTGTTGTTGACCGCATGCGGCGACGGATGGTCAACCGTGAAAACCGGGATGCCCGCGGCAGAGAGCGCCTCGAACTTTGGCTCCACCGCCGCGTCGCCAAGAATCGAGATGACTGCATCGACATCGCTGGTAAGCAGAATGTCGTGATTGTCCGCGTGGACCTGATTGTCGCGACCGCCATCGACCGGAACAACCTCCCCACCGAGGGCTTCTACCGTCTCGACGGCGCCATTGAACGCTTCGCGGTCCCAGAAATGCTGAGTGCCGACGACCGCCACGCCAATGCGAAGCCCGTCAAGCGATGGCCCGTCTTGAGCTACAGAGGTCTGCGCCATTGCGGCAAGCGTAAATGCACCAATGGCTACAGCCGTGATTGACTTTGTCATATTGGTCCTCCCTAAAGTTTGCCCGTCCCTTTTGCCTTCGACGGGGATAACAGAACCGTAATTCTGGATATACGCAGATGTCAATCTTGGATCGGCTCAAATCCGCCTCATGCCCCCGTCGACATTTGCGATACCGTTCAACTCTAGTTCATCGTTTACAGATGTCAATTACACTGTCATATGTAAATCAACGTCGCGGGAGCAGTGAATGAGCGGCATAAGGATTGGGCTCGACGTCGGAACAACGATCGTCAAGGTTGCCGCCTACAACGATCAAGGTCACCTGATCGCTAGGAGCGATGCCGCCAACCCAGTGTCGCGTCCTCATCCAGGCTGGTCCGAGCAGGACATGACGGAGGTTTGGGAACGAACTGCCGATTGTTTGAGCCGACTGGTCGACCGTTTGAGGGCTGCCGGACACGAGACTCATGACATCACAAGCGTTGGCATGTGTGCCCAGGGCGACGGATTGTGGATGTTAGACGGCAATTGCCAACCGGTCGGACCAGCAATGTTGTGGAATGACACAAGGGCTGGCGAACTAATCCCCGACGACATGTCAGGCGACCGCCAGCGGCAAATTGCGGAGGCCTGCCACACGGCAAACTGGCCAGGCACATCGGGCAGCTTGATCGAATGGATCGTGCGCCACGAGCCCCAGCGAGCCGACGCGTGCCGTCACATTGTTACATGCGTCGACTGGATCGGCTTCATGCTCACCGGCGTGATCGCGCAGGACTTTGCAAACGCATCGATCCCTTTTCTCGACCTCAAATCGCGGACATGGTCGCAAGGCGTTCTCGCTGCCTTCGGAATCGAGGAGATGTCCGATCGCCTTCCGCATCTGCAGTCAGCGACCAACGTTCTCGGCCAGGTGACAAAGGAGGCCGCTCTTGTAACGGGGCTGCCCGACGGCCTACCCGTGTCGACGGGAACCATGGACCTGTCTGCGCTGCTGGTCGGCAACGGGATGCGCGAGCCTGGAGACACGCTTATCTCATTGGGCACAACAGCTGTCCTGGCAATTCTAACCGACAGCGTTCCGGCGACTGATAATGTCGTCGGTGCCACGGCTCTGCACCCGACGGCGAACACTCTCACCCGCATTTTCGGCCCCGCCACCGGCACCGGAACGTTCGACTGGTTCACCAGCCTGCATCCAAGCACGCTGTCCGGCGCCAATGTGGATCAAGTGGCGGATAAGCTGAATGAGATCGTTTCTGAAGTCCCGCCCGGAGCCAACGGGGTGCTGTTTCACCCCTATCTCAACGGCGAGAGAGCGCCGTTTGTCGCGCCGGATGCGCGCGGCTCCTTCAACGGTCTTACGCCCAGCACAACCACAGCAGAGATGGGCCGCGCCGTTATGGAGGGCGTCGCCTTTAGCCTGCGTCATTGCTTTGAGGCCGAAGGCGTGCGACCAAAGTCGACCATTCGCCTAACCGGCGGCGGCTCGCACAACCCGGTCTGGTGCGAGATTCTGGCCGACGTTCTGGGCGTCGAGGTCAGTGTGAGTTCCGCGGCAGACCATGGCTTGTGGGGAGCGGCCTGTATTGGCGCTGCTGCTGTCGGCCATGGCGATGCCTGCGACCTTGCGAATCGCGACGAGGAATCGCGCCTTTACCGCCCGGCTCCCTCGCAACACGAGGCCTATTCGCAAATCTTCGGCAAGTACCAAGCGGTGGCAGATGCAAGCCGGGAAATTTGGGCGGCACTTAGTGCGAAAGGACATTAGAACTTGCCTCGGACCATGAAAGCGGCGGTCTATCATGCCCTTGACGACATTCGGATTGAGGACGTTCCGGTTCCCGAGATCGGCGCCGACGAGATCTTGCTCAAGACCCTTGCATGCGGGCTTTGCGGCGGCGAGACGATGGCCTGGTACAAGAAGTCCAACCCGAAGGTTCTTGGCCATGAGCCGATCGGCGAAATCGTCGCGATGGGCGAAGACGTTACGGGGTTCGAGATTGGCGACCGGCTTTTCGTGAACCATCATGTCGGTCGTATCGACAGCCATCTTTCAAGGCGCGGCCACTTTACACGGGACCCCTATTACGGCGGGACCAGGCTCGATCCTGGCGGCGTCTGCGAGTTCTACCGCGTCACCGCCCAACATCTGCGCATGGATGCCCACAAGCTGCCGAACAGTCTTTCGACAGAGGCGGCGGTGACCATCGAGCCCTGGTCCTGCGTCTTGAGCGGCCTTAAGGTCTGCAACATCCAGCCCGGCGATACGATCGCGGTGGTCGGTGCCGGGTTCATGGGGCAAGGCTTTGTCCATCTGGCACCGCTGTTTGGCGCAGGGAAAATCATTGCCTTGGATTTCTCAGACTGGCGGCTGCAGAAATCGCGCGAGTTCGGGGCGACCCACACGATCAATCCAAAATCCGAAGACGCCGAGGAGGCTCTCAGGGCGGCGAACAATGGGCGATTGGCCGATACGGTTATTGTCATCGCCCCCATGCTGCCGGCCTGGCAACTCGCGACTTCGTTGGTTGAAGTCGGCGGTACCTTACATTTAGGCGCGCCACTGCCCCCAGATACGGATTGGGCGCGAGACGGGTCCGCTGCCTATTTCGACCAGATCACGGTGACCTCCCGCTACAGCTCGGATCATACCGATACTTACAGCTACATTCGATTGCTCGAGGCCGGACGGGTCGACGCCGATCGCGCGATCTCTCACCGGTTCGACATCGCCGATAGCGCCGAGGCATTCGACATGCTTGTGAAGGCCGAAAAATCGCTGAAGATTGTTGTCTATCCCCATGGCGTCCCGGGGGAACTGCGCGATGCTTGAAGCGCTAAAGGCCGAGGTATGCGAACAAAATCTCGAACTACCGAGAAACGGCCTTGTCGTTGGGTCGGGCGGCAACGTTTCAGGTCGCGACCCGTCCACCGGACTCGTGGTGATCAAGCCTTCCGGCGTGAAGTTCGCTAAGCTGACGCCCGAAACAATGGTCGTGGTCGATCTGGACGGAGCTGTCGTTGAGGGCTCGATGAAACCATCGGTCGACACAGGCATCCACCTCTATATCTATCGCAACCGAGCGGACGTCTTTGGTGTCACCCACACACACTCGCCCTACGCGACGAGCTTCGCCGCACGCGGAGAGCGCATTCCAGCTGTCCTGACGCCGATCACGCACATTCTAGGCCGCGACGTCCCCTGTTCCCGCTACGCCACTCCCGGCGAAGTCGATACGGGAAAGGCAATTCTCGAGGCAGCCGACGGGGGCATGGCGGCGCTGGTGAAGGCGCACGGCGTTTTTACGATGGGAGGTTCGGCATCGGAAGCGACGAGCCTGGCGATGTATATTGAAGAAGCAGCGAAAACCACTCACCTCGCCATGCTTCGTGGCCCGGTTCCGGAGCTAGCCCAGGAAGAAATCGATCGTTGCTATAGATGGTTCCGAGTGAATTACGGCCAGTCTGGAAGCAAAGAGCCCTCTAAGTGACTGAGTTGCTATGCAAAAACTCGCCGAGCGAGACGAGCTATGGCCGACCGTAGCGGCAGCAGTTCGGGTGCTCGCAGTGACCAATTCTTGGCCAATATCGCCCTGCTCTACTACGGCGAGGGATTGACCCAGAATGAGATCGCCAACCGAGTCGGCGTCTCGCGAGCAACGATCGTCAATTGCCTGCGCGAGGGGCGAGAGCGCGGGATTGTCGACATCCATATCAATGGCCGAGCCCTGGCAGCCTCAAGCCTCTCCCGCGAGCTGCGCGAACGGTTTGACCTCGTCGACGCCTATATCAGCTATACCGATACGAAGCAGAAGACTGCAGCCGCTGAAACATTGCGGCAGACTGCCCGCGTCGCGGCGATGGCTTTGTACGACATCGTCAGCCCAGGGTGCCGTCTCGGCGTTGCCTGGGGCGTGACCACCAAGGCCGTCGCCGATCAACTTCCGCGCACCGGCATCCCCAGCGTCACGGTGCATCAAATGATCGGCGCCATGCAGACCGACCGTCTGCCCGCCGCCGAGACCTGTTCGATCCAGGTCGCCAGCAGGCTTGGCGCCACCTGCCATACGCTGCACGCCCCGGCGGTTCTCTCTTCCGCCGACTTGGCGGCGAAGCTTCGGGAAGAGCCGACTATAAGAACTCAGATGAACCGGCTTCAAACGCTGGATGCGGCGCTGTTCTCAGTCGGCGACTGCTCTCCAAACACCCATCTCGTTGCAGCTGGCATTGCAAAAGAGAGCGAACTTGGCGAGGCAATTGCGAAAGGCGGGGCCGGTATCGTCTGCGCTCGTTTCATCGACGAGGCGGGAGCCCACCTGCCCCTCAAACTAGATCAACGGATTTTCGCGATTGATTTAGCGACGCTCCGCGAGGTGCCAGTAAAGCTAATGGTGGCCGCTGGCCCGTCGAAACTGAACGCCACCTTGGCGGCCCTTAGAGGCAAACTCGTCAGCCACCTTGTGGTCGATGTGGCGTTGGCCAAACTCCTGCTAGCCGCCCAAGGGCCAACGCGATAGCCGGATATACTCACGCTTGCCAATCACGCTCTGGGCCAAAGTGGACTGACGCCCTCCGCGCGACCGTATAGATTTCCTGCTCGGCGACGCGGCGTCTATCACAGCAAAGCGCCTTGTGGAGCGTGAACGGTCTCCGCGATCGAGCCCAAATCCCCGAGGTCAACCATTGCACGAAATATCAAAGGAAATATTGTAGGCATCGTCCCCTTGTGGCACGCCATGATAAACGCCGCTCGCATGGCGGAAGGCGCCAGTGCCTCCTGAGATGACAGCCTCAATCGGATCTGGGGTCGAACGGCTCGTATCGGTCGGGTCGACAATCGTTTGGACATCGGTCCAATGCAAGGTTCCACCCGCAAGGTGCATGGTGCCCTCCACATAAATCGACGTCACGCCCGGTTCAGGTGGGTGCAAGACTGTGCTCAGCACGTGAGCGTAGCCAACATCTTCCCCATTTTCATCGGTAAGGTAGTGAATTAGAACACGGTTATCGCCTGGGCCCGCCCCCTCCTCACTGTGGTCGATGAAGGTGATTTCGCCCAAGGTCAGCAATACGTCGGGATGAGCGCACGTCTCCTGCCCCGTGGCAGCCGACGGGAACATTGCTGAATGCGCAAGAAACGCAGCAGCGGCAACTAGCAATGGGGTTGTCAAAACCTTGATTGGTGCTAGGCGACTGATTTCAAGCATCGTGGACATCCTCTGTGACCTATCAGTGATCCACTATCGCGAACTCCGAGGATTGCGGCAACGCTGACCATGAGATTGATCACGTGACGCTGCGCCAGAGCGAGAGGTGATATCAGTGACCGGCCCGGTCGCCAAACTGTCGATGTTTATGCGCGAGGAGTCCGCCAAGAATCGCTCGCAGAATCGGCGATTGCGAAGCTACCTAAGAACGATGATTGAACGGAACTTTGTAAAACCGATTGTAAAACTCGGTCCGCTTCGGGACTAAACGCCCCCTAAATCATTGATTTTCCTGGTAGCGGAGGAGGGACTTGAACCCCCGACACGCGGATTATGATTCCGCTGCTCTAACCAGCTGAGCTACTCCGCCGCTCCAGGTGGCGGGGATATAGGGGTTGGGGGGCTTGGCTGTCAAGCAAGGCGGCTGTGCTGGCGCCTTTGAATGTCATGAAGTCGTCACCAACGCCAGGCGTCGAAGCGTGATACCCGTCTTGCCACAAAGCTGCTAGGGTATCGCCGAGACAAGAAGAGGCTTCCAACATGATCAAAAAACTCTATTCCCCCGTTACCCGCCGTCGCTTCCTAGCCACCACCGGTGTCGCCGGCGCCGGCGCCGGATTGGCCCTGACGCCTTGGCCGAACCTGGCCTATGGCGCGGGCAGCGTGCATCTGCGCCTGCTGGAGACCACCGACATTCACGTCCATGTCTTCCCTTACGATTATTACCGCGATCGCGAGGACAATCAGGTTGGACTGGCCAAGATCGCGACCATCGTCGACGGCATTCGGGCCGAGGCGCCAAATGTCATGCTGCTGGATAATGGCGACTTCCTGCAAGGCAACCCCATGGGCGACTATATGGCCTATCAGCGTGGATTGGCGGACGGCGACGTGCACCCGATCATCGCAGCCATGAACGAGATGAATTTCGACGCCGCGACTATTGGCAACCACGAGTTCAACTATGGGCTCGATTTCCTGAACCGGGCCGTTGCCGGCGCCGATTTCCCGATCGTGCTGGCCAATGTCCACAACGGCCTGCCCGCAGCGACCATCGCGGCGGACAATTTCTACATGCCGCCCTATGCCATCCTGGACCGGGCCGTGATCGACGGCGATGGCAACGAGCACACGATCCGAGTGGGCGTCATCGGCTTCACCCCGCCCCAGATCATGAACTGGGATCGACGCCATCTAGAAGGCAATGTGAATGTGCGCGGCATCGTCGAATCCGCCCAGGCACTGGTGCCGCAGATGCGCGAAGAAGGGGCCGATATCGTCATCGCCCTCTCCCACTCCGGCATCAGCGTCGAGCCCGATTCTCCGGAATTGGAGAATGCCAGCTACCAGCTCAGCACCGTGCCCGGGATCGATGCGATCCTGACCGGCCACCATCACCTGGTGTTCCCCGGCGAGGCTTATGCAGACCTCGAAGGCGTGGACGCCGTCAACGGAACGCTGAACGGCGTCCCTGCCGTCATGGGCGGCTTCTGGGGCAGCCATTTGGGCGTGATCGACCTGATGCTGTCCAACGAAGGTGGCCAATGGCGTGTTCTGGATAGCGTTAACGAAGCGCGGCCGATCTATGAGCGCGACGGTCGCGACATCATCCCACTGGTGGAAGCCAGCCCGGCCGTATTGGCAGTCACGCAGCAAGCCCATGACGACACGCTGGCTTACGTGCGAGCCTCGGTCGGCCAGATCGCCAATCCGGTAAACAGCTACTTCGCGTTGGTAGCGGACGATCCGTCGGTGCAAGTCGTGAGCCAGGCCCAGATGTGGTACATCGACCAGATGATGCAGGGCACGGCCCATGAAGGCCTGCCGATCCTGTCGGCGGCAGCGCCGTTCAAGGCCGGCGGCCGTGGCGGGCCGGAGTACTATACCGACGTGCCGGCGGGAGACATCGCGATCCGCAATGTCGCCGACCTTTATCTCTATCCCAACACCGTGCGGGCGGTACGCATCAATGGCGCAACCGTGCGCGAATGGCTGGAGCGGTCGGCCGGCATCTTTAACCAGATCGACGACAGCGATGCCGAACAGGTGCTGATCAACACCGAGTTCCCATCCTACAATTTCGATGTTATCGACGGTGTGACCTACCAGATCGACCTGACCCAGCCGTCGCGCTACGACACCGAGGGCAATATGATCAATCCGGATGCGCGTCGGATTGTAGATCTTGCCTATGATGGCCAACCGATCGACGACGATCAGGAGTTCATCGTTGCGACCAACAACTATCGGGCCAGCGGTGGTGGAAACTTCCCGGGCATCAGCGGGGACGTGATCGTGTTCGAGGGACCCGATACCAACCGCGACGTTATCGTGCGCTATATCGTCGACCAAGGAAC
>JBCCER010000066.1:0-21763 GCA_039030175.1 Pseudomonadota bacterium
AGAACAGTATGAGGCCGGCGCCACCATGATCCGCCTGGGTTGGGGCTCGACCAACCCGGCCTACCGGCACTTTTTTACGTCGACCTTCATGCCGCACGCCACCGCCGCCCAGTCGGATAGTTTCGACGAACTGCAACGGCTGTGCGTCACGACGGACAATGCGCTCAAGATCTGGAAGATGAATTCGGTGGTCGATGTCTCCAACCTAGCAAGCAAGATCACCGTCCCAACCCTCGTCCTCCACTATCGCGGCGACCGTGTCGTTCCCATGGAGGAGGGCCGTCGCATGGCCGCGATGATCCCAGGCGCCCAGTTCATCCAGCTCGAGGGTGACAACCACATCCCGCTGGAAGGCTCACCGGGGTTCGACGAGCTGTTTGAGACCATCGATCGGTTCGTTGGGGAGCATGCGGACTAGCCGACGCCAGTTCGGTTACGTCGAGTTATTGAAGATTTCCTGCGCACTGCCGGCGTACAGCCCTTCCCTGCGGCGCGCTTGTCTTCGATAGGTATTGAGCAGTTCAGAGAGCTCTTCTGGCTTCATACCGAAATTTCCAGGAACGACGTGACTTCCTTCCCGGCCTCTTCGGAGACCCACCAGCCCATCGGAGAATGACAGCTTGTCGTCATTCGGGCCGAAATAGTGGTAGACCACGACATTTGCCGATGCTCTCCCCCTTCGTTCGCGGATGACTGAGAACAACGAGCAGTCCGTCCACTTCCGTCTCAGTTGCTTTCGGCCTACATGGACCGAAAATCCATCTTCATCGAGATCGATACGGTTTTGGCCATACATTGCCGCAAGGCCGTACTGTGCACCCAGCCAAAGAAAAATGAGACCAACGATCATTCGAAGGGCGAAGACCAGCACTTCGGAATGGCCCAACGCCTCTTGCGTTAGCCACGACCAGGGATCCGTCAAGAAGATGGCCGCCGGCACCCAACACATTACGAGCAGGAAAACGAATCCAATCTTGCCGCCTTCAAGGCGTCGCGGAAGTCCTTCTGCAGCCGTCAAATAACCTCACTTTGAAAAACTGCACTTGCTTATTTATTTGGATCGTAAGGAAGAGAGATTCAATCAAATGTGGATTGATCGGTCTTCCAACCGGCGTCGATGCTAAACTCAGCGATCGACCCTTTCGATCGCCTTTTTCAGCTCGTTGACCTGGGCACCGACCCGGTCCACAGCGCGAAGTACGATGCCGATCCCCCAGAGCAGAAAACCAACGGCCGCCCCAATGCCGCCGATCAGATACCATCGTCCGTATGATGTGTAAGCGCCGACGCCCTCCAGCAGAGAGTCTGGACGGTTCGCCCAATTCACCACGATGGCAATGATCCCGGCGGCGAATAGGACGACGCCGACCGCCATTAGAATCGGGCCTGTTTTGCTCGGTCTATAGGTCACGGCTGCCCCTCAAACTCAGCCTTTTCAAAGAAAACTGCCCTGGGGGCCGTCGTCAACAGGTTCGATCATGTTCGGTCCATTCGGCGCCTTGCCGCTCTTGGTTTCGTCGCCCACCCGCCATCCGCTCATTTCGGTGGCGGAATAGGGGTTGAGGAGATGAGTCGCATAGGGCGGCGAGAACAGCCATTCTTGAACGTCTTCGTCGCGCAAGATCGCGGGCATGCGATTGTGTTTGCGAGCTGCGACTGTTTCGTTGGCGTCCACGGTTACGACAGCAAACGAAGGAATGATCTCTCCCGTCGTCGGATCAACGCCCTCGCGCCAGACGCCAGCCATGACAAACGTGCGTCCTTCGCCCAACCGATAGTAGGACCATGGCGCTCTGATTTTTGATCCTTGGGGTTTCTCGGGCTCGTAGAACCCGTCGGACGGGACGCCGCATGGACGGCATTGGTTCCATGGCCAGCCGGACAGTTTGCCTGACCGGGCATTTCCAAGCGTCTTGTTGTAGGGGCGATCCATCAGCACACCCCATCGCGCCATGACCACCCGAACGTTCGTCGAGGAGCCATCGACTGGGACGATGATCGGAACTTGCTGTCCGATGCTTTCGCGCCAGTTTGGCCGTACCTCCTCCGGGATGTCGCCTTCAAGCTCGATGCCCCAACTGCCGCTGGTGACAATGAGCCGGACTTCGTCGCGAGTGCTGCTGAGTGTCTTAAAGTAACACATGGGTCATGCTGCCTATCGAAAGGCCGCCAAAGCAACAATTATTGCGATGGTTTTCCGGATTGCGAATAAATATCGCGGTTTGGCATCCAACTCCGAGATTTGGCCAAAATTTTGCAATTCTCCGTGTAGATGTCGATGCTGCTTGTTCCGCCGATGTGCAATCGACGAGACAATGGTAGAGCGCATCGTAGCGACAGATTCGAATAGACAAGGTCAAACGTGCTGTGTCGCGTCGTGTCCAAGCGCGGATCGTCCAATTCATTGAAATATCAAAAAAACAGACATCAATGACCTCCTGCGCATAAGGCAGTTGGTCGGGATCCAACACTCAATACTCGCCCAACCTCAAATGCGATGCCCCTAGATCGGGCTCTCCGGGCCGAGATGATTTTGGTGTCTGTGCCTCGTTAGACCATGCTCCATCGAGCCCAAGAGGGACGGTTCTGATTTGCGGGCAACGAGACACTCCTGAATGGTTGCAACATTGGAAGTAGCTGCACAAGCAAATCGGGGACGCCTCTTTACTGGAGTTGTTGAAGAAAGTTTCGAGCAGTGATCGTCAAGGGGTGATCTGGCCCGAGCGTCATCTGGTATAGCTCGACTCCACGCTCCATCAATTGGCTCGCCTGCGCGTGATCACCAAGCGCATCGTACACGACCGCCAGATTGGTTAGAGCGGGACCAACATCGCGATGGTCGGCCCCCAGCGAAGCTTCAATGATGGACAAAGCGCGCTCAAAGAGCGGGACTGTTTCTTCAAGGCGACCTTGATCGAAATAGAGTATGGCCAAGCTGTTGAGATATATGCCGACATCCGAATGTTCATCCCCAAATGCCTGCTCAGCTATCAATATGGCGCGCTCGAGCAATGGCTCGGCTTCTTCGAAGCGGCCCTGCTCGAGATACGAAACCCCTAGATTATTGGAAACACTGGCAACGGCAGGATGTCCTTGCCCAAACACCGATTCTCGTATCGCGAGTGCTCTTTCAAACAGGGGTTCCGCTTCACTGTGCCGTTGCTGCTGGACATACAATGAAGCAAGACCATCAAGGTTGTCAGCGATGTCCGGATGTTCTGGATCGAATGACGCTTCGGAAATTGCCAACGATCGTAGATGCAGCGGCTCCGCCTCTTCCAATCTACCCCAGTTACTCAATAATATCGCAAGATTGTGGGTCACCGTAGCCACAAACGGGTGTTCTGAACTCAGGGTCGCCTCTGCAATTGAGAGTGCCCTTAGAAACGACTGCTCGGCTTCTTCGAAGCGCCCCTGGTCTAAATAGAGCAAAGCAAGACCATTCAGAGTGTGGCCAACTCTGGCATGTTCGGGACCGTATGCGTCTTCCGAAATCGCGAGTGCCCGTTCAAAGAGAGGCTCTGCACGCGAAAGGAGGTCTTGCCGTTGATATGCGGCAGCCAAGTGCGTCAGTATAGCAGCAACGTCAGGATGTTCGGAGCCTAGAGCCGCTTCGGTAATCTCCAGCGCGCGGAGCAATAGGCGCTCGGCCTGCAGATAAAGACCCTGGTCATTGTACAGCGACCCCAAATTGGTAAGAGCTGTGCCTGCCTGGGGATGGTCAGGACCAAGTGCTTCTTCTGCAATCGCAAGAGACCGCTCGTAATGGGCTTCTGCTTGAGAATACAGTCCTTGGCCCTGATACGCGAAGGCCAGGTTATTGAGAATGGTGCCTATAAAGGGATGTTGGGGACCAGCCGCCGCTTCGGCGATCGCCAATGCCTCCCTGAGCAGCGGTTCTGCCTGAGAGAACTGGTCCTGCTCCAAAAATGCAGCAGCTTGGTGGTTGCGTGCCAAGACACCACCGGGAAGCGCGGGAAACAGCTCGACGTTTTCAATCCCAGGCGATGCCGAAGGGTTGTGCTCAATATCTGGTGATGGCCTTTCCTGAGCCGTCACCGAACCTCCCGCTATCGCGGTCGCGACCAAAACGACCAATAGCTTTGATGATGTCATCATCTTCTGCGAAGTGCCCAAATCCAATGATCGAATACTCCGATTGGGTTGCATTTCGCAGACCTTAGTCGAGGCAAACAGATATTTCACGTCTGAGTTCGCATATCATGAACCGACATCTTCCAGATCGAGTTTACTGATGGGGTGATATTGTTACATTCGGCCTCCTGCTCGAAATCGAATGCGCCTGACAGCCCGATCGGACCCCGCTTTCCGGTGTGGAGTCACGAAGATTGCGTTTTTCCGTCGATTTCGGCGCGTTCAGGACACAGTTTGAATTCTGCGCACGGTGTGTCTGGAGTAAGCTCGGTGCGCAGTCACGCTACCCATAACAGCGATTGCGCCAATGCCGTGACGCCGGAAATTTTTGGCCGACATCTCGGCCCACGATTCGCGGAGAACCGCAACTTCTTTATCTTGTCGTGCAGTGCATTTGGCACATTTCCAGTGCGAGATAAGGCCAGCGATCTTAAGGTGGTGCCATGTCTAGCACCCACGCCGATGCCGAAAACAGATATCTGCTGATTGCTGCCGCCGGCGCCGCGGTGATTGGCTGTGTTGGGGTTTCGTTTTCCTTCCTGGCTTCGTCAGAAGCGATCCTGCTCGACGGGATGTTCAACCTGGTCTACTTCGTCGCCGCCCTGGTCACCATGAAGGTGGCGCGGCTGGTCCATATGGGGGACAGCCAGGACTTTCCGTTTGGCTATGCGGCGTTCGAGCCGCTGGTGAATGGCATCAAGGGCGTCTTGATGTTGGGCGTCATGATGATGGCCCTGGTCGGTGCGGTCGAAGCGATCTTGACCGGCGGCCATTCGATCGATCCCGGGCCGGCGGTTGTCTATGGAGCCGTTGCGGCGGCTGCGTGCTGGGCGCTGGCCATCGTCGCCGGCAAGGCGGCCAAGAAAACTGGCAGTCCCTTGATCCATGCCGATGCGCTGAACTGGCAGGTCAATGGCGCGATCTCCACCGCCGTCCTGGCCGCCTTCATCGGCGTGATGGCGATCGAGGGCACCTCGCTTCAGTTTGTCGCGCCCTACGTTGATTCCTCGCTCGTGATCTTAGTGGTGATCGTCTCGATCTCGGTGCCCATACGGATGGCCTGGCAGGCGTTGATGGAACTGCTCGCTCGCGCGCCCAGTAACGAGATTATCGAACAGGTTCGCAAGACGATCGAAGACGCGACGGATGAGCTTCCGATCCAGGAAATTTTTCTGCGCATCATCCAGCCCGGCCGCACACGAATGGTGCTGGTCTATGTGGTTTTGCCGGAGGATTTTGAGGTTGGCCGGCTTGCCACGCTGGACGCGCTGCGCGCCAAGACGCAGGACCTGCTTCGGGCGCTTCATCCCGACACGATCGTGGACATGATTTTCACCGCAGACCCGAAAATAGGGGCACTGTCCACGCAGCCCGTTAAGGCCTAGTCCCCGACTCCATTTCAGCCGGTACATTCAGCCCCTCAGTTTTGCTAGCCTTGCGCAATGAACAGTGCAACTGCCCCGAAGTGACAGGGCCGTTGCGTACGACAGGAATTGGCATTGAGGGGGACGCTAAGGTCGCTACCGTGTCCCAAATGCAGTGCCGGGCGCCGATTGTTGGGAGGGCAAAGGGATGAGCGCTGACGGATCGCACCCAGGGTCGATGACGACGATGGACGCTGACGCCCCTCTGCGATCCCCCCGCATGCTCTTCGAGCGCGCCGAATACCTAGCGCGCCTTGCCCGCGTGAAGACGAAGATGGCCGACGCCGGGATCGATTTGTTGCTGGTCGCCAGCCCGGCCAATCAGTTCTATCTGACCGGTTATGACGGTTGGTCGTTCTACACGCCGCAGATGGTGGTCGTGTCCTTGGAGGATGAGGAGCCGATTTGGTTCGGTCGACAGATGGACCGCGTTGGGGCGGAATTCACTGCGTTTATGGATAAGGCTCGGCTGGTGCCCTATGGCGATGCCTATGTCGCCTCGCAGGAACGCCATCCGATGGACGCGCTGGCAGCCCTGATCCGGGATCATGGCTGGCACAACGCCCGCATCGGCGTTGAGATGGACGACTACTATTACACGGCGCGTTGGCACCAGATCCTGACGTCCAGCCTGCCCGAGGCGGACTTCGTCGACGCCTTTTTGCTGGTCAACTGGGTGCGGTTGAAAAAATCGGAGGGCGAAGTCGAGTATCTGCGCCAGGCCGGCAAGATCTCGGCTGCCGCGTTGCAGGCAGCCATCGATCGCATCGAGCCAGGCGTGCGCCAATGCGATGTGATGGCGGAGTTGAACAAGGTAACGACGGCGGGCACGGCGGAATATGGTGGCACCTTCACGTGCAAGCCGCCGAACGCGATGGTCGGCGACTACTGCGCGGCGCCGCATTTAAGCTGGACCGAGGCGCCCCTGAAGCCGGGCGAGATCTTCTATATCGAGCAGGGCGGCGTGCGGCACCGCTATCACGCCCCCCTATCGCGCTGCGTTTATCTGGGCCAGCCCAGCGAGCGCATGGTTTCGGTCTCCAAAGTGATCGCCGAGGGATTGAATGCGGTTCTGGATGCAGTCAAGCCGGGCGTGGCGCTGGAAGAACTCGCTTCGGTTTGGAGCCGCGTGATCGCCCGCCATGGGATCGAGAAGGACTCGCGCCTTGGCTATCCGGTCGGCATTGGCTACCCGCCGACTTGGGGCGAGCTTACCTGCAGCATCCGCAAGGGGGACCGAACGGTTCTCGAGCCCGGCATGACCTTTCACTGCATCCCGGCGATCTGGCTGGACGATTACGGCCTGGTCATCAGCGAGTCCTTTGTCGTGACCGAAACCGGTGCTGAGACCTTCGCTGACTTCCCGCGCCAGCTTTTTTCGAGATAGGAACGGCCGCGCCGAACGAACCAGCGGCGATGAGGTCATAGGCGCCGCCAGGGGTGTTTTCAGTTCTGGCCGCCTAAGACCGGCTGTCTGGCAAGCGTAGTCTTTCCCTTCTTCGATTTGCCGCAGCCTATCGTTGGCTTGCAATCACAACGGGAGGTGAGGCACTTTAGTCTGGGGTCAACAATAAGAATCGTCGACTTGCAAAAAACAATCAATCCGCACCTAAAGCCGGATCCTAACGAACGTCCACCGCCGTCGGACGAGGAGTTGCAGCAGAGCGCGACGCTGGCAAGACAGCGAAGCAATGCCGTTTTCATCGGCGTGACCGGCTCGTCGGCGAAGTCGTCCACCACGGGTCTTTTGGCACATATTCTCTCTGCGCTGGTTCAGGTCGAACTCCAGATAAAGCTCAACAACAAGCGCGCGACATTCGATAAGCTGTCGCACCTGCCGGAAGACGCCAAGCTCGTGCTGGCGGAGTTAGGCGTCAGCACGATCGACTCCTATCGCGATACCACCCAAGTATTCCAACCCAACATTGCCGTCGTGACGATGGTGCGGCTTGAGCATAAAGAGAGGCTCAAGACGGTCGAGGGTATTGCGGCTGAGAAAGCCGAGCTTGTCATCGCGTTGCGCAAGGGCGGGCTGGCCGTCCTGAATGCCGATGATCCGCTGGTTATGGGCATGTCTCGCCACACGAACGAGCGGATCGTGAGTTTTGGCCGCTCCAAAAACGCCGACTACCGGGTTTCTGATTTAAAGTCGAACTACCCCAATCGCATGTCGCTGACCATCAATTACGGCGACAAGTCTCTGCCCCTTCAAACGCGTTTCGTCGGCGACCATCATTGGCTGGCGACGGCGGCCGCCGTTTCGACCGCGCTGGAATACGGTGTCCCGGAAGGGATCGTCGCTAAGCAGGTCGCAAGCTTCGAACCCCTCTACGATCGTTGTGGCGCGATCGAGACCGTCAATGGCCCCAACTTCATCGTCGACACGGCAAAAATGCCAGGGCATTCCATCCAGCTTGCATTCGACGTCGTGGCCAAGGCGACCGCACCCCGCAAACGGATCGTCCTGGGTCCTGTGACCCGGCAAGACGAACAAGGCTCAATTTACAGCGACCTATACAGGTCGGCCATGATGGTCGCTGACCAAGTCGTCTTCGTAGGGAAGCATTTCGACCTTGCCGATGCCGACCAGGAGGACATTGACGCCGGCCGTTTTTTCCTGTTCGAAACGACGGAGCAAGCCGCCGACCATATCCGCGATACCGCGATGCCGGGCGAGCTGATTCTCGTTAAGGGCAATGTTTCACTGCATCTGGAGCGGATCGCGCTGTCATGGCGCCACAAGGTTCAGTGCTGGCATCCGGCATGCGGAATCAGATTAGGCTGCATGGATTGCGGACGTGTCGGATTTCCCTTTGATTGGCATCAAGGCCACAAGCGCCCGGGCAAGGTGAGGCGGCTGCTGAATGACTTGAACTTGTATTGGGGCTAGCCGGGACGACCGCGCGATGCCCGCCATGGGATCGAGAAGGATTCGCGGCTCGGCTATCCGGTCGGCATCGGCTACTCGCCGACCTGGAACGAGTTCACCTGCAGCATCCGCAATGGCGATCGGACGATCCTTGAGCCTGGCATGGCCTTTCACTGCATCCTGGTGATCTGGCTGGACGATTGCGGTCTGGTCATCAGTGGGTCCTTTGTCGTGACCGAAACCAGTGCCGAAAGCTTCGCTGACATCCCGCCTTGGTACAAGCGCGAACGTGTTGAAAAAAGAACAAGGCGTCGGCCATACTATCTTGGAAATGGCTGAAACCGTTCGTTCTATCCAATAAGAAGACCCCTCGAATTGGCGAAACCAATCAATCCGTACTTGAAGCCGTCGCCTAAGGACCGGCAAGGGCCAACGAACGAGGAGCTGGAGCGGAGCGCGCATCTGGCGAGGGAGCGAAGCAAGGCCGTCTTCATCGGCATTACCGGCAGTTCGGCGAAGAGTTCGACGACAGCGCTTCTGGACCACATTTTGTCAGGCCAACGCCGCGTCGATCTTCAGCTAAAGCTAAACAGCATGCGCAAAACGCTGGATATGCTGTCCAAGCTGCCCGACGATGCCGAACTCGTGGTCGCGGAACTCGGTGTCAGCAGCGAGGACCCGTTTCGGACGGCTGCGCAGGCCTTTCAGCCCAACACAGCCGTCGTCACCATGATCGCAATGGAGCATCTGGAAAAGTTTGATTCCGAGCAGGAGATAGCGGCGGAAAAGGCAGAGCTTCTCAGCGCGCTACGTCCCGGGGGCGTGGCCATTCTCAACGCCGACGATCCCTTTGTGATGGGCATGGCTCGTGTAACGAACGAGCGAATCGTGACCTTCGGTCGTTCAGAAAACGCCACCTATCGCGTGTCGGACGTGCAGGCCAACTACCCAAATCGCCTCTCACTGACCATAACCCATGCCGGGAAACCCCTGGCTCTTAGAACGCGCTTTGTTGGCGAGCACCATTGGTTGGCGACCACTGCCGCGGTGTCGACCGCGCTCGAACATGGTGTGCCGGGCGAAGTAATCGCCAAGCGGGTTGCAAGTTTCGAGCCCTTGTCCGATCGCTTTGGGGCAATCGAGACGGCTAACGGCCCGAACTTCATTGTCGACACGGCAAAAACGTATCCTCATTCCCTTAAGATTTCGTTCGACGCGATCGCCAAGGCTTCTGTCTCCCGCAAACGGATTGTCATGGGCCCCTTGTCCGAAACCGACGACGACAGCCCAATATATCGAGAGGTATACAGGTCAGCGATCGAGGCGGCGGACCAGGTTATTTTTGTCGGCAAACATTTCCAGCTTTCCGACGCAAGCCAGGAAGACGTCGACGCCGGCCGGTTTTTTCTCTTTGAAACAGCAAAGCAAGTCGAGGACTTCATTCGCGAGACCGCGATGCCCGGGGAACTGATCCTCGTCAAAGGCTCCTTCTCACTGCACCTGGAAAGAATCGGCATGTCATGGCGCGAAAAGGTGCGGTGCTGGCATCCGGAATGCGGCGTCAGAATTGGCTGTATGGACTGCGGCCGCTACGGATTTTCGTTTGAGTGGCACCAAGGCTACAAACACATCGGGAAGGTGAGGCGCCTGCTGAATAAGCTGAACCTGCATCGGGGTTAGCCACAGTATGGATGCCGTCGACGTCTAGCCCAGGCGATCAAGCGCTTGGCATTCCGCCACCGCATGAAAAGAGCGGCGGATGAAGGCGTGTAGCAGGTCCTTTGATCGTTTGCCTTCGTGGGAAAACAGCGTGTGGCACGCGACCGGCACGTAGGTGAATTGCAGGATGCTGGCCAGATAGTCCGCCCAGGCGTCGCTGAAGCTGTAGCCGATAACGCCATGGTCGGTCAGCTCTTGGTGCCAAATCCCGACAAGTCTTTCGTGGTCGGCGCGCGCGAGCGTCTCGGTCAAGCTGCCGCAGGCGAGCCGTGCGACGTCGAAGACCCCGACAATGCGGCTCATCCACTGCCAATCGATCACCATGACCCGGTCCAGGTCAGAGCGGTCGGTCAGCATGATATTGCCGGCCCGGAAATCCCCATGCGCCAGCGTCCGAGGGCCGCCCGCCATGGCCTTTGCGATCGCCTCGCCATTAGCTGCGATACGTTCCCCGGCTGCGCGGTCTCGGTCTTCCATCTCAAAGTCATGCCGGTCGCAAAAGCCGGGCCAAAACTCGGCAAAGGCGCCCGGATCGTCGAATAGCCTTGTCGGCACCCAATCGAACGTCGCCAGGTCTGGCGACTGCCACCAGCGGGCGTGAAACCGCGCGATCATGCGGATCGCAGCTTCCGCGTCCGCCAAATCCATGCCCTTTACATCGTCGGCATTGTACCAACCGGCTGCATCTTCCATGACGATGGCATAGTCGTCGGCCTCTGCGTCGATCACCGTGTAGTAGCATTTGGGCAATCTGATCGGGCTGCGTGGCGCGACCGACCGATAGAACATTAACTCGCGGGCATAGACATTGCCCTCCATTGCGATGTCTTTGCCCAAGCCCTCTTCGGCCATCAGCTTTACGACTACGCTTGCGGGTCCGGGTGTTCCCATGTTGTCGTAGGTCAGCGCGACGCGGGCGACGCCGCTCATAAATCCTTTGCCGGCCCCGCCCAAATCTTCGATCTCGACAGTGCGCACCGCCGCCAGCCTTTCCGGACTGCTGTGGCTCAAGGCCATGTCCATCCATTCCGGCGATATGTCGGTTATCCGTTTCGGGGTTGACGGGTTGCTCATCGCGTCAGTATCTGGCCCTCAGTTCCCGCCGAGTCCTTCGCGAAGCTGCATCGCGTCCATGACGATCTCCTGTTCGACTGAGGCGTCTAGGGTGCGGAACAGCAGTTCGTTCACCTGGACCAACTCCTCAGCCTCGACCACCTCGTAAATGAAAAATGCTGCGCGCTGTCCGTCTCGCAGATGAAAATAGGCAGCTTGAGGGTTCAGGATTTCGAACACTTGGTCCAAAACCATGTCCCATTCGCCGCTTTCAATGGCCTCGTTGCCGCGTTCGACGGGGAAGGTGAAGCTCAGCATCGCCAAGACCGTAGGGTCGGGACTGGCAGTTTGGTCGGCCGAGTTTGTATTGCCCGCTGATCCGTCTTGCGCGGTGGCTTGATTGCCACCCGGTAGCACAGACCATGCGGAGATCAGGACGGCGATGACCAATGAGCGCCACCACCGAGCGTGAGTCGACGAGAGTTTTCTGAGCATGGCGAGTCTCCGATATGGCAGTCTGTGTCGAGGGATTATCGGCAGGGCGCACAGAAAATCAAAGCCGCTGCCGATCCCTTGCTATAAGTCGTAGCCCTTAGCCGCCCATCTGGAAAAGTTCATTGCTGCTCACGCTTGCCGTTGCGATCGCCTACGCGTCGACGAATTTCGATAATCTGGCTCTGATGCTGGCCTTGGCGCCGTCGGTAGGCATCCGCAAGGTGGTGACGGCGTTCGCCACGACCCAAGGGCTGGTGATCGTTGCCGCGATCGCGGTCGGCACAGCGGCGGACAGTCTGCCGGCCGATTGGCTGGGCTTCTTCGGTCTCGTCCCCATGGCCATCGGTGTGTTCGAACTGTGGAAGATGTGGCGCCGTCGCACCCACGAAAGCGGCGAGGCCGCTGCCCCGCGACCAGGCAATTTGACGGCGCTGATGTTCACCTTTGCCGGGCTCAGCATGGACTCCTTTGCCCTGACGGCCGCGTTTCTGGCCGACAGTGCGTCGCAGTTCGATCTGGCCGTGGTGGTGGGTGCCGTACTCGCGCTGGCCGCGATCAGCCTTGCCGGCATATCGGCCGCAAGGGTCGCCGCAAAGGCGCAAGCGCTGGTTCAAAGGCTGAACCGCATCACCCCTTTCATCATGATCGCCTCGGGCCTCTATATCCTTTTGCCAACGTTGACCGATGTCGTCTGATCCTTGGTATAAGGTCTCAGGTTCCGTTAACGAGGCTCGTCGAGTACCCAATTGAATTTAACGGAGTCTTCACGTCGGCCCTGTAACTCGGATGCCGGCATAACAGAGGGGATCCCCGCCATGAAAATGCATTCTGTAGCTTCGATTGCTTTTGCCGCCGCCGCCGTCATCGCGACGACCGGTTTGACCACGACCACCGCCTCGGCCTGTCCTGACTGGACGCTGGACGGACGGTCGAATCTCGGGACCTTAACAGGCAGTTTCCTGTTCACACCGCGCAGCTACACCGTTCAGGCGGGCGGCAACAACAATCTTGCCGGGTGTTCGGCCCCGGGCACCGGCTATGTGATCAGCGATCCGGATTTCGAATTCAACTTCACCAATGACGGCAATTACGGCCGGTTGGAGTTCGAAGTTACGGGCGATTGCGACACCGTCCTGCTGATCAACGACGCCAGTGGCCAGTGGCATTTCAACGACGATACCAATGGCGTGAACCCGGCGATCAATGTCGTCAACCCGCCGCAAGGCACCTATGACATCTGGGTCGGCACCTACGGCCAAAGCAGCTGCGCGGCCAGTATCGAGATCGAAACCTGGTCCAGCTAAGCCTCAAGCATAGCTGACTGGACGCAACGCGGGGGCCGTCGATCGGCCCCCGTTTTCGTTAGCGCTTTGCCGCGTTCGCCGAGGCGGCCTTTTTAGGCGCCAAAACAAGCTGTATTTCGGCTCGGCCATCGGCGCGATTGACCTTGAGGCGCTCGACCAAGTGCCAGCCGCCGCCGTCGACCAGCACCCCGTCCCAAACGTATCTGTTGGTTGCAATATGGCCGGCCCCGGCGTCTTTGGGGCGTCTGCCTGACCGCCGGCTGGGATTCAGCGCCTGCAGCCAACGAGTGGCAAATAAGGGCAACCTGGGCATTGCCGCTTCCTCAGCCGAATATGTGTCCCACGGCCGGCTCGTTGGCCGGTGGGAGCGGCGTGTCGTCCGTCTGGCGAGCATAGCCGTCGCGGGTCTGCGGCATCTTCATGTCTAGGACTGCGCCAGCGAGCTGATTGCGTAGGACTTGGGCGGTGCCGCCGCCTATGGTGAACATGCGTACGTCGCGATACATCCGCTCGATCGCCTCGTCGCCGCCATAGCCGCGCGCGCCGAACATCTGCAGCGCATCGTTGACGACCTTGATCGCGCTTTCGGTGGCGAACAGTTTTGCCCGCGCCGCCAGGGTCTTGTCGGGGAAGCCGCCTGAACCGGCGCCTGCCGACCGGGCCGCTTCGTGCAGCATCAGGCGCGAGGCGTGTACGGCCGTATCCATGTCGGCCAGCATCCATTGCAGGCCCTGGAATTCCGCCAACGGCCGGCCGAATTGTTCGCGGGCAAGCAGCCGGTCCCGTGCCATTTCCAGCGCTCCGGCCGCCACGCCCAAGGCCACCGTTCCGGCCCCGACGCGCTGGGCGTTATAGGCGGTCATCAGTTCGGCAAAGCCACGCTCGAACCCTGACGGCGGCATCAGCACATTCTCGGCCGGCACCTCCAGGTTTTTGAAAACCAGCGTCGCTTCGGGCATGCCGCACAGGCCCATCGTCCGCTCAAGGCCGGCAATCTCGAACCCTTTGGGGTCGATGCCATTGTCCGGATCGCGGATGACGATGAAGCCGCCGATGCCTTCTTCGTGGCCCGTCTCGTCGATCACCCGGGCAAAGATCAGATGCACCTTCGAAACACCGCCGCCGGTGATCCAATGCTTGGTGCCGTTGAGGATGTACTTGCCGCCTTTCCGCACGGCCGTGGTGGTCATCTCGGTCGCGGCACTGCCGGCGTTCGGCTCGGTGATCGCGATCGCTGGCTTGTCGCCCGCCAGCACGTAGGGTGCGACCAAGCGCTTCTGCGTCTCGATGCCATACGCCATGATCGCGCCCAGCGCGCCCATATTGGCCTCAACCACGATGCGGGCGGTCAGGGTGCAGGCCTTGGCGATCTCCTCGACCACCAGGGCCGCCTCGAACAGCGAAACGCCGCGCCCGCCATAGTCTTTAGGAATGGTCATTCCCATAAAACCGGCTGCAACGAGATCGTCAATATTGGCCCAGCAATAGCGCCGGTTGCGGTCCCAGTCGGCGGCGCGCGGGGCAAAAACGGTGCGCGCCAATTCACGCGCCTTTTGTTGATCGTCGGTCAGGGGGGCTGCGGTTTCCATAATTCAAAGGTCGGGCATTTTCTTATTCACATCAATCGAATAAGATTGGAGACTAAATTCAAAAACACTTAACAAAGGCCGCGTTCGTGAACCTGACAACCCTGCGCACTTTGGTGGCTGTCGCCGAGAACGGTTCGTTCGCCGGCACGGCCGAGCGGCTGAACATGACCTTGTCGGCGGTCAGCATGCAGATGAAGTCGCTGGAAACGACGTTGGATGCGGCGCTGTTCGACCGTGCCTTTCGGCCGCCGCAGCTGACCCCGCTGGGCAGGCAGGTGGCCGAGCGGGCGCGGGATGTACTGGCCACTTATGAGGGGATGCTGTCGCTCTGCCAATCGCCGGACATTGTGAAGGGCGATTTCCGTGTCGGCTTCGTTCCCACGTCAAGCGTACGCCTGCTGCCCGGTTTTCTGGCCCGCGCGCAAAATCGGTTTCCTGAGGCGCATTTCACGGTCGAGACCGGCCTGTCCGACGATTTGCTGGCCCGCTTGAAGGCCGGCCTGCTGGATCTCGCGGTACTCACCGGGGGCGTCGATATTCCAAGGGCTGTGCGCACCCTGCCGCTCAGTCACGAAGAGCTGGTCTATTGCCTGCCGCCCCAGGCCGCCGACTGGTCGATCGCCGATTGCATGGCGCGCATCAGCTTCATCCACTTCATGCCGCAAACCGGCATCGGCCGCCTGATTGCCCAGCAGCTCGACCGGATGGACGTCTCGCCGTCAAATGTCATTGTGCTGGACCGGGTCGACGCGGTCGCCGAATGCGTGCGTGCCGGCGTCGGCTTTTCGATCCTGCCCAAGCCCGACATCGAACGTTTTGCCAAGGGCGAGATCGTCTTGCGCTCCATGACCCCCAAGCCCGTCACCCGCGACCTCGTCCTGGCTTGGCTCGCCGGCCACCGGGTCGATGCGCAGGCACCGCTGCTGGCCGAGGCGCTTGAATCGAAGCCTTGATGCCGTCGCGAAGGCGCACCGACGGCTCATTCGTATAGGAGTTTGCTGCTTTACAACAGGGACGCGGGACCACTCACCGACACTCGCCGGTCCAGTTCGCCGCCGTACCCGGCTCCTCGCCCGAGTTCCACCAGGTGCCGGCGAATTGGCAGGCGCTCGAGAACAGGAATTCGAAACCGCCGCGATAGTCGGGGTCGTTTTGCCGCCCCCAGCTTCCCTCGACGACCCAGCCCGCCCGGTCGAGATCCTCGTAGATATCCTCGATCTCGAGCGTGTTGTTGCGAATGTTGTAATAGCCTTCTCGCCAATGGATGTCGCCATAGGTGGAGGTGAACACCTGATCGATGTCGGGCCTTTCGTTAAATGATTGCAGGGTCGCGTGATAGTCGAACTTGGCTTGGGCGTAGTTGAGTGCGGCCTCATAAGTGTGAAGAAGCCGCTCGCGATTGACGAGGGCCTGGTTGACCTGAGCGTCAAGTTCGGCACCTTGCAAGTTGGCAATCGCCTCAATGCCCAGGGATTCGAAGAGGTACTGGTCGAGCAACGGCAGATACTCGATATCCCGCGAGTCGAAGAAGTCGGAGTTCACCCAGTCGCGTAAGAGCCCCAGGATGCGGCGATATTCCGCCTCCTCGACGATGAATATGCGCGTTCCTGGCGCGCCGACCCAAATTGGCCAGCCCATTGCACTTTCCCGGTCGAGCAGGTCTTGCCGCTCGTTCAACAGTCGCTCCTCCGCCTCGGAATAGAATTCGAGGCTGTTGATACCGGCTTGGGTGGTCTCCGCTGGGGCAGCCCCCGGGGCCTCCGTTGGACCTTCTCCCTTTTGGGCCATAACCGGCACCGTCGCGGCGAAAAACAGCAGCGCGCTGAGGAAGACTCTCACTGTTTGCCCTCGTTGATCGTTTTGACCGACCGCGATTTTGGTCGAGTTGACGCCCCTGCGCAATGTCGCGTTGCGTCGTCGGTGGGCAATTGGGGCAGGCAAGGACGATTGCTAAGTCGTAGGTTCAAGCCAGAGAGTCGTCTACCTTTGGGCCTTGATGACGAGACGGATCACCGCGCGCGATTGGCTGTTGCTGACGATGATCGGCATTACGGTCGGCCAGATCGCTCTGAACGAGTCGGCCATTGGGCTTGCCCTGCCGTCCATGCGCCAGGATCTCGGTATGTCCCAGCCGCAGTCGCACTGGGCGGTCAACGCCTATCTCCTGGTCTTCGCCGCCTTGATCGCCGGGGCCGGAAAGTTGGGCGACTTGATCGGCCTTAAGCCGGTCTTTGTCGGCGGGGTGGTCATCTTCACGCTTGGCTCGGTCGCTTGCGCATTGGCAATGACCGGCGACCAGATCATTGCTGCCCGCGCCGTCCAGGGCATCGGTGCCGCCGCGATCTATCCGGCGTCCCTGGCGATGAGTTCGCTGATCTTCCCACCCGAACGCGAGGGTCAGGCGCTTGGCCTGTTCAGTGCGATTGCTGCTGGGTTTCTGGTGCTCGGCCCGTTGGTCGGCGGCCTGCTGACCCAGGGCTTGTCCTGGCGCTGGATCTTCTGGGTCAACGTTCCGGCCGTCATCGCCATACCGTTTGTGTTGGCTGGCCGGTTCGACGAAGCCCGGAAAACGGACAAGCGGCGGTTCGATTTCATCGGCCTGGCGCTTCTGGTCGTCGGCCTCGGCGCTCTGGTGATCGGCACGATGGAAGGGCCTGATTGGGGCTGGTCGTCGCCGACCACAATAATCGCTCTGGCCCTAGGCGTGGTTGGTCTCGGCGCGTTCGTGCTGGTCGAACAGCGCTTGGATCAGCCGCTGATCCGCGTCGGTCTCTTTGGGTTCGGCGCGTTCTCCTATGCCAACTCAGCCGTATTCCTGGGTATGTCCCAGCGTATGGTGGTGGCGGTGTTCGGCGCCCTGTTCCTGCAAGACGTGCTTGGCTACGACCCGATCGATGCGGGCTTGGCCCTGCTTCCGGCGATGATCCCTGTGGCGTTGCTGGCGACCTATAGCGGCCGCTTGGCGGACCGGATGGACCCGGTCGTCGTCACGAAGATCGGCATGGCGGCCACCGGGCTTTGCCTCGTCTGGACGGCGATTGCCATCGCGCTCGAGAGCTACTGGGTCATGCTGCCTGCCTTAGTTTTGTGGGGGGCGACGATGACGCTGATCATGGCGCCGCCGCGCAAGACGATCATGGCGATTGCCGGGCGAGAGCAGCGCGGCGAAGCGAGTGGGATTTCGCTAGCCACGCAACTGCTGGGCGCAACGACGGGCATTGCGATCGCCAGCGCGGTACTCAGCGCGACATCAAGCTATACGATTGTCTTTGCCGTTACGGCGGCGATCACGCTGGTGGTATGCGCGATGGGCCTATTTGTGCGCAGCGCGCCGCCAGGTTAGGCGGCCTTTTCCGTCAGCAGCTTGTTGAAAACATCCGTGAACACGGCGGTTTCCTGTGCGCCGGACACCAGATAGCGGCTGTTGAAGATGAAGGCCGGCACGCCATGGATGCCCTGGCTGGTCCAATAGTTTTCCTGGGTTCTCACCGTCTCGGCAAAGCGCTGGTCCGACAGTACCGGGGCGGCTTCCTCCCGGTCGAGGCCTGCCTTTTCGACCGCGTCGAGTAGCACGGCCTCGTCGCCGATGTCTTTCTGATCGGTGAAATAGGCATCGAACAGGGCCAGCTTGAGCGCGGTGTCCTGCCCTTGCTCGCCAGCCCAATGCAGTAGTTGATGAGCCTTGAAGGTATTGTAGGTCCGCGAGTCCTTGGTGAACCGGAACTCAAAGCCAAGCTCCGCGCCGGCATCGATCAGCCGCTGGCGGTTGGCCTGGCTTTGCTCAGGCGTTGAGCCGTATTTTTGCTGCAGGTGCTCGGCGAGATTCTGACCCTCCGGCGGCATGTGCGGGTTCAATTCGAACGGATGCCAGTGCACGGAAAAATTCACACTGTCGGCCATCGCCTCCATGGCGGGTTTCAGGCGCAGATAACCGACGATACACCAGGGGCAGACCACGTCGGATACGATGTCGATACGGATCTCGTCGCGGTGCGTGGTCATGGGTTGCCCCTTCGATTGTTGCGGTCCTTGCCAGCGCCCATCGCCGGCCCAAACCGTGCAGATAGGGGCACAATGGCGCTTCTGCGAGGGTGATTTGGCGATTCAGCGCTGAATTGTGGCGGGTTGGGCATTGACCGTCAGAATTCGGCGCTGGTATATAGCCATATGGCTATTCAATACCACCAACCCCTGGACCGCACATTTCATGCCCTCGGCGACGGCACGCGGCGGCGGATGCTGTCGATGCTGGCGACGGGCGGTGCCCTATCGGCCAATGAGCTGAGAGCGCCCTTCGACGTCGCTCAGCCCACGATTTCGAAGCATCTGAAGGTGTTGGAGCAGGCTGGGCTCGTTAGCCGCCGGGTCGAGGGCCGAACCCACTGGTTTCGGCTGGAGGTCGCACCGATGAAGGAGGCGGAGGATTGGATCGCCCGGCATGAGAGATTCTGGCAAGGCACCCTGAAGCGGTTGGAGGACTTCGTTCAGACCATGGAACCGTCGGAGACGGACGCATGAGCGAAACCGAACGCCCGCTGGTGGTCCGCCGAACGATTCCGGCTCCGCGCGAGAAGCTTTTTGAAGCTTTCAGCAGGCGAGATCTGCTGGTGCGATGGTTCACACCCAGCGCGGACATCTCCGTTGAGGCCGAAACGTTCGACTTCGTACCCGGCGGTGAATTCAGGCTGCGCTATTCGATGCCGGATGGAAGGCAGCCCGTTGTTGCGGGCAGCTTTGAGCGTATCGAGCCGCCGGCCCTCATCGTCCAATCCTGGATCTGGCAACCGCCGGATCCGCTGGAGAACATCCCCATGCGGGTGAGCTTCCAGTTCGACGAAGCGCCAGGCGCGACCGAGATCGTCATTCGTCACGAAAAGCTGCCGTCGGATGCAGCCTGCACGATCCACGAGGATGGTTGGGAAAGGGCGCTCGACAGCCTTGAGCGCTTCGCCGGCGCCGCACATGTCCGAATCGCGTGATCGTCGCTGGGAGGGCCCAAGAGCCTGTCTCGAAACTGCTTACGGTCTGCATCGCCACCAGGACCGCGAGTGTTAGGAGCGGCGGCGCAGGCGATGCTGGAGGCATCGTCAAGCCGGCGCGACACGGCAATCGTGGTCCTGGTGGCGACCCGAAGGGCCGTCTTATCAAGGCCTTGGGACTGCGTCGACCGTCGCTTGCGATGCGCCCGGCATTGCGGCGCGACGCCCTCCTTGCCCAAAACCTTGATAAGACGGTGCAGACCATAAGCAGTTTCGAGAAAGGCTCTAAGATGAGAGACCTTGCCATCCTCACCTTCATGACCCTGGACGGCGTCATGCAGGGACCGAGCTCGCCTAAGGAAGATCCCTCCGGCAGTTTCACCCAAGGCGGCTGGGCGGCGCCCTATTGGGGTGAAGTGATGGCGCAGGTACGCGCGGAGGCAATGTCGGAACCCTACGACATCCTGTTTGGCCGCAAGACCTATGAACTCTTTGCCAGCCACTTCCCTGAAAACGGCGCCGACGATCCGGAATCGCGCATGCTGAACGAGGCCCGCAAATATGTGGTGACCTCGACCATGACGGACCTGGCCTGGCAGAACTCCGCGCCGATTAGCGGCGATATCCCCGAGGAAGTCCGGCGCTTAAAGCGGATGGACGGCCCGCTGATCCAAGTCCACGGCAGTCGTGCGCTCATTCAAACCCTGATCGCCTATGATCTCATCGACGAGTTTCGTCTTTGGACCTTTCCGGTGGTTGTCGGGACGGGGGCCCAGCTCTTTGGGCCGCAGACCGAGCGCAGGGACTTGTCGCTGGTGAAGTCTGCCCAAACCGCCAACGGGGTCGTAATGAGCATCTATCGGCGGGCAGGGACCGCCCAGAGCTAAGATCAAACCTAGGATCATCGACGTGATCCAGCCTCGGTTGTCTCAGGCCTCCCAGGGCGGGGATTTGCCGATCTTCTCGATCAGGAAATCCATCAAGACGCGCACTTTCGCGGACAGGACATTGGCCTTCGGATAGATCAGCCAGAGCACAGACCGATCGGCAACCTCGTAGTCGGGCAGGACACGAACCAGGGTTCCAACGGCGAGATCCTTGTGAACACTCCACACGGAATTGATCGAGATGCCCGCGCCGGCCACCGTCGCGAGCTTATGGCTAAGACCATCATCGATGATCAGCTGACATTGAGACTGTCGAGGGTCGAAACTTGCCGCCGCACCATGCGGCCCCGACAAAGGCTTTATCGTTCTGTCTTTAAACGCGATCAACGTGTGATCGGCGAGATCGGAAGGATGGGTGGGCACGCCGTGCTGCTTCAGATAGTCCGGTGAGGCGCATAGGATGCGCCTGTCATCGGCCAACTTGCGCCCTTTCATGCTGGTGTCCTCAAGTGCCGAATTGCGCAGCGCCAAATCGAAGCTGCCTTCGATAAGGTCGAACTGCGTATCCGACAGCCGAAGGTCCAGCGTGACCTCCGGGTTAAGCTGCAGGAATTCAGGCAAGATCGGCACGATGTATTGCTGGGCAAAGGTGCTCGGCGCTGTGAAGCGGAGGGTGCCGGTCGCCTTCGGTTGACCCTTTCCCAGTGCGGCCAGCGCGGCATCTTCCTGCGCGATGATCTCACGCGCGAACGGCAAGAACTCCTCGCCCTCCAGCGACAGCGAAACCTTGCGGGTCGACCGGTGCAGCAGATCGGCCCCGACCGCGTGTTCTAGCTTTGCCAGCCTGGCGCTCGCGACGGCGGGGGCCATACCCAAGGTCCGGCCGGCCGCACTGATGTTCAGCTTCTCACACGCCAAAACGAACAGGCGAAGGCTTTGGGTGTCCACGAATTATATCCAAATCCCGAATTCTAATTCCTATTGGGGGGGCATTTATATCGGATTTGCAAACCATATTTTGGATTCTCGACGACGGGAAAGACGCCGTCATCGCTTTACCGCAAACCAAACAAGGTCCTTTTCCAGGAGGCCTCCATGCCGCGCGTTGCCACTGTCAACTACCATGTTCACCGGCCGAACCGGCAAGCGTTCCACATCGACGCTGGCGGTGTCGCGGGTAACCTCATCTCGCCCGAACTGGTGGCCACGAAGGTTCCGGTCAACGACGTTCGCGCAGGTGAGGCCTCTGTCTCCTTCAACCGTGATTCAGTTGCCTTCACCACGGCTCC